>NZ_JBSHAO010000017.1:0-152917 GCF_053611545.1 Streptomyces sp. NPDC054796 | reverse complement strand
GTTCCGCAACCGGTCGGCCCGCCCACCTGGTGTCCGCTCACAGATCACAGAGCCGGACGCGTTCTCACAGCGCCCCTGCTACGGAGCGCCCGCCGGAGCCGCGGCCTCCGCGCTGCCGCCAGGCGGAGCCACCGTCTTCGCGGGGGAACCGTCCCCCGACGGCTTCCCCGCCCCCTCTCCCGGCAGCTTCAGGAACAGCGTCAGCACCAGCGCCAGCAGGTACAGGCCCATGAAGATCAGGGTGACGCCGCCCGCGCCCACCAGCGGGAAGAAGAGGCTCGCGATGGCCGGGCCGACGAACGTCGCGCCGCCCGCGCCGAGGTTGAGCAGCGCCATGGAGCCGCCCTTGTTCTCGGGCGCCATGGACGGGATCAGCGCCGAGATGGGCACGAAGCCCGCGAGGGTGGCGCCGTAGAGCATGCCCGCGAGGACCGCGACCCAGTAGTAGTCCGGGCCCAGCCAGGTGGGCACGAAGTAGAGGACCGTCACACTGATCGCGCAGCCGAGGGCGCCGAACGTGGCGATCGTCGTGCGCCAGCCGATCTTGTCGGAGAGGGCGCCGAAGATGAGGTTGAAGAAGATGTTGGTGCCGTAGATGATCGCCAGGAGCTGGAGCCACTTGTCGGTGCCGAAGCCCACGTCGTCGGAGAAGATCCGCGGCAGATAGACCAGCATCCCGAACTCGGGCGCGGTGTTGATGACCCGCACCAGGCAGCCGACCAGGACGCGCGGGTGGGTCCAGACGATGGAGACGCTGTTGAACAGGCTCTGCCCCGTGGTCACCTCGGGCGGGGCCAGCCGGTCGCCGCCGGCGCGCTTGCGCGCCCCGACCAGCGAGAACGCGCCGCCGATCAGGATCAGGCCCAGCGCGGACCACAGCGTGCCCATCTCGCCGAAGGCCGGGATGGTCAGGCTGGACCAGAGCGAGCCGAGGGTGGGCAGGCCGCCCGTGAAGGCGAAGTAGAACCAGCCGACGGCCGTGCCCAGGCGCGCGGTGGGCGCCGTGTCGGTGATCCAGACGAGGAAGCCGAAGGCGAAGAGCGGGTAGCCGAAGCCGCGGATGCCATAGAGGACCAGCATCATCGGGTAGTTCTCGGCGCCGAGCGCGACGACGAGGTAGAGCACGTCGAACACGGCCCAGATGACGAGGCCGACCCACATCACCTTTCGCGGTCCCCAGACCTGCGCGAGCGCGCCCGAGAACCACGAGGCCAGCATCACGGCGATGCCGTAGGCGGTGATGACGTAACCGGCGCGGACGTCCGTACCGGCGCCGTGGTCGGCCATGTACGGCGCGATGAAGCCGCTCTCGACGCCGTCGCCGATCATGAACAGCAGGACGCCGATGTAGCCGAACAGCAGGGGTTTCGGCAGCCCTATCCGGTCCAGCAGCCCTCCGGCCCCCGCTCCCGGTCCGGCACCCGCCTTCGCGGGTGCATCCGCAGCACGTCCCGGCATTGCGGCCTCCACTCTGAGGTACACGTTCTGAGGTACACGTTGTGACAACCGCAGATCCTCAGCCTCAGTGGGAGAAATATCAAGGCCTCTGTTAAAAATAACCGCGCTTTCTGTTAACCCTCCCCTCTCCTCCCCTCGGGTCCCGTCACTCCCCGGTCACGACCCGGACGTCCGTCAGCTTCCGCATCCCGCTCACGAGGTCGTCCTCGACGGGGCCCGTCAGCACCACGTGATCAAAGGACTCCACACCCTCCAGCCGGTGCAGCGCGTTGCGCCCCACCTTGCTGTGGTCCATCAGCAGCACACTGACGGCCCCCGCCTCGCGCATCGCGCGCTTGATCGTGACCATCTCCTGCTCCTGGTGGTAGGTCATCGTCGCGGTCATCGCGGAGGTGGAGACCACGGCCAGGTCCACCGAGAAGCTGTTGATCATCTCCAGCGCGGGGAGGCCGATCCAGGAGTCGTGCGTACGTGAATATTCGCCGCCGATGCAGATCAGCCTGATGTCGTCCGCGGCCCGCAGTTCCTCGGTGATCAGGCGGTAGTTGGTGACCACGGTCATGGGCCCGACCTGCGGCAGCAGCCTGGCGAGGGCCAGCGCCGTCGTCGAGTCGTCGAGCATCAGGGACATGCCCGGGGAGACGAACGAGAGCGCCTCGTGCGCCAGCGCGTCCTTCTCGCCGGGGTGCGCGTGCAGCCGGAAGTCGGAGCTGGACTCGAAGACGGTGGACGGCTGGGCCGAGACGCCGCCGTGGTACTTGCGCAGAATGCCCCGGTCGGCCAGCTCTGCGATGTCGCGGTGCACGGTCATGAGGCTGACGCCGGTCATCTCCGTGAGTTCGGCCACGCTGGCGTCCCCGTGTGCCAGCACATGGTCAATGATCATCTGCTGTCGTTTCTGGCGCGTGGCGCGCGCTCCCTGGGCGGTCATACGCACCATCCTGCCCTGTGTGTCCGGCACGAACTATCACCGGGAGGGGGTTAGCCCTACCAATCACCTAGTGACAACTAACAGTCACGGTGTTAATTTGCTGAAACCGCGACGTTAAGGAGTACCGGCCGTGGCCGAAGCAGTGGTGTTTGACATGGACGGAGTGCTCGTCGAGAGCGAGCACCTCTGGGAAGAGCTGTGGACGGCGTTCGCCGCGGAGCGTGGCGCACAGTGGGGCCCGGAACAGACCAAGAGCTGCCAGGGCATGAGCGCCCCCGAATGGGCCACCTTCCTCACGGAGTTCGCCGGGGGCGGCGACAGCGCGGAGGACACCGAGCGCACCGTCGTCGACGGCATGATCGCCGCCCTGGAGGGCGGGCGCATCGACCTCCTCGAAGGCGCCCGCGAGATGGTCACCGAGACCGCGGCCCGCGCCCCCATCGCGCTGGCCTCCTCAGCGCCCCGCCGGGTGATCGACGCGGTGCTCGTGCACCACGGCATCGACCACCACTTCAAGGCCACTGTCTCCAGCGCCGAGGTCCCCCGCGGCAAGCCCAGCCCGGACGTCTACCTCGCCGCCGCCGACAAGCTGGGCGTCCCCGCCGCGCGCTGCCTGGGCGTCGAGGACTCCAGCAACGGGCTGCGCGCCGCAGCCGCCGCCGGGATGACCGTCGTCGCCATCCCCAACCCCCAGTACCCGCCGGCCGAGGACGCCCTCGCAGGGGCCTCCTTCGCCGCCTCCGACCACGACTCCGTACGCCGTTACCTCATCGGTCAGCTGAAGGAAGGTGACCGGGCATGACCACGGTCCTCGTCTCCGGTGACGACTTCGTCGCCCCCGAACTGTTCGCCGACGCGCTGCGCGAGGCCGCGCCCGGCACCGCCTTCGACTTCCGCACGATGCGCACCGGATGGCCCGTCGAGCCCTTCGGGCCCGTCGGCGGCGTCCAGGAGGCCAGCGGCACCGAGGAGCAGGTCATCGAGGCGCTCGGCGACGCCGAGATCGCGCTCACGCAGATGGCGCCCTTCACCGCCAAGGTCATCGAGGCGGCCCCGAAGCTGCGCATGATCGGCGTCTGCCGGGGCGGCCCCGTCAACGTCGACCTGGCCGCCGCCACCGCCGCCGGCATCCCGGTCTCCTTCACCCCAGGGCGCAACGCCGCAGCCGCGGCCGAGTTCGCCATCGGCCTGATGCTCGACGCGATGCGCCGCATCACCGTCTCCGACGCCGACCTCAAGCGCGGCGTCTGGCGCGGCGACTACTACGCGTACGAGAACGCGGGCAGCGAGATCGAGGGCTCCACCGTCGGCCTCGTCGGCTACGGCGCCATCGGCGCCATCGTCGCGCGCGTGCTGAACGCCTTCGGCGCGCGCGTCCTCGTCTCCGACCCGTACACCGACCCGGCGAAGGCCGCGGCCGACGGCGTCGAACTCGTCACCCTGGACGAGCTGCTGCGCGCCAGCTCCGTCGTCAGCCTGCACGCGCGGCTCACGCCCGAGACCCGGCACCTGCTCAACGCCGACAACCTCAAGCTGCTGCCCGAGGGCGCCGTCCTCGTCAACTCCGCGCGCGGCGGCCTCCTCGACTACGCGCCGCTGCCCGCGCTGCTGGAGTCGGGCCGCCTCGGCGCGCTGGCACTCGACGTCTACGACATCGAGCCCCCGCCCGCCGACTGGCCCCTGCACAGCGCCCCCAACGTGATCACCACCCCGCACCTCGCGGGCGCCACCCGGCAGACCGCCGAGCGCGCCGCGCTCATCAGCGCGGGCGAGGCGGCCCGCTTCCTGCGCGGTGAGCCCCTGCGCCACCTCGCCAACCCCGAGGCGCTCGCCGGAGGTACGGGCTCATGATCGTCGGGGTGGACGTCGGCACCTCGGTCACCAAGGCCCAGCTCATCACGCGCGACGGCCGGACCACCCCGGCGCACGAGGCCCGCAGCACTGTCTACACGCTGCCGGGACAGCGCGTCGAACAGGACCTGGAAGAGGTGCTGGGCACGGTCGTCACCGTCGTACGGGCCGCCGTCGCCGACGCGCACGTGCTCGGCGCCGACGAGCCCGTCGAGGCCCTGGCCATCACCGGGCAGGGCGACGGGCTGTGGCTGCGCGACGCGCGAGGGCGCGGCGTCGGGCGCGCGCTCTCCTGGATGGACGGGCGCGCCGCCGACATCCTGGACGGCTGGACCGCCGACGGCGTCGCCCAGCGCGTCCACCAGCGCACCGGAGCCGGGATGTTCCCCGGCTCCGCCGCGCCCCTCCTCGCCCACCTGGCCAAGCACGAGCCGGAGCGGCTCGCTGACGCGGCCGTGGCGGGCTACTGCGTCGACGCCATCGTGCAGCGCTTCACCGGCGAGATCACGGTGGACGCCTCCGACGCGAGCCAGCCGTTCCTGAACGTCGGCTCGCGCACCTACGACGACCAGGCGCTGGACCTGTGCGGCCTCGCCCCGCACCGCCGCCTGCTCGCCGAGCCCGCGCCGCCCCGCACCCTGCACGCGCTGCTGCCCGAGGTCGCCGCCGAACTGGGCCTGCCCGCCGGGCTCCCCGTCTCGGCAGGCCCGTTCGACATCCCCGCCTGCGGCTTCGGCTCCGGGCTCGCCGAGGTCGGCGAGGGCAACCTCATCATCGGCACCACCCTGGCCAGCCAGGTCCTCACCGACGACCCGGCGCCCCAGGTCAGCGACGACCCGGCCGGGATGCTGCTGGCCACCCCGTACGAGGGCCGCTATCTGCGGGTCATGCCCGCCATGATCGGCACCGCTGGACTGGACTGGCTGCTGAAGCTGCTGGGCGTGCGCATCCAGGAACTGGACGCACTGCTCGCCCAGTCCCCGTACGGCGCGGGCGGCGTCACCGCGCTGCCCTTCCTCTCCGCGAGCGGCGAACGGGCACCCTTCGTGGACGCCCGCGCACGGGGCCGCCTCGACGGACTCTCCCCGACGACGGGCCGCGCCGACCTGGTGCGGGCACTATGCGAGTCCGTCGCCTACTCGGCCCGGCACTGCATGGAGACCCTCGGCGTCTCGCGCGCCGTCACCGCCTGCGGCGGCGGCGCCCGCTCGGGCGAGTGGGCGCGGATCTTCGCCGGGGTCCTCGGCACCGATCTGCACGTCACCGACGACGCCGTCGGCATCCGGGGCGCCGCCCAGGTCGCCTGGGACGCGCTCGGCACCCCCGTCGACGCCGAGGCCTGGCGCGCGCACCGCCGCACCGTGACCGCCGACCCGGAGGCCACGGACTTCTACGCGGACGGCTACGCCGCCTACCTGCGCACCCTCACCACGGCCCGCGAGGCATGGAGCACGACATGACCAGGCTCTTCAACGACCCCTCCCGCTTCGCCGACGACATGGTCACCGGCTTCGCCGCAGCACACCCCGAGCACGTGCGGGCCGTCCCCGGCGGCGTCGTCCGCGCCGAACGCCCGCGCGGGGGCAAGGTCGCCGTCCTCACGGGCGGCGGCTCGGGACACTACCCCGCGTTCTGCGGCGTCGTCGGGCCCGGCTTCGCCGACGGCTCCGTCATCGGCAACATCTTCACCTCGCCCTCCGCCGCGCAGGCCCACTCGGTCGCCACCGAGGCCGAGACCGGCGGCGGCGTCCTCTTCCTCTTCGGCAACTACGCCGGAGACGTCATGAACTTCGGCCTCGCTGCCCAGCGCCTCACCGACGAGGGCATACCGGCCCGCTGCTTCGCCGTCACCGACGACATAGCCAGCGCCCCCGCCGAGGACACCACCAAGCGGCGCGGCATAGCGGGCGACTTCGTCGTCTTCAAGACGGCCTCCGCCGCCGCCGAGGAGGGCGCCTCCCTGGACGAGGTCGTCCGCGTCGCGGAGCACACCAACGCCCGCACCCGCACCCTCGGCGTCGCCTTCGCCGGCTGCACCCTCCCAGGCCAGGACGAGCCCCTGTTCACCGTGCCCGAGGGCAAGCTCGGCCTCGGACTCGGCATCCACGGCGAACCCGGCGTCAGCGAGAGCGAACTGACCACCGCTGACGACCTCGCCCGCACCCTCGTCGAAGGGCTCCTCAAGGAACGCCCCGCCGACGCCGACGCGGAGAACGGCCGCGTCGCCGTCCTCCTCAACGGCCTCGGCTCCACGAAGTACGAGGAGCTGTACGTCGTGTGGGCCACCGTCTCCAGGCTGCTGGCCGAGGCGGGGCTCGAAGCGGTACGGCCCGAGGTCGGTGAACTGGTCACCAGCCTCGACATGGCGGGCTGCTCCCTCACCCTCACCTGGCTCGACGACGAGCTGGAGCGGCTCTGGCTCGCGCCCGCCGACACCCCCGCCTACCGCAGGGGCGCCCTCGCCGCTCCCACCAGGCCCGCCGCGGACGTACGGACAAGGTCCCCCCGGGCCCGTGCGTCCGCGGCGACTCCCGCGCCCGCGCCCGCTGTGGCGGAGGGCGCCGGAGCGGACACCTCCGCCTTCGCCGTACGGGCGCTGCGCACCGCGCACACCGTGCTGCACGAACAAGAAGAAGTCCTGGGCCGACTCGACGCCATCGCCGGGGACGGCGACCACGGGCGCGGCATGTGCAAGGGCGTCGACGCGGCACTCGCGGCAGCCGAGCGCGCCGGGTCCGAACGCGCGGCACCCGCCGCGCTGCTGGCCGCTGCGGGCGACGCGTGGGCCGCCGAGGCGGGCGGCACCTCGGGGGCGCTCTGGGGCGCAGGGCTGCGCGCCCTCGGCGCCGGGCTCCCCGCGGACCGCGCGCCCGAACCCAAGGAACTGGCAGCGGCGGCGGAGAGCGCGCTCCGGGCCGTCACCGCGCTCGGCAAGGCCGAGGTCGGCGACAAAACCCTCGTCGACGCGCTCCAGCCCTTTGTGACCGCGTTCACCCAGCAGCTCGGGGACGGTACGGGCGCGGCCGACGCCTTCACCGCCGCCGCCCGGACGGCCAGCGAGGCGGCCGAAGCGACGGCCTCCCTGCGCCCGCGCCTCGGCCGCGCCCGCCCCCTCGCGGAACGCAGCGTCGGCACGCCCGATCCGGGGGCGGTGTCCCTGGCGACGGTGCTTGGCGCTGTGGCCGCTGGGGCCTGATCCGTCGCTCTGCCCTCGCCCTGCGTTCAGCTCACTGGAGGAGTACCACCATGGCCACCGGCACCACCGAGACCACCCCGGACCGCCCGTTCCGGATAGTCGTCGGCTGCGACGACGCGGGCCTCGACTACAAGGAGGCCCTGAAGCGGGACCTCAAGGACGACCCGCGCGTGGCCGAGGTCACCGACGTCGGCGTCGGCACCGACGAGCACACCGCGTACCCCCACGTCGCCGTCGAGGCGGCACGTCGCGTCGCCGAGGGCGAGGCGGACCGGGCGCTGCTGATCTGCGGTACGGGGCTGGGGGTCGCGATCAGCGCGAACAAGGTGCCCGGCGTGCGCGCCGTGACCGCGCACGACAGCTACTCCGTGCGGCGCTCTGTGCTCAGCAACGACGCGCAGGTCCTGTGCTTCGGCCAACGCGTGATCGGCCTCGAACTCGCCCGCACACTCGTGGACGAATGGCTGACCCAGCGCTTCGACACCACGTCCCCGTCCGCCTCCAAGGTCGCGGCCATCACCTCATACGAGACCCCTTCGCGGGGTGCGTAAGGAAACGGGGGGTTCCCGCTTCACGGGGGTGTTGCACGGGACGGTCGGCCGGTGTGGTGCGCACTGTAGGGTCCCGCGCTGATTTTTGTGCCGCGTCACGGGGGCGCGGGGCGCTGCGCTGGGCGGTTCGCCGTTTCCGGGTGCGGGTGGGTGGCTTCGGCGCGGCGTGTGGTGCGGGTACGTCGCGGCTGGCGCCGCGTGGTTCTTGGCTTGCGCCGGTGGCCGTGTGGGGTACGTGTTCTTGGGTGTCCGGTGCCGCGGTGGGGTGTCTCCTCGGCGTGAAGCTTTCGTTTTCGGCTTTCCACCGTCGTTCGTCTCGACCTGCGGGGACACCCCACCGCGTCCCCGTCCCGCCGGTGACCCGCTTCCGCTCCGGGTCGGCTGAGCCCGGCCACATCCCCGGCGCGGGACCTGCGGTCCCCACTTCACAGGGCGACCGTCCGCGCGCAACACCCCCTGTCGGGGGTGCGCAGCCCCGGGGTGCCCCCTGGGGTTTCGTTGGCGTGCTGCGGGCCGGTGGGTGGGTTGTGCCCACCCTCCCCCAGCTACCGCTGGGAGGTGCCCCCTCGCCATGCGGAACGCCTGCCCACAACGGTTGAGGCCACCGGCCGGGAGTCGGCCGCGACTGGGAGGTGGTGTGGCGGGGTGTCCCCGCAGGGCGAGCAAGTCACCGGCGGAAAGTCGAAAGTGAGGCCTTTACGCCCGAGGAGACACCCCGGCGCGGCGCCGACCCCCACCACACAGCAACCCCACAACCACGGTCGCAACCCAGAATCACGCGGCGCCAGCCGCGTCGCACCGTCACCACACGCCGCGCCGTAGCCACCGGCCAGGCAGCCGAACACGAAACCCGGGGGCGCCCCACTGGCGACGGCGCCAAAACTGTTGTGGGCAAGCGTCCCGCAAGGCGGGACGGGTGGGCACAACCCGTGCCACCGGCCCGCAGCACGCGAACGAGCCCCCAAGGGGCACCCAGGCAGGGCGCACCCCAACAAGAACCGGGCACCCCGTGCGGCCTTCACCCCGCACCCCGTGAAGGGGCGCGACCCGGTGAAGGGGGAACCCTGCGTTTCCTTCCGCAACCCGCGAAGGGAAAGGCAGGAGCCCCCGCCATTGGCGGGGGCTCCTTGGGTGGTGCTATCGAGTCACTGCGCGGTGACGTTCTCAGCCTGCGGGCCCTTGGGGCCCTGGGTGACGTCGAACGACACGACCTGGTTCTCCTCCAGGGAGCGGAAACCAGACGCGTTGATCGCGGAGTAGTGGACGAAGACATCGGGACCGCCGCCGTCCTGGGCGATGAAACCAAAGCCCTTCTCGGCGTTGAACCACTTGACGGTTCCGGTAGCCATAAGCCCTCCCTGGGCCTATAAGGGTCGCCCTGCTCCCAGAACCCCGCTAAGAAGTCTGAAAACGACGAGAGCCCGCGGTCACATGCTCCGCAGGCTCTGTACTGCAAGGGAAACCAAACTGCAACTTGCGGCGAGCCTAGCATGGGGTCCCGGCAGCGCGGAAGAGTCCAAGATCCCCGCTCCATCCCCGCTCGGGCGGGGGCCACGCCCCCCTCGGACCGGCACGGACGGGCTCCAGGCGTACCCTCCGGAGTGTGACTGCGCATCCGAGATCCCGCCCCCGCGTCGGGCACATCCAGTTCCTGAACTGCCTGCCGCTCTACTGGGGCCTCGTCCACACCGGCACCCTCCTCGATCTGGAGCTGACCCGGGACACCCCTGAAAAACTGAGCGAACAGTTGGTGAACGGCGATCTCGATATCGGCCCGATCACCCTGCTGGAATTCCTCAAGAATGCGGACGATCTCGTCGCACTGCCAGATATCGCTGTGGGCTGCGACGGCCCGGTGATGTCGTGCGAGATCGTTTCCCGCGTTCCGCTTGAGGAGCTGGACGGCGCCCGCGTCGCCCTGGGCTCCACCTCGCGCACCTCCGTACGGCTCGCCCAGCTCCTCCTCGCGGAGCGGTTCGGGGTGGCCCCGGACTACTACACGTGCGCGCCCGACCTCGACCGGATGATGGCCGAGGCCGACGCGGCAGTGGTGATCGGGGACGTCGGGCTGCGTGCGTATCTGCGCAACCTGCCGGAGGACAGCCTCCACGTCTACGACCTGGGCGAGCTGTGGAAGGAGTGGACGGGCCTCCCGTTCGTCTTCGCGGTGTGGGCCGCGCGCAAGGACTATCTGGCGCGCGAGCCGGAGACCGTGCACGAGGTGCACAAGGCGTTCCTCTCCTCGCGGGACCTCTCCCTCCAGGAGATCGGCAAGGTCGCCGAGCACGCCGCGCGCTACGAGGTCTTCGAGCCGCCGGTGCTGGAGCGCTACTTCACGACGCTCGACTTCCGCTTCTCGGAGCGTCAGCTGGAGGGCGTCACCGAGTTCGCCCGCCGCGTGGGCGACTCCAGCGGCTTCGCCCCGGACGTGAAGGTGGAACTCCTCCGCTGACGGAGGCGACGGCCCGCGTCCCTTCCCGCCTGCCGAATAAGCTGGTGGGCCACAGTCCAGAGGGTGGGGGAGCACGGTATGCGTCCGCTGGGGCCCGACGATCCGCGTGCGATCGGGGAGTTCCGCCTGCTGCGGAGCCTCGGGTCCGGTGGCATGGGGCACGTGTATCTGGGCCGCAGCGCGAGCGGCCGTACGGTCGCGGTCAAGGTCGTGCACCCGCACTTCTCGCAGGACCGGCTGTTCCGCGAGCGCTTCCGCCGCGAGGTCGCCTCGGCGCGCCGCGTCGGCGGCGACTGGACGGCGCCGGTCCTGGACGCGGACCCGGACGCGCGCGTCCCCTGGGTCGCGACGGGCTACGTGGCGGGCCCGCCGCTCCAGCAGGCCGTCGAGGAGCACGGCCCGCTGCCGGAGACCGCCGTACGGGCGGTGGGCGCCGGTCTCGCCGAGGCACTGCGCCATGTGCACGGGCTCGGCCTGGTGCACCGGGACGTGAAGCCGTCCAACGTGCTGCTCGCGCTCGACGGCCCCCGGCTGATCGATTTCGGCATCGCCCGCGCCACCGACGGCACCGCCTCCCTCACCTCCTCCGGCGTCTCGATCGGCTCACCGGGCTACATGTCGCCCGAGCAGGTGCTCGGCAAGGCCGTGACCGGGGCCTCCGACGTGTTCTCGCTGGGCGCCGTGCTCGCGTACGCGGCGACGGGCGTGACCCCCTTCCCCGGGGACAGCTCGGCGGCGCTGCTCTACAAGGTCGTGCACGAGGAACCCGAGCTGAACGGCCTCGCGGGTGAGCTGCGCGAGCTGATCGCCGCCTGTCTGGCCAAGGAGGCGGGGGACCGCCCGGGGCCGGAGGAGATCGCGGACCGGCTGTCGGGCGGAGCGGAGGGCGGCGCGTCCGCGCTGGTGGGGACGGGGTGGCTGCCAGGGCCCGTCGTGGAGCGGGTGAGCAGGAGCGCCGTCGAACTGCTGGACCTGGAACCGGAGGGGGAGCCGGGTCAGCCCCCGGGGCCCGTCGAGCCCGTTCCCGTTACGGGCGGATCGGGACCCGTCCCGTTCACGTCCTCGTCGCAGTGGCCTGACGCCCCGCCCGCGTCACCACCCGTGCCGCCGCCCGCCCAGCTTCCCGAGCAGCCACCGGCCGGTGCCCCTCCCCAGGGCGCCTTCGGCCCGGCGCCCGCCGAGGCGCCCGCCGGGACGCCCGCCACCGGCGCCTCGCTCACGGCGAGCGCGGGGCGCGGCAAGCGGCGGGTGAGCTGCACCGTCGTGCTGTCGGTCGCCTGCGTGCTGGCGGCCGTGACGGTCGGCGCGTACTTCTTCCAGCTCCTGCCCGGCTCGGGCGGCGGCGCCTCCGACAGCGCGGGCCAGCCGCCCACGGCCAGCCAGCAGCCGGGCGACGAGGGCGACGCGGGCGGCGGCGACGACGGAACCGTCGCGCGGGACTTCCTCGGCACCTGGACGGGCGAGGTCCGCACCAGCAAGAACATGTCCAACGGCAGGATCACCGTGCGGATCAGTGAAGGACGCGTGGGTGACGAGGCCGTACGCGCTGTGGTGACGCTGCCGGGGAACAAGGAGTGCAAGTGGGCGGGCACGCTCACGAAGGTCACCGACGAGAAGCTGACCATGCGCGAGAAGAGCGTCGGCAAGGTGCCCGAGGTGCTCGGGGTGAAGCTGTGCACGGAGACCGAGTCGACCGGCACCCTCACGAGGGTCAGCGACGACGAGCTGCGCTACGCCTCGGACGACGCGGGGGGCGGCAACCCCACGGCCGACCTCACCCGCGCGAAGCCGTAGCGGCGCTCCCGCCCGCCGGGTCCCCGCAGGTCCGGCCCGTACGGTGTCGGAGCCCTGGCGTACGCTGGTCGGGTCCTGGTACATCCACGAGCCAGCTTCGGAGGGACGCTTCGGTGCCCGAGAACGCCGACCTTCAGTCCGTACTCGACCGCGCCGCCGCGGGCGGGCGCATCACCCCCGAGGAGGCGGTGGACCTCTACCGCTCGGCACCCCTGCACGCCCTCGGCGCCGCCGCCGACGCGGTCCGCCGCAGGCGCTACGCCGGTACGGAGCACATCGCGACGTACATCATCGAGCGGAACATCAACTACACCAACTCCTGCGTCACGGCCTGCAAGTTCTGCGCCTTCTACGCCTCACCGAAGAGCGACAAGGTGTGGACCCGCAGCCTGGACGACATCCTGCACCGCTGCGCGGAGACGGTGGAGCTGGGCGGCACCCAGATCATGTTCCAGGGCGGCCACCACCCGGACTACGGCGTGGAGTACTACGAGGAGCACTTCTCCGCCATCAAGAAGGCGTTCCCGCAGCTCGTGATCCACTCCCTCGGCGCTTCCGAGGTCGAGCACATGGCGCGCATCTCGGGCGTCACGCCCGAGGAGGCCATCCGCCGCATCCACGCGGCCGGTCTTGACTCCTTCGCCGGTGCCGGTGCCGAGCTGCTGCCCGCGCGGGCGCGCAAGGCCATCGCGCCGCTCAAGGAGTCGGGCGAGCGGTGGCTGGAGATCATGGAGACGGCGCACAACCTGGGGGTGGAATCCACCTCGACGATGCTGATGGGCACGGGCGAGACCAACGCCGAGCGGATCGAGCACCTGCGCATGATCCGCGACGTCCAGGACCGTACGGGCGGCTTCCGCGCCTTCATCCCGTACACCTACCAGCCCGAGAACAACACCCTGAAGGGCCGGACGCAGGCCACCCTCTTCGAGTACCTGCGCATGATCGCCATCGCGCGGCTCTTCCTCGACAACGTCGCGCACATCCAGGGCTCCTGGCTGACCACGGGCAAGGAGGTCGGCCAGCTCTCCCTGCACTACGGTGCCGACGACCTCGGCTCGGTCATGCTGGAGGAGAACGTCGTCTCGTCGGCCGGGGCCAAGCACCGCTCCAACCGCATGGAGCTGCTGGACCTCATCCGCAAGGCGGACCGCGTCCCGGCGCAGCGCGCCACGACGTACGAGCACCTGGTCGTGCACGACGACCCGGCGAACGACCCCGTGGACGACCGCGTCGTGTCCCACTTCTCCTCCACCGCCATCGAGGGCGGCACGGCCCACCCCGAGCTGAACCTCGTCGAGGCCAACTGAGCGGCCGGACGGCGGTCGTGGTTCCGGTTCGCGGGGACGGCGCACCGTGCTGACACTGCACCGTGGAACGGGCGTCCGGCTCACGGACGAGGCCGGATGCCAGGTGGACGCGGGCCACGCGCTCGTCGTCGAGGGCGGCAGGCTGGCCGCCGTCGGCCCCTTCACCGAGCTGTACGCGGCGTACGGCGACCGCGCCCGCGTCCGCGAGTGGGCGGGCGTCCTGGACCCCGGGCGGTACGAACCCGACGCGGCACCGCTGCTGGAGCAGGCGTACCACCCGGACCCGCGCGAGGCCGCCGCGCTCGGCACCGAGCCCCTGACAGGGGACGCGCTCGCCGCGCTGGAGATGACCGACACCCGCTGGGGCGCCAGCGCCAGACGCGGCCTCCAGCGGCTGCTGGCCTCCGGCACCACAGCACTCTCGGGGCACTTCACCAGGGACCCGGTGCGCCGCGCCGTGGAGCGTTCCGGCGTCCGCCTGCTGCCCGCGCCGCGCCCCCGTGCCCTCGTCCCGGCGGGCCCGGCGGACTTCGCCGTCTTCGCCTCCGACGGCGCCTGTCTCGCCACGGTGCTGGGCGGTCGTCTCGTCCACCGGCGGGCTTGACACAATGAGCCCGTGACGCGCGCATCCCTGGACAAGCAGCCGCATGAAGTCGCCGCCATGTTCGACGACGTAGCGGCCAAATACGACCTGACCAACGACGTGCTCTCGCTCGGGCAGGCACGGCTGTGGCGGAAGGCGGTCGCCCAGGCCGTCGACGCCAGGCCCGGCGAGCGGGTCCTCGACCTCGCGGCGGGCACGGCGACCTCGTCGATGCCCTTCGCAGCGGCCGGCGCCTACACCGTGCCCTGCGACTTCTCGCAGGGCATGCTCCGCGAGGGCAAGCAGCGGCACCCCTGGATGCCCTTCACCGCGGGCGACGCGACGAAGCTGCCCTTCAAGGACGGCTCCTTCGACGCCGTCACCATCTCCTTCGGGCTGCGCAACGTCCAGGACACCGACGCCGCGCTGCGCGAGATGCGGCGCGTGACGGCTCCGGGCGGCCGGGTCGTCATCTGCGAGTTCAGCCACCCCACGTGGGGGCCGTTCCGCACGGTGTACGAGGAGTACCTGATGCGGGCGCTGCCCCCGGTGGCCCGCGCCGTCTCCAGCAGCCCCGACGCGTACGTCTACCTCGCCGAGTCCATCCAGACCTGGCCAGACCAGCCCGCGCTGGCAGCGCGTCTCCAGCAGGCGGGCTGGGCCAAGGTGGCCTGGCGCAACCTCACGGGCGGCATCGTCGCCCTCCACCGGGGCGTACGGGAGTAGTTCCCCGCGTTCCCCTGCCGCCCCGGCCGCCGGGGCGGCACCGCTGCCCCGTCACCGGGACAGCACTCAGATGCCCCGTGGCCGGGGCCTCATACACTGCAACCGTCCAGTGCCTAGTGATGCGGGAGTTCTCGTGGCCGAGACCGTCACCTCCGAGCGGACCGCCGATGTGATCGTCGTCGGGGCCGGACCCGCGGGGTCCACCACCGCCTACCACCTCGCCCGCAGCGGCCTCGATGTGCTGCTCCTGGAGAAGACCGCTTTCCCACGCGAGAAGGTGTGCGGCGACGGCCTCACCCCGCGTGCGACGAAGCAGCTCGTCGCCATGGGCATCGACATCTCCGAGGAGGCGGGCTGGCTGCGCAACAAGGGCCTGCGCATCATCGGCGGCGGCCAGCGCCTCCAGCTCGACTGGCCCGAGCTGGCCAGCTACCCCGACTACGGACTCGTCCGCAAGCGCGACGACTTCGACGAGCAGCTCGCCCGCCAGGCCCAGAAGGCGGGCGCGCGGCTGTACGAGCGCTGCAACGTCGGCGACCCGATCCTGGACCGTACGGGCCGCATCACCGGCGTCGAGGCGAAGCTCGGTGAGGAGAAGACCCCGGTCACCTTCCACGCCCCGATCGTCGTCGCGGCCGACGGCAACTCGACGCGCCTCTCGCTGAAGATGGGCCTCCACCGCCGCGAGGACCGGCCGATGGGCGTCGCGGTGCGCACGTACTTCACCTCGCCCCGCCACGACGACGACTACCTGGAGTCCTGGCTGGAGCTGTGGGACCGGCGCGGCGAGCAGGACCGGCTGCTGCCTGGCTACGGCTGGATCTTCGGCATGGGCGACGGCACGTCCAACGTCGGCCTCGGCGTCCTCAACACCTCCGCGTCCTTCAAGGACCTCGACTGGCGCGAGGTCCTCAAGGCGTGGTGCGCGTCCATGCCCGAGGAGTGGGGCTACACCCCCGAGAACATGCAGGGCGCGATCCGTGGCGCGGCCCTCCCCATGGCCTTCAACCGGCAGCCGCACTACACGCGCGGGCTGCTGCTCGTCGGCGATGCGGGCGGGCTGGTGAACCCCTTCAACGGTGAGGGCATCGCCTACGCGATGGAGTCCGGCGTCATCGCCGCGGAGACCATCGTCCAGGCGAGCGCGCGGGCGACGTCGGCGCAGCGCGAACTGGCGCTGCGCGCCTACCCGAAGGTGCTCAAGGAGACGTACGGCGGCTACTACACGCTCGGCCGCGCCTTCGTGAAGCTCATCGGCAACCCGAAGGTCATGAAGCTCGCGACGGAGCGGGGGCTCTCGCATCCGCTGCTGATGCGGTTCACGCTGAAGATGCTCGCGAATCTGACGGACCCGACGGGCGGCGACGCGATGGACCGCATCATCAACGGCCTCACGAAGGTGACGCCGCGCGCGTAGGCATCCCAGGGGGGTTCGCCGTTTCGGGGTGCCCCCGTTCGCCGGGGGTGTTGCGCGGGACGGGTCCCCTTCGCGGGGTGCGGAAGGAAACGGGGGGTTGCCGGTTCGCGGGGGTGTTGCGCGGGACGGTTGGCCGGTGTGGTGCGCGCTGTAGGGTCCCGCGCTGATTTTTGTGCGGCTTCACGGGGTGCCGTCGTGTTGCAGGGCTTTGCCGATGCGGGTGTGGCGGGCGTGCCACCAGTGTCGGGGGGCGAGGAGGGTGGAGAGGCAGTCGCGCGGGGTGCCGTCGACGGTGATGCGTTCGCCCTTTTCGCGGAGGCGGAGGGCGTGGCAGGCGTAGCCGGTGGCGGGGAGTTCGGTGTTGCGCCAGGTTCAGGCATCGCCGAGGTCGAGGGGGCTGCTGGGGCCGGCCGGTGTGGACGGCCGCGGGACCCGGCTGTCGGGCTCGGGCGTGCTGGTCATCAACGACGAGCAGCCGGTGGCCGTGAGCGTGACGACGGCGAGCAGGGCCGCAGTGGTGCGGGTGTGCATGGGTCCCCCTGGGATGCGTGTGGGGGGCGAGGGCAGTGTGCCGCATCCGGGGCCCGGCCGCTGCGGCGCGCTACAGGAGGCGGGTGCGGGCGGTGCGGGGTGCGGAGGTGGCGCGGCGTCCGCGTGCGGGCCGTACCGTCCGCCGGGTGCGGGGCTCGCCCTCCAGTCCTGCGGCGCGGCGCGCGAGCGCGGCGAGCTGGTCCTCGCTGAGGCCGGTGGCGCGGATGATGTCGCGGGCGCGGGCGGTGCACGAGGGCGTCGGGCAGTGGACCTTGCTCGCGGGCTGGTCGGGCGACCCGTAGTGCATGGCCTCCGGCGGCAGGCAGTGTGTGGCACAGACGAGGCAGATGTACACGTCACGCATGGCGCTCCTCGGCTAGCTCTTGCCGCTGCCCCGGCAGGTGTTGCACGGCCCCATCCAACGGCGCTCGCGCGGGGTCTGTTTGCCGTCCGGGTCGGTCTCGACGGTGTGCTCGATGTGGTCGGTCAGCCCGGTACCGTCACACGCCGCGCAGTCGTCGTCGGCCACGGCCCCAGGGTGGCAGGCCCGGGCCCGGCTGTCAGGCCGGGGTTGGGGTGGCGGACCCTGGCGAAACGCCGTGGCAGCCGCAGTCGAAGACGCCGCCGCAGCAGCCGTACCAGCAGCCGCACCGCTCGGCACAGGTCTCACACGGCGCCGGAGCCCGCGCCCCGGCCGGGCCGCTTCAGGGGCCCGGCGGTGCGGTCCGCGGCCGTGACGCACTGACCGTCGGCGCTGACCTCGATGCGCAGGTCCTCCCACCGCTCGGGATCGAGCCCTTCGGGCCAGCCCAGCTCCGTGTAGGAAGCACTCCCGCCGCGCTGGCCGCGGGTGCGCATGAACTCGACGCGGGCCACGGGAGCCCCGTAGGCGCGGCCTTCGCCGTCGGCGGTCAGGAGCGCCAGGAGGTCGTGGCCGAAGGGGGAGTCGAGCGGGACGAGCAGGGTGCCGCCGGGGCGCAACTGCTGGATCCAGGTGTAGGGGACGCGGCGTACGGAGGCGGTGGCGAGGATCCGGTCGTACGGCGCGTCGCCGGGGTGGCCGTCCTCGCCGTCGCCGCAGAGCAGGTGCGGGTGGAGGCCGAGGCCGTGCAGGGCCGCGCGGGCCCGGTCGGCGACCTCGGGGTCGATCTCGATCGAGGTGAGACGGCCGGTTCCGGCGCGGTGGGCGAGGAGCGCCGTGTTGTAGCCGGTGCCGGTGCCGATCTCCAGCACGCGATCGCCGGGACCGAGGGCGAGGTGCCGCAGCATCTCGATCACGACCCCGGGTGAGGAGATGCTGGAGGTCCAGGCGCCGGAGGCCGGACCGTCCGGGGGTACGGCACCGTCGTCGATCTGCGTGATCAGCGGCACCCCTGGCAGATAGACGGCCTTGAGCCAGGAGCGGGGCTTTCGCGTACGGTCGAGGAGCGGGCAGCGGCCGTCCGGGCCGGGGTCGGGCCACCACACCCGGTCGGGCACGAAGTGCTCGCGGGGCACGGCGAGGAACGCCTCGCGCAGCCACATGGTGCCGAAGCCGCGCTTGGCATCCATCTCTCGCACGCATTCCTCCCGCACGTCCTGCGCGGGCGCCATCATCGGTCCTCGGCGTCCGGATCGGTGGTGCCGTCGTCTTCCGGCGCTGGATTGCCGGGTTCGCCCGCACGGGAGTACGGTCCGCCGACCTCGCCGTCGCCGGTCTGCCGGTCGTTCTCTTCACCGCCTGCTGCCATGGCCCGCCCCTTCTCTCTGGTCCGCGCCGGTTCCAGCGCGGTTTTCGACGCGACGGTAGCCCTGCCCGGCGCCTGCCGACAGAGCGCACAGGAGTGCGCCGGACCTTCGCCGTCGCCGCACGGGCTGCGGTCTTCTCCGGACCGACATACACCGAAATGCGCGGGAAGCACGCGGGAGACACGACGAAGGGCCCCCTCCTGCCGGAGAGGGCCCTTCGTCCGTTTTCAGGGTGCTATGTCACCGGAGTTCCGGTGTGCGGCGGTACGCGTCACGCCACTGGGCGCGGCGCCACCCGCCCCGCACGCGGACGCACCACGGCACGTCGCGTCGCGTCAGAGAACGCGGACCGCGCCGCTCGGCTGGTCGTAGCTCAGGTCCCGCTCGACAACGCCCGTCGAGGAGTTCTGGGCGCCGATGAACTTGCCGCCGCCGACGTAGACGCCCACGTGGTAGGCGCTGCCCTTGCCGCCCCAGTAGAGGATGTCGCCCTGCTGGAGGTTGCCGAGGCCGACCTCGGTGCCGGTCGTGGACTGGTCCTGGGAGACGCGCGGGAGGTCCACGCCGATCTGCTTGAACGCGGCCTGGGTCAGCCCTGAGCAGTCGTAGGCGGAGGGTCCTGTGGCGCCGGAGACGTACGCCTTGCCGACCTGCCCCTTGAGGAAGCTGATCAGGGTGGCGACGTTGCCGCTGCCGACGGGGGCCGTCGAGGTGGACTCGGACGCGGAGGCGAGCGAGGTGCGCTCGGCGGAGCGGGAGGCGCGCTCCTTGGCCTCGGCGGCCTTCTTGCGGGCCTCCTCCGCCTTGCGCTTGGCCTCGGCCCTGGCCTTCGCCTCGGCCTTCTCCTTGGTCTCCTTGGCCTGCTCGCGCGCCTTCTCGGCGGCCGTCTGCTGAGCCTCCTGGAGCTCGTAGTGCAGGGCGCTCGTCTCAAGCGAGTCGGCGGCCTGGGTGGCGGAGCTGGACAGGTCGCTGGCGAGGGTCGGCATCTCGACCGTCTCGGCAGGCGCGTTCTTGTCGGCGGACGCGAGGGCCGGGGAGGCCGCCGTGGTCAGCGCGATGGTGCCCATGACGCCGCCAGTCACACCCGCACGCAGCGCCACATTCATCTTGCTGGAGCGGGGCTTCCGGTGGCTGGGTATCTGAGCTTTCGGGGACATGAGGGAATGGGTAGCAGGGGCGCGAGGTTCCGTTCAATAAAGGTGCGATGCGCCACAGTCGTCGCGTACACGGCGAGTTGGCCCCTTATTGATCTTCACAAGTCGTTTTCAGGGCCCCCTTCAATGCCCAACTACGGGCCCGTGACCACGTAGTTGTCCGCAATGCCCGAATTGATCTTTCGGCTTATCACGGTGAGGTCTCGGGCGCAAAGATGGCAGCGGCTGCCGCGAAAACGCGTGGCATAGGTCACGGGACGAGGCTCAAGTCCCGGAGTAAATCGGATGTTGGGCGCTTTATCCGCCCCATTGGTCGTAGCCCAGCTTCGCGACCAGTGCCGTCACCACGGTCAGCAGAACGATCCGGACGAACCCATTCCCGTTTTTGAGCGCCATATGCGCCCCGACCCATCCGCCGCCGAGGTTCGCGAGGGCGAGAAAGGGGGCGACGGTCCACAGCACGGTGCCGTGTGAGGTGAATACGGCGAGGGCGCCCAGGTTTGTGCCGACGTTCACGACCTTCGCCGTGGCCGACGCCGTCACCATGTCCATATGGAGGAGCGCTACGAGCGCTATCACCAGAAACGTCCCGGTACCCGGCCCTATGAGCCCGTCGTAGAACGCGATGGCCCCGCCCGCCACGACCAGCGCCGCCGCCACCCTCTTCCCCGTGACGGGCCCGTGCCCCGGGGTCGTGCCGAACCGGGGGCGGAACGCGACGAAGGCGGCGACGGCGAGGAGCACCGTCATGATCAGTGGGTTGAGGACCTCTTTGTCGACCGCGGATGCAAACAGCGCACCCCCTCCCGCCGACACCATGGCCAGCCCGCCGAGCCGTACGGCCAGCCGCGCGTCGAGCGGCGCCTTGCGCGCGTAGGCCACCGCCGCCATCGAGGTGCCCGCGACGGCGACCGCCTTGTTGGTGCCGAGCACGTAGACGGGTGGCACGTGCGGGAAGCCGATGAGCATGGCCGGAAGCAGGATGAGACCGCCGCCCCCGACCACCGCGTCGATCCAGCCCGCTGCTGCCGCCGCCGCGCACAGCAGTACGAGGGTGGTCAAGGTGATCTCGTCCATGGCCCGTGAGGGTATCCGGCGGCTAGCAGTTGACGTCGTCCAGCGCGAATTTGCCTTCGCGTGGATCGGCTTGATAGAGGAGCGCCGCCGCAAGCGGCCCGTCGGCCGGTCGTCCGTCACCTTTGGTGATCATCCGTGAGCTTCGCGTACGAAGATCAACAGGCATCTGACCTGATGATCCTCCGTCAGGTGGTGGAGATCACAAAGTCGTTGACGTACCCCGTGTCGCAGATCACAGACCCCCAGGCATAAGATGCCTCCCGCGAGGGCTTGTGAACTGCCTCACATAGAAGCGATCTTCTTGGGGCGGGTCACGGGCCCAGCAGTCAGCCGGCAGTCAGCGTCGACTAGCAGGGGTCGACTGGAAGGAGCGGTGAGCGGTGAACGCCTACACGCCAATCCTGGTACTGGGAGCGCTCGGAGCGGCCTTCGCGATCTTCTCCGTGGTCGCGGCCTCAGTCGTCGGCCCCAAGCGTTACAACCGCGCGAAGCTCGAAGCCTACGAGTGCGGTATCGAGCCGACGCCGCAGCCCGAGGGCGGCGGCCGGTTCCCGGTGAAGTACTACCTCACGGCGATGCTCTTCATCGTCTTCGACATCGAAATCATCTTTCTCTACCCCTGGGCCGTGCACTTCGACTCCCTCGGGATGTTCGGCCTGGTCGAAATGCTGGTCTTCGTCGCCCTCATCGGTGTCGCCTACGCCTACGACTGGCGGCGCGGCGGCCTGGAATGGGACTAGGGGCATAAGTAATGGGACTCGAAGAGAAACTGCCGAGCGGCTTTCTGCTGACCACAGTCGAGCAGGCCGCCGGGTGGGTGCGTAAGTCGTCGATGTTCCCGGCGACCTTCGGACTCGCCTGCTGCGCCATCGAGATGATGACAACGGGCGCCGGGCGCTACGACCTGGCCCGCTTCGGCATGGAGGTCTTCCGCGGCTCACCCCGCCAGGCCGACCTCATGATCGTGGCAGGCAGGGTCAGCCAGAAGATGGCCCCGGTGCTGCGTCAGGTCTACGACCAGATGCCCAACCCCAAGTGGGTCATCTCCATGGGCGTGTGCGCCTCGTCCGGCGGGATGTTCAACAACTACGCGATCGTGCAGGGCGTCGACCACATCGTTCCCGTCGACATCTATCTGCCCGGCTGCCCGCCGCGCCCCGAGATGCTGATGGACGCGATCCTCAAGCTCCACCAGCACGTCCAGGGCGAGAAGCTCGGCGTCAACCGTGAGCAGGCGGCCCGCGAGGCGGAGGAAGCGGCGCGCAACGCGCTCCCCACCATCGAGATGAAGGGGCTGCTGCGATGAGCGACGAGAACCAGCACCCGGAGGGGGAGGCGCCGAACGGCTCCGTCCCCGCCCCCCGCGACGAGATCGGCGAGGTGATCGGCGTCCGGCGCGGCATGTTCGGCGCCCGCGACGGCGCGGACACCTCCGGCTACGGCGGGCTCGTACGGACCGTGCGGCTGCCCGGCGCCAGCGGGCGCCCGTACGGTGGGCCGCGCGGACGGGACGGCCACGGCGAGTTCGACGAGATCGCCGACGAGCTGGAAGGCGCGCTGGAGGAGCAGGGCCTCCTGCCGGAGAACGCCATCGAGAAGACCGTCGTCGACCGCGGCGAGATCACCTTCCACATCGCCCGCGAGCACCTGCCCCGCGTGGCCAGGACGCTCCGCGACGATCCGGCGCTGCGCTTCGAGATGTGCACCGGCGTCAGCGGCGTCCACTTCCCCGACGACAAGGGCCGCGAGCTGCGGGCCGTCTACCACCTGCGCTCGATCACCCACAACAGGGTGGTCAGGCTGGAGGTCAGCGCCCCCGACAGCGACCCGCACGTCCCCTCGATCGTCGACGTCTATCCGACGAACGACTGGCACGAGCGCGAGACGTACGACTTCTTCGGCCTCGTCTTCGACGGGCACCCCGCGCTGACGCGGATCATGATGCCCGACGACTGGCAGGGCCACCCGCAGCGCAAGGACTACCCGCTCGGCGGCATCCCCGTCGAGTACAAGGGCGCCCAGATTCCCGCTCCGGACCAGCGGAGGTCGTACACCTGATGAGCACCCCCACCTCCACCCACGCGCCCGCGGGCATCCGCGAGACCACCGAGGGCACCGTCTACGACGTCACCGGCGGCGACTGGGACGAGATCGCCGCCGCCGCTGCCAAGAGCGACGACGAGCGCATCATCGTCAACATGGGCCCGCAGCACCCGTCCACGCACGGCGTGCTCCGGCTCATCCTGGAGATCGACGGCGAGACGGTCACCGAGGCGCGCTGCGGCATCGGCTATCTGCACACCGGCATCGAGAAGAACCTCGAATTCCGGACCTGGACGCAGGGCACCACCTTCGTCACGCGCATGGACTATCTGACGCCGTTCTTCAACGAGGCCGCTTACTGCATGGCCGTCGAGAAGCTCCTCGGCATCGAGGACGACATTCCCGACCGGGCCAACGTCATCCGCGTCCTGCTGATGGAGCTGAACCGGCTCTCCTCGCACCTGGTGGCCATCGCCACCGGCGGCATGGAGCTGGGCGCCACCACCGTCATGATCTTCGGATTCCGGGACCGCGAACTCGTCCTGGACCTCTTCGAGCTGATCACCGGGCTGCGCATGAACCACGCGTTCATCCGTCCCGGCGGCCTCGCCCAGGACCTGCCCTCCGGGACGATGGACGCGCTGCGCGAGTTCCTGAAGAAGATGAAGAAGAACCTGCCGGAGTACGACAAGCTCTGCACCGGCAGCCCCGTCTTCAAGGCGCGCCTCCAGGACATCGGCTATCTCGACCTCGCCGGGTGCATGGCCCTCGGCGCCACCGGGCCCATCCTCCGCTCGGCCGGCCTCCCGCACGACCTGCGCAAGGCGCAGCCCTACTGCGGCTACGAGAACTACGACTTCGAGGTCCCCACCGTCGACACCTGCGACTCCTACGGGCGCTTCCTGCTGCGCCTGGAGGAGATGCGCCAGTCGCTGCGGATCATCGAGCAGTGCATGGAGAGGCTGGAGCCGGGCCCGGTCATGGTCGGGGACAAGAAGATCGCCTGGCCCGCGCAGCTCGCGCTCGGCCCGGACGGTCTCGGCAACTCCCTGGACCACATCAAGAACATCATGGGCACCTCGATGGAGGCCCTGATCCACCACTTCAAGCTGGTGACCGAGGGCTTCCGGGTCCCGCCGGGGCAGGCGTACGCGGCGGTCGAGTCCCCCAAGGGCGAACTCGGCGTCCACGCGGTCAGTGACGGCGGCACCCGCCCGTACCGCGTGCACTTCCGCGACCCCTCCTTCACCAACCTCGAATCCATGGCGGCGATGTGCGAGGGCGGCCAGGTCGCCGACGTCATCGTCGCCGTCGCGTCCATCGACCCCGTGATGGGAGGCGTCGACCGATGACCACCGCACCCGCCGAGGGGACACCCCCCGCGCCGACCGCGACCACCGCGCCGCCCGTGGAACTGGGCACGCCCCAGATGCCCGCGCCCGACTACCCGAACGACGTCCGGGCACGGCTGGAGGGCGACGCGAAGGAGATCATCGGCCGCTACCCCGACAGCCGCTCGGCCCTGCTGCCCCTGCTGCACCTCGTGCAGGCGGAGGAGGGGCACGTCACCCGCACCGGGCAGCGGTTCTGCGCCGAGATGCTCGGGCTCACGACGGCCGAGGTCAACGCCGTCGCCACCTTCTACACCATGTACCGGCGCAAGCCCTCCGGCGACTACCAGGTCGGCGTCTGCACCAACACACTGTGCGCGGTGATGGGCGGCGACGCCATCTTCGACGAGCTGAAGGAGCACCTGGGCGTCGGCAACGGCGAGACCACCGAGGACGGCAAGGTCACCCTCGAACACATCGAGTGCAACGCGGCCTGCGACTTCGCGCCCGTGGTGATGGTCAACTGGGAGTTCTTCGACAACCAGACCCCGCAGAGCGCCAAGCGCCTCGTGGACGACCTGCGCGCGGACCGCGAGGTGGCCCCCACCAGGGGCGCCCCCATGTGCACGTTCAAGGAGACCGCGCGCATCCTCGCCGGCTTCCCCGACCCGCGCGACGGCGCCGTCGAGGCGACCGGCGGCGCGGGCGCCCCCTCCCTGGCCGGGCTGCGGCTGGCGCGCGGCGAGGCACCGCACGGGAGGGTCGTCAGCCCGCGCGGCGAGGCGGCACCGGTCGAGGAACAGCCCTCCGACGAGGGCGTCCGCTACCCCGGCGAGGCCCCCGCTTCCCACCCCAGCTCGCACGACGCACCGCAGAAGACCGCCGCGTCGTCGCCGGACAACCCGGACGCGCCCGCGACGCCCGCGACGGAGGAGGACCAGTGATGACGACGGAGTCACCGGAGAAGCTGCTCTCACCCGTCCTGTCCGCCTTCTGGGACGCGCCCGAGCCCTGGACGCTGGAGACCTACCGCCGCCACGACGGCTACGAGGGGCTGCGCAAGGCCCTCGCCATGCCGCCCGACGACGTGATCGCCTACGTCAAGGACGCGGGACTGCGCGGACGCGGCGGCGCGGGCTTCCCGACGGGCATGAAGTGGCAGTTCATCCCGCAGGGGGACGGCAAGCCGCACTATCTCGTCGTCAACGCGGACGAGTCCGAGCCCGGCACCTGCAAGGACATTCCCCTCCTCTTCGCCAACCCGCACTCGCTGATCGAGGGCATCGTGATCGCCTGTCACGCGATCCGCTCCTCGCACGCGTTCATCTATCTGCGCGGCGAAGTCGTCCCCGTACTGCGACGGCTGCACGCGGCTGTCCGCGAGGCGTACGACGCGGGCTACCTCGGGCCCGACGCGCTCGGCCCCGGCAAGCCGCTGGAGCTGACCGTCCACGCCGGGGCCGGTGCCTACATCTGCGGTGAGGAGACCGCGCTGCTCGACTCGCTCGAAGGGCGGCGCGGGCAGCCCCGGCTGCGGCCACCCTTCCCGGCGGTGGCGGGCCTGTACGCCTGCCCCACTGTCGTGAACAACGTCGAGTCGATCGCCTCGGTTCCCGCCCTGATGCACAAGGGCAAGGAGTGGTTCCGCTCGATGGGCAGCGAGAAGTCGCCCGGCTTCACGCTCTACTCGCTCAGCGGTCACGTCGCCAACCCGGGACAGTACGAGGCCCCGCTCGGCATCACGCTGCGCCAGCTCCTGGAGATGAGCGGCGGCATGCGGCCAGGCCACCGCCTCAAGTTCTGGACGCCCGGCGGCTCCTCCACCCCGATGCTCACCGAGGAGCACCTGGACGTGCCGCTGGACTACGAGGGTGTCGGCGCCGCCGGATCCATGCTCGGCACCAAGGCGCTCCAGTGCTTCGACGAGACCACCTGCGTCGTGCGCGCGGTCACCCGCTGGACCGAGTTCTACGCGCACGAGTCCTGCGGCAAGTGCACGCCCTGCCGCGAGGGCACCTACTGGCTCGTCCAGTTGCTGCGCGACATCGAGGCGGGCAAGGCCACGGTCGCCGACATCGACAAGATCGACGACATCGCCGACAACATCAACGGCAAGTCCTTCTGCGCGCTCGGCGACGGTGCCGCGTCGCCGATCTTCTCGTCGCTCACATACTTCCGCGACGAGTACGAGCAGCACATCTCGGAGGGCGGCTGCCCCTTCGACCCCGCGAAATCCACCGCGTGGGCAGACACGGCGAACCACCACACGGAGGTGCCCGCATGACCGTCACCACGTCATCCCCCTCCGGAGGAGGGGAGGCCGCGGTCCCGCCGGAGGACCTCGTCTCGCTGACGATCGACGGCGCGGAGGTGAGCGTGCCCAAGGGCACGCTGGTCATCCGGGCCGCCGAACTGCTCGGCATCGAGATCCCCCGCTTCTGCGACCACCCCCTCCTCGACCCCGCGGGCGCCTGCCGCCAGTGCATCGTCGAGGTGGAGGGGCAGCGCAAGCCGATGGCGTCCTGCACCATCCAGTGCACCGACGGCATGGTCGTCAAGACGCAGCTCTCCTCGCCCGCGGCGGAGAAGGCCCAGCGCGGGGTGATGGAGCTGCTGCTCATCAACCACCCGCTGGACTGCCCCGTCTGCGACAAGGGCGGCGAGTGCCCCCTCCAGAACCAGGCCATGTCCACGGGTTCGGCGGACTCCAGGTTCGAGGGGAAGAAACGCACCTTCGAGAAGCCGGTGCCCGTCTCCACGCAGGTGCTGCTGGACCGCGAACGGTGCGTGCTGTGCGCGCGCTGCACCCGGTTCAGCAACCAGATCGCGGGCGACCCGATGATCGAGCTGCTGGAGCGCGGCGCACTCCAGCAGGTCGGCACGGGGGAGGGCGACCCCTTCGAGTCGTACTTCTCCGGGAACACCATCCAGATCTGCCCGGTCGGGGCGCTGACCTCAGCGGCCTACCGTTTCCGCTCCCGCCCCTTCGACCTCGTCTCCTCCCCTTCGGTGTGCGAGCACTGCGCGGGCGGCTGCGCCACGCGCACGGACCACAGGCGCGGCAAGGTCATGCGCCGTCTCGCGGCCGACGACCCCGAGGTCAACGAGGAGTGGATCTGCGACAAGGGCCGCTTCGGCTTCCGCTACGCGCAGCGCCCCGACCGCCTCACCACCCCCCTCGTGCGCGGTGACGACGGCGTCCTCGCCCCGGCGAGCTGGCCCGAGGCGCTGGAGGTGGCGGCCAGGGGGCTCGCGGGCGCGCGCGGCAGGGCGGGGGTGCTGACGGGCGGACGGCTCACCGTCGAGGACTCCTACGCGTACGCCAAGTTCGCGCGCGTCGCGCTCGGCACCAACGACATCGACTTCCGCGCCCGCGTCCACTCCGCCGAGGAGGCCGACTTCCTCGCCTCCCACGTGGCGGGCCGCGGCAGGGACCTGGACGGCACCGGGGTCACCTACGCGGGTCTTGAGAAGGCGCCCGCCGTGCTGCTGGTGGGCTTCGAGTCCGAGGAGGAGGCGCCCGGCGTCTTCCTCCGGCTGCGCAAGGCGATGCGCAAGCACGGCCAGCGCACCTTCTCCCTCGCGAGCCACGCCACGCGAGGGCTGGTCAAGGCCGGGGGCACCCTGCTCCCGGCGGCGCCCGGCACCGAGACGGAGTGGCTCGACGCGCTCGCGGGCGGCGTAGGGCTGGACGCCGGGGGACAGGTAGCGGCCGAGGCGCTGCGCGGCGAGGGCTCGGTGATCGTCGTCGGCGAGCGGCTGGCCGCCGTGCCCGGCGGGCTGACCGCCGCCGTACGGGCCGCCACCGCCACGGGCGCGCGGCTCGTGTGGATCCCGCGCCGCGCGGGCGAGCGCGGCGCCGTCGAGGCGGGCGCCATGCCCACGCTGCTGCCCGGCGGCCGTCCGGCCACCGACCCGCGCGCCCGCGACGAGGTCGCCCGCGCCTGGGGCGTCGCCGAACTCCCGGGCCGCTACGGGCGGGACACGGGCCAGATCATCGAGGCGGCGGCGACGGGCGAGCTGGCGGCGCTGGTCGTCGGCGGCGTCGAACCGGCCGACCTGCCCGACCCGGCCCGCGCCCTCGCGGCGCTGGACGCGGTCGGCTTCCTCGTCAGCCTGGAGCTGCGGCCCGGCGAGGTCACCGAGCGCGCGGACGTGGTGCTGCCCGTCTCGGCCGTCGCCGAGAAGTCGGGGACGTTCCTCAACTGGGAGGGCAGGGGCCGCCCGTTCGAGGCCGCGCTCAAGCCCGACCAGATGACGAGGCGGCATGTGCAGACCGACGCGCGCGTGCTGCACATGCTGGCCGACGCGCTCGACGTGCACCTCGGCCTGCCCGACCTGCGCACGGCGCGCGGCGAGATCGAGCGGCTCGGCGGCTGGTCGGGCATCCCCGCACCGGCCCCCGCCGCGACGGCCCAGGGGCTGCCGCAGCCGGGTCCGGGCGAGGCGGTGCTCGCGGGGCACCGGCTGCTGCTCGACCAGGGGCGGCTCCAGGAGGGCGACGAGGCGCTGGCCGGTACCCGGCACGCGGCCCTCGCCCGGCTCTCTCCGGCGACGGCGGCCGAGGCGGGGGTCGCGGACGGCGAGCTGCTGACGGTGGCAGGCCCCGCCGGGACCGTACAACTGCCGCTGAGCGTCACGGACATGCCCGACCGGGTGGTGTGGCTGCCGCTCAACTCGGTGGGCGGCGGCGTCAACCGGGACCTCGGCGCCGTGCCGGGGGCGCTCGTACGGATCACGGCCGGTGCCGCCGAAGCGCACACCGCTGACGCGGGCGAGGACCAGGAGGTGACGGCGTGATGAGCGGCATGACCCTCCTCGCCGAGGAAGACCTGTCGATGTTCGGCACGGACCCGTTCTGGCTGGTCGCGCTCAAGGCGGTCTTCTGCTTCGCGTTCCTGATGGTGACGGTCCTGATCTCCATCGTCATGGAGCGCAAGGTCGTCGGCTGGATGCAGCTGCGCGTCGGACCCAACAGGCACGGGCCCTGGGGCATGCTCCAGTCCCTCGCCGACGGCATCAAGCTGATGCTCAAGGAAGACGTCGTCGTCAAGGGCTCCGACAAGGCCGTCTACATCCTGGCCCCCATCATCGGCGCCATCCCCGCGTTCATGGCCATCGCCGTGATCCCCTTCGGGCCCGCGGGGAACGAGGTGTCGATCTTCGGCACCCGTACGGCGCTCCAGCTCACCGACCTGCCGGTGGCGATCCTCTACATCCTCGCCACCTCCTCCATCGCCGCCTACGGCGTGGTGCTGGCGGGCTGGTCGTCCGGATCGACGTATCCGCTGCTGGGCGGCGTCCGCGCGACGGCGCAGATCATCAGCTACGAGATCGCGATGGGCCTCAGCTTCGCCGCGGTCTTCCTGCACTCGGGCTCGATGTCCACCTCGACGATCGTGGGCGCGCAGGCGGACACCTGGTTCGCGTGTCTGCTGCCCGTCTCGTTCCTCATCTACATGGTGGCCATGGTCGGCGAGGCGCACCGCGCGCCCTTCGACATGCCGGAGTCCGAGGGCGACCTCGTGGCGGGCTTCCAGACCGAGTACAGCTCGATCAAGTTCGCGATGTTCATGCTCGCCGAGTACATCCACATGGTCACCGTCTCCGCGCTCGCCGTCACCCTCTTCCTGGGCGGCTGGCGGGCACCGGCGCCGCTCTCCACCTGGTGGGAGGGCGCCAACCACGGCTGGTGGCCGATGCTGTGGTTCTTCATCAAGCTCAACGTGATGCTGTTCTTCTTCGTCTGGCTGCGCGGCACCCTCCCGCGCGTGCGCTACGACCAGTTCATGAAGCTGGGCTGGAAGGTCCTCATCCCCATCTCGCTGGTGTGGCTGATGCTCGTCGCCACCGTGCGGGCGATGCGGAACGAGGGCTACGGGTTCAGCGACATCGTCTACTGGGTCGGCGGCGCCGCCGTCGCGCTCCTGCTGATCTCCTTCGTCGTCGACATCTTCCGAGGACGCGAGGAGGAGCGGGAGGAGGAGGCCGAGAAGGAGAAGGCCGCTTCCGAGGTCTTCGACCCCATGGCGGGCGGCTATCCCGTGCCCCCGCTGCCAGGACAGACCCTCCCGCCGGTGCCCCGCAGGCGCCCGCGCGGGGAACCGGGTGAACGCTCCCTCGTCGGTACGGCCGGATCACCCGGTGGTCCCCCTGGCGAGAGCGGGGACAGCGCTGAGGGGACCCCCCACGGACAAGGAGACGACGGTGCCTGACAACCCCGTGGCCGGCTTCGGCGTGACCTTCAAGGGCATGTTCAAGAAGCGGCTGACCGAGCAGTACCCCGAGTACAAGAAGCCGACGGCGCCCCGCTTCCACGGCCGTCACCAGCTCAACCGGCACCCGGACGGGCTGGAGAAGTGCATCGGCTGCGAGCTGTGCGCCTGGGCCTGTCCCGCCGACGCGATCTATGTGGAGGGCGCGGACAACACCGAGGAGGAGCGCTACTCCCCGGGCGAGCGCTACGGCCGCGTCTACCAGATCAACTATCTGCGCTGCATCCTGTGCGGCCTGTGCGTCGAGGCGTGCCCGACGCGGGCACTGACCATGACCAACGAGTACGAACTCGCCGACTCCTCCCGCGAATCGCTCATCTACACCAAGGACGAGCTGCTCGCGGGGCTGCGGGAGGGCATGGTCGACAGCCCGCACGCGATCTTCCCCGGCATGACGGAGAAGGACTACTACAACGGGCTGGTCACCGAGGCGGCCCCGGGCACCGTGCCGCAGACCGTGACCGACAGCGGCGCGCCGCAGGAGTCGGCCGGGACCTTCGGGCCCGGCGAACCGGCCGCCGCGCCGGTCGCCGAGGGCGCCGGAGAGGCGGGCGGCACGGCGGCGGCGGGCGGCGTCGACGACATCGGCGGCGTCGGCACCGGAGCGGCGGCCGGGTTCGCCCGCAGCGCCGCAGCCGGTGACGGCACCGGCGAAGGCTCCGAGGGCGCGAAGGGGGAGTCCCGATGAGCACGCTCCACCTCGCGGCCGACTCCGTCACCTCCTCGGGCGAGGCGCTCCAGTTCTGGGTGCTGGGGGCCATCGCCCTGCTGGGGGCCCTGGGCACCGTGCTGATGCCGCGCGCCGTGCACGCGGCGCTCTGCCTCGCCGGGACCATGATCATCCTGGCGCTGTTCTACCTCGCCAACGGCGCGTACTTCCTGGGCATCGTCCAGATCGTCGTCTACACCGGCGCGGTCATGATGCTGTTCCTGTTCGTGCTGATGCTCGTCGGCGTCAGCGCCGCCGACTCCCTCAAGGAGACGCTCAAGGGCCAGCGCTGGCTGGCCGCCGGATGCGGGCTCGGGCTCGGCATCCTGCTCGTCGCCGGGATCGGGCAGGCTTCGCTGGGCTCCTTCATGGGGCTCAAAGAGGCGAACGCGGCGGGCAACGTACCGGCGCTCGCCTCGCTGCTGTTCACCAAGTACGTGGTGGCCTTCGAGGTCGTCGGCGCGCTGCTCACCGTCGCGGCCGTCGGCGCCACCCTGCTCACGCACCGCGAGCGCGTCGAGAAGACCAAGTCGCAGCGGGAGCAGGCCGAGGAGCGGGTGCGCGGCGGAGTGCAGCTCCCGCCGCTCCCGGCGCCCGGCGTCTACGCACGGCACAACGCCGTGGACCGCCCCGGACTGCTCCCCGACGGCACCCCGTCGGACCTGACCGTCAGCGCCACGCTGCGCGAGCGCGGCCAGATCCGCGAGGTCAGCGCCACGTCGCTGCGCGAACTCGCCGCGCTGGAACAGCGCACCGCCGAGTACCACGGGCAGCAGCGGGGCGTGCCGGAGGAGACGCTGCGCGAGGAGCGGGAACGGCGCGACGAGGATCTGGTGAACGAGGCCCGTAAGGCCCGCGAGGCCCGTGCGGAAGAGGAGGCCCGCAGGTGAACCCTGTCAACTACGTCTACCTGGCCGCCCTGCTGTTCACCATCGGCGCCGCCGGAGTGCTCATCCGGCGCAACGCCATCGTGGTGTTCATGTGCGTGGAGCTGATGCTGAACGCGGCCAACCTCACCCTGGTCGCCTTCTCCCGCATGCACGGCAACCTCGACGGCCAGATCATGGCGTTCTTCGTCATGGTCGTCGCCGCGGCCGAGGTCGTCGTCGGACTCGCGATCATCGTGATGCTCTACCGCTCCCGTCACTCGGCCTCGGTCGACGACGCCAGCCTGATGAAGCTGTAAGGGGTACGAACCAGTGGAGTCATTGATCGGACTGCTCGTCGGCGCCCCGCTGCTCGGAGCCGCGATCCTGCTGTGCGGCGGGAAACGGCTCGACAAGGCGGGGCACTGGCTGGGCTGCCTGCTCGCCGCCGCGTCCTTCGTCGTCGGCGCTGTGCTCTTCGCCGACATGCTCGGCAAGAACCCGGACGAACGCGCACTGCACCAGCACCTGTTCAGCTGGGTGCCCGTCGACAGCTTCCAGGCCGACGTCGCCTTCCAGCTCGACCAGCTCTCGATGACCTTCGTGCTGCTGATCACCGGTGTGGGCACGCTGATCCACATCTACTCGATCGGCTACATGGAGCACGACGAGCGGCGCCGCCGCTTCTTCGGCTATCTCAACCTCTTCCTCGCGGCGATGCTGCTGCTGGTGCTGGCCGACAACTACCTGCTGCTGTACGTCGGCTGGGAGGGCGTGGGCCTCGCCTCGTACCTGCTCATCGGCTTCTGGCAGCACAAACCCAGCGCGGCGACGGCGGCGAAGAAGGCGTTCCTCGTCAACCGCGTCGGTGACGCGGGTCTGGCCATCGCCATCTTCCTGATGTTCACCACCTTCGGCTCGTTCGCCTTCGCGCCCGTGCTCAGCACCGCGACCGAGGCGTCCGAGGGCACGCTCACGGCGATCGGGCTGATGCTGCTGCTCGCCGCCTGCGGCAAGTCGGCCCAGGTGCCGCTCCAGTCCTGGCTGGGCGACGCGATGGAGGGCCCGACGCCGGTCTCCGCGCTGATCCACGCCGCGACGATGGTCACCGCGGGCGTCTACCTCATCACCCGCTCCGGGGCGATCTTCAACGAGGCGCCGAACGCGCAGACCGTCGTGGTCGTCGTCGGCGCGGTCACGCTGCTGTTCGGTGCGATCGTCGGTTGCGCCAAGGACGACATCAAGAAGGCCCTCGCGGGCTCGACGATGTCGCAGATCGGCTACATGATCCTGGCGGCCGGGCTGGGCCCCATCGGCTACGCCTTCGCCATCATGCACCTGGTCACGCACGGCTTCTTCAAGGCCGGGCTCTTCCTCGGCGCCGGTTCCGTGATGCACGGGATGAACGACGAGGTGGACATGCGCCGCTATGGCGGGCTCCGCAAGTACATGCCGGTCACCTTCGTGACGTTCGGCCTCGGCTACCTCGCGATCATCGGCTTCCCTGGCCTGTCGGGCTTCTTCTCCAAGGACCAGATCATCGAGGCCGCCTTCGCCAAGGGCGGCACCCAGGGCTGGATCCTCGGCGCGGTCACCCTGCTGGGCGCCGCGATCACCGCGTACTACATGACGCGCGTGATGGTGATGACGTTCTTCGGCGAGAAGCGCTGGCAGCCCGACGCGCAGGGCAACGAACCGCACCCCCACGAGTCCCCGAAGTCCATGACGGTCCCCATGATCGTGCTGGCCTTCGGCTCGGTCTTCGCGGGCGGGCTGTTCAAGTTCAACGAGTCGTTCGTGCACTGGCTGGAGCCGGTCACGCAGTTCGAGCACGGCCACTCGCCGCTCTCGGCAGCGGCCGTGACCTCCGCGACCGTCGTCGCGCTGCTGATCGGCGTCGGCGCGGCCTGGCTCCAGTACGGCCGCAAGCCGGTACCGGCCGTCGCCCCGCGCGGCGGACTGCTCACCCGCGCGGCCCGGCGCGACCTGCTCCAGGACGACTTCAACCACGTCGTCCTCGTCCAGGGCGGCCAGCACCTCACCCGCAGCCTCGTCTACCTCGACCACTCGCTGGTCGACGGTGTCGTCAACGGCACGGCCGCGGCCTTCGGCGGCCTCTCCGGGCGGCTGCGGCGGCTCCAGAACGGTTTCGTCCGCTCGTACGCGGTCTCGATGTTCGGCGGCGTGGCGGTCCTGGTCGCCGCGACCCTGCTGATGAGGGCGGTCTGAGTTATGTCATTTCCCCTGCTGACGGCCACGGCCGTGCTGCCCGCGCTCGGCGCGGTCGCCACCGCTGCCGTGCCCGCCGCGAAGCGCACGGCCGCCAAGTGGCTGGCCCTGCTGGTCTCGCTGGCCACGCTCGTCCTCGCGGCCGTGGTGCTCGTACGGTTCGACCCGGGCGGCGCCCGCTACCAGCTCACCGAGTCACGCGCCTGGATCGCGGACTTCGGGGTGCGGTACGAGGTGGGCGTCGACGGCATCGGCGCCGCGATGATCGGGCTGACAGCGCTGCTGATCCCGTTCATCATCGCGGCGGGCTGGCACGACGCCGATCCCCTGGAGAGCAAGGAACCCAACCGGCGCTGGCGGCCCACCCAGGGCTTCTTCGCGCTGATCCTGGCCGTCGAGGCGATGGTCATCATCTCCTTCGCCTCGACCGACGTCTTCCTCTTCTACATCTTCTTCGAAGCCATGCTCATCCCGATGTACTTCCTCATCGGCGGCTTCGGGGACCGCGCCCACGCGGCCGGTGAGGACGAGGGCGCCAAGCAGCGCTCGTACGCGGCCGTGAAGTTCCTCCTCTACAACCTCGCGGGCGGCCTGATCATGCTGGCCGCCGTCGTCGGCCTCTACGCCGTCACCGCCGACCAGCTGGGCGAGGGCACCTTCTCGCTCCAGCGGATCGTCGAGGCCCGTGCCTCCGGCGAGCTGACCATGGCCACCAACACGGAGCGGCTGCTCTTCCTCGGCTTCTTCCTCGCCTTCGCGATCAAGGCGCCGCTGTGGCCGCTGCACACCTGGCTGCCCAACGCCATGGGGGAGGCCACGGCCCCGGTCGCGGTGCTGATCACGGCGGTCGTCGACAAGGTCGGCACCTTCGCGATGCTCCGCTTCTGCCTCGGCCTCTTCCCGGGGGCCAGCGCGTGGGCGACGCCCGTGGTGATCACGCTGGCGCTGGTGAGCATCCTGTACGGGGCGCTGCTGGCCGTAGGACAGCGCGACATCAAGCGCCTGGTGGCCTACGCGTCCATCTCCCACTTCGGCTTCATCATCCTGGGCGTCTTCGCGATGACCAGCCAGGGCCAGGGCGGCGCGACGCTCTACATGGTCTTCCACGGGATCTCGACCGCCGCGCTGATGCTGGTGGCGGGCTTCCTGATCTCCCGTCGCGGCTCGCGCCTCATCGCGGACTACGGCGGGGTCCAGAAGGTGGCCCCGGTCCTCGCCGGGACCTTCCTGATCGGCGGGCTCGCGACGCTGTCGCTGCCGGGCCTCGCCCCGTTCATCAGCGAGTTCCTCGTCCTCGTCGGCACGTTCAGCCGCTACCCGGCAGCGGGCATCGTGGCCACCGCCGGCATCGTCCTGGCCGCGCTGTACGTGCTGCTGCTGTACCAGCGGACGATGACGGGCCCCGTCGAGAAGCCCGAGATCGAGCGGATCCCGGACCTGCGGGCGCGGGAGCTGGCCGTCATCACCCCGCTGATCGCCCTGCTGATCTTCCTGGGCGTCTTCCCGAAGCCGCTCACCGAGATCGTCAACCCGGCGGTCGAGCACACCCTGTCGGACGTGCGCGAGGACGTGCCCGACACGCACCCGAAGCCAGAACATCCAGTCGCCGACAAGGGCTGGTTCGACTACAAGCCGGAGCCCCACGGCGGAGGTGACCACGAGTGAGCGCGGTGGTAACGGCGGGAGCGGCCGAATCCGTCCCCAGCCTGTGGACACTCGGAGCGGAACAGCTCCAGGCCCCGACGATCGAGTACGGACAGCTCTCGCCGACGCTGATCGTCCTGACCGCTGCCGTCATCGGCATCCTCATCGAGGCGTTCGCGCCCCGTAAGGTCCGCTACGGCTCCCAGGTGCTGCTCTCCTCGCTGGCGCTCGCGGCGTCCTTCGCGGCCGTCGTCGGGCTCGCCGTCAGCGGGCACGGCACCAGCAAGGCGCAGATCGCGGGCATGGGCGCCATCGCGGTGGACGGCCCGGCGCTCTTCCTCCAGGGCACGATCCTGCTGGTCGCGCTCGTTTCGGTGTTCGTCTTCGCCGAGCGCAAACTGGAGCCGGTCTCCCACGGAGCCGGGACCCGGGGCGACTCCTTCGCGGCGCAGCCGGCGGCCGTGCCGGGCGGCGAGGGCGAGCGGGAGGCCACGAAGGCGGGCTGGACGACCACCGAGGTCTTCCCGCTGCTGCTCTTCGCCGTCGGCGGCATGCTGATCTTCCCGGCGGCCAACGATCTGCTGACGCTGTTCATCGCGCTGGAGGTCTTCTCGCTGCCGCTGTACCTGCTGTGCGCCGTGGCCAGGCGCCGCAGGCTGCTCAGCCAGGAGGCGGCGGTCAAGTACTTCCTGCTGGGGGCCTTCTCCTCCGCGTTCCTGCTCTTCGGCACGGCACTGCTCTACGGCTACGCGGGCACCGTCGGCTACTCGGGCATCGCCCGCGTCGTCGCCAACGCCGAGCAGACCACCAACGCGGCACTGGCGGACTCCACGGGCAACGACGCGCTGCTGCTGATCGGCGGCGCGATGGTGATCATGGGGCTGCTGTTCAAGGTCGGCGCCGTGCCCTTCCACATGTGGACGCCCGACGTGTACCAGGGCGCGCCGACCCCGGTCACCGGCTTCATGGCCGCCGCCACCAAGGTTGCCGCGTTCGGGGCGCTGCTGCGGCTGCTGTACGTGGTGCTGCCGGGGCTGCGCTGGGACTGGCGGCCCGTGATGTGGGGGGTCGCGATCCTCACCATGCTGGCGGGCGCGATCGTCGCCATCACCCAGACCGACATCAAGCGGCTGCTCGCCTACTCCTCCATCGCGCACGCGGGCTTCCTCCTCGCGGGCGTCATCGCCACCTCGGAGGACGGCGTCTCCTCGGTGCTCTTCTACCTGGCGGGCTACTCCTTCGTGACGCTGGGCGCGTTCGCCGTGGTCACGCTGGTGCGGGACGCGGGGGGCGAGGCGACGCACCTGTCCAAGTGGGCGGGACTCGGGCGGCGTTCGCCACTGCTGGCCGCCGTGTTCGCCGTCTTCCTGCTGGCCTTCGCCGGGATCCCGCTGACGTCGGGCTTCGCCGGCAAGTTCGCCGTCTTCAAGGCGGCGGCCGAGGGCGGGGCCGGGGCGCTGGTGGTCGTGGGTGTCGTCTCGTCGGCCATCGCGGCGTTCTTCTACATCCGCGTCATCGTGCTGATGTTCTTCAGCGAACCGCAGGCCGACGGGCCCTCGGTCGCGGTCCCCAGCATCATGACGACGGCCGCCATCACGGTGGGGGTCGCCGTCACCGTGGTGCTGGGTGTGGCGCCGCAGTACTTCCTGGATCTGGCGGGGCAGGCCGGGGTGTTCGTCCGGTAGGCCCGCGCGATCCCGCGCCTCCTGCGCGTACGCGAGCGACCGTGCCGCGTCCCGCCCCGTGAAGGGGTGCGGGGCGCGGCACGGTCGCGTGCGGGGCGGGGCAGGGCTCAGTTGCCGGGTCAGTTGCCGGGCGCCGCGCTCGGTGCCTCGGTGGGCGCCTCGGTCGCCATGTCGCTGGGCAGCCCGCTGGGCATCTGCGTCGGCAGCTGGGAGGCGCCCGCCTTCTTGGTCATGGCCGACTTCCCGCCGGACGCCCAGGTGACGGTGAGCTTCTTGCCGGAGGCGACGAGCGTGCCCTTCGCGTAGTCCTTGTTGCCGTCGGGGCACTTGAAGGTCGCGGTCACCGGCTGCGCCGAACTGTCCACGGCGCCCTCGCACATGGTCTTCCCCACGACGAGGACGGCCTTGCCCTGCGACATGGTGAGCACCTCCTGCTCACCGCCCGTCGCGGCGTCCTCCGAGCCGGTGCCCCAGATGCCGTCCAGCTCGCCGGGCTCGCCCGCGGGCTGCTGCGAGGGCTGCGCCTCCTGGCTGGGCTTCGCGTCGGCCTTGTCGTCGCCGTTGCCGCTGTCGCTGCCGCCACCGCATCCGGTGAGCGCCAGTCCGGCCGCGACCGCCGCGGCGACGGCGAGCGTCCGGGTCGAAGTGCGCACGTCCGTAGTCCCTCCGTTGTCCTCGCGCACCCGCCTGATCAGGGGCGCACGTCAACGTAACAGCAGTGTGTGGAGGGCCGTGTGTACGTGGTGTGGAGGGCTCTCCGTCGCGTGCGGGCGCCGAGCCGGGAGTTGACACGGCACCTAGTATGCATTGCATGGTAGCTGGTGAAGCAAGCAACCCGGGGGACGTACGCGGCGTGAGCCAGTTGCGCAAGGGCGTGCTGGAGTTCTGCGTCCTGGCGTTGCTGCGTGACAGGCCCCGCTACGGGGTGGAACTACTGGACGCGCTCGCGGATACGCCGGTCATGGCGACCAGCCAGGGAACGCTGTATCCGCTGCTGTCCCGTCTGCGCAGAAGCGGCCTGGCGGACACGTTCCTGACGGAGTCGGCCAGCGGGCCGTCCCGCAGGTACTACGAGCTGACCGACCAAGGACGGCAGGCGCTGGAGGAGTTCTCCGGGCACTGGCCCGGTTTCCGCGATGCTGTTGACCGATTCCTCGATCCTGGAGCTGAATCATGAGCGAGCCCCTGACCCACCCGCTGGTCCGCGCCTACCTGGCCTCGGTCGAGCGGGAGGCGGCGGTGCTGCCCGACGAACGGCGCCGTGAGCTGGTGGCGGACCTGCGCGAGCACATCGGGTCCGTGCTGCCGGGGGATGCCGATGACGCGGCGGTCCAGCAGGCCCTGGACCGGCTCGGCACCCCCCGGGAGATCGCCGCCGCCGCGATCGCCGAAGAGCCCGGCGTCGACCCGCTGCGGCCGGAGAGCCGTGCGCGCACCACGCTGACTCTGGCCCTGATGGTGCTGGCCGCCCCGTTCTGGGTCTTGGGCGTCGGCCTCGTCCTGGCCGTCGTCGCCGTCGTCCGGATCTGGCGCTCCACGGCGTGGTCCCGGCGGGACAAGCGCCTGGGCGCCGTCTGCGCCCTCTCGCCCCTGCTGGTGATCCCCGCGGCTGCCGCGCCGTTCGCCTTCACCAGCGGCCTCACCGCCAACGCGGTCTTCGGCGCACACCTGATCGCCATGGTGATCCCGCTGGCCGCGGCCGTCCATCTGGGACGCGGCGCCGCGCGGCTGCGCCCGCACGCGGCCTGAAAGGCCCCCCGTACCCGCGTAGGAGCGCCCTGCTAGCTTGTCGTGATCCTGGCGACGATCAGGGTCCGGCGGTCAGCCGGACGGGAACCAGACGGAGGGAAACGCACGTGCGCACATCAGCGCGGATGACGGGGGCAGCGGTCGCTGTGGCGGCGGTTGGGCTGCTGGTGAGCGGCTGCGGGAGCGGCGGCGACGACGGAGGCAGCGGGGGCGGTGGCAGCGAGGCGAAGCCGTCGGCCGAGGCGCCGGAGGGCGGCGTGAGCCAGGAACCGGCGGACGACGCGCCCGTGACCCTCTCCGGCGTGTGGACGACGAAGGTGGACGGCAAGGACTTCGTCCTCACCATCGCCGGTGACGGCGTCACCCTGCTGCGCGACGGCAAGACCTGCACGGGCCGGGCCACGGGCAGCGGGGACCAGCAGACGCTGACGCTCAAGTGCCCCGGCGGCATCGGCGAGGAGCGCACCAACGGCACCGTCGAGAAGCTGGAGGCCAAGTCCCTCAAGGTGGCGTGGAACGGAGGGGACACCGACACGTACGGCAAGGTGGCCGACGCGCCCAGGACGCTGCCCAAGGACCCGAAGGAACTGGAGAAGCTGCTGCCCAGCGGCGGCTGATCCCGGCGTTCCGGGGGTTTTCACGGGTGTCCGGTGCCCGGCGTTCGGACAGGAGCGCCGGGCACCACCCGTGCGAGGGGTACGGGGTGGGAGGCCGCAACCTCACGGGCCGACGCGCGTTGGTGGGGCCGAGGGCGACGTGGCATGTCCATCGTCACCCGGTCATTCGGCCACCCGGTCATCGGGCCAGGCGGCCACCGTCCACCCTTCCGTGGTCCCCCGCGGAACGTCCCCTCCAGGAGCCTCACCCATGTTCATGCGCCGTCTCGCCGCCACCGTCGTTCTCGCGGCAGCCGCCACGTCCACCGCCGCGCTGTCCCCGGCGACGGCGACCGCCGCGCCCCTCCCGCTGCCGACGCCCGTCGAGCGGCCCTCGGACAGCCTCACCGTCACCGTCTCGGAGACCGGCGACCCCGCCGACGCCAGGACGTACACCCTCGACTGCCACCCCGCGGGCGGCACCCACCCGAACGCGCGGGCCGCCTGCGACCAGCTCGACGGCAACTCCCGCTGGGGCCAGGACACCTTCGCGCCCACCTCACACGGCACCCCGTGCACCCAGATCCACGGCGGGCCCGCCACGGCCCACATCGAGGGCACCTGGTCGGGCCGCCGCGTCGACGCGGACTACGACCGCGGCAACGGCTGCGAGATCGCGCGCTGGGACGAGCTGGACAAGGTCCTCACGACGGGCTGACGCGGAACAGGCGGGCGGTGCGGGCGAGTTGTACCGGCACGGGCACGGGCGCGCGCGGACCGCACACGGGCGACACGCGTACGGGCCGTGACACGGACAAGCGAAAAGGGAGAGCGAACGACGATGACGCACCTTCAGGGCATATCCGAGCCGCGCTTCGAGGCAGTACGCGCCGCACTGGAGAAGAACCTCGAATCCGGTGAGGAACTGGGGGCCTCGCTGGTCGTGGACGTCGACGGCGAGCGTGTCGTCGACGTCTGGGGCGGCCACCGCGACACCGCCCGCACCGTCGCCTGGGACGAGCACACCCTCGTCAACGTGTGGTCGACGACGAAGACCGTCACCGCACTCGCCGCGCTCATGCTCGTGGACCGGGGCCAGCTGGACGCGTACGCGCCGGTGGCCACGTACTGGCCGGAGTTCGCGGCCAACGGCAAGCAGGACGTCGAGATCCGCCATCTGCTCTCGCACACCTCCGGCGTCTCGGGCCTGGAGCAGCCCGCCTCGGTCGAGGACCTCTACGACGAGCGGGGCGCTGCGGCCCGCATGGCGGCGCAGGCCCCGTGGTGGACGCCGGGCAGCGCGTCGGGCTACCACCTCATGAACTACGGGCACCTCATCGGCGAGGTCGTCCGCAGGGTCGACGGGCGCCCGCTGAAGCGGTTCGTCGCCGAGGAGATCGCGGGCCCGCTCGGGGCCGACTTCCAGATCGGCGCCGCCGAGCGTGACGCGCACCGCATCGCGGACGTCGTCCCGCCGCCCCCGCTGGACATCGACTTTTCCGCCATCGACCCGCAGAGCCCCGCCTACAAGAGCATGACCGGGCCGGCGGGCAGCGCCGAGGCCGCCAACACGCCGGAGTGGCGCGCTGCGGACCTCGGCGCGGTGAACGGCCACGGCAACGCGCGCTCCGTCGCCCGCATCCTCTCGGCGCTGGCGCGCGGCGGCGAGGTCGACGGGGTGCGGCTGCTCGGCAAGAAGACGATCGACCTCGTCTTCGACGTCCAGGCGGAAGGCACCGATCTCGTCCTCGGCATCCCGCTGCGCTGGGGCATCGGCTTCGGGCTGCCGTGCCAGGAGTCGCTCCCCTGGCTGCCCGACGGGCGGATCTGCTTCTGGGGCGGCTGGGGCGGCTCCGTGATCATCATGGATCTGGACCGCCGACTGACCATCTCGTACGTGATGAACAAGATGGGCGCCGGGATCATCGGCTCCGAGCGCAGCGCCGAGTATGTGCGCGCTGTCTACGAGCAGTTCGCGTGAGCGCGCGCCCCGCCTCCCCTCCCCGGAGAGCCTTGGGAGCCCGGGAGGCGGGGCGTTCCCGCGTCAGGCCGAGTGGCTGACCGTGCCCCGGACCTCGCCCATGCCGATACGGGTGCCGCCGGGGCCCGGCGCCCAGGCGCTGAGGACCACCTCGTCGCCGTCCTCCAGGAACGCCCGCTTCCCGTCGGGGAGTTCGAGCGGTTCGCTCCCGCCCCACGTCAGCTCCAACAGCGAGCCGCGCTGCCCAGGCTCGGGCCCGCTGACCGTGCCCGAGGCGTAGAGGTCGCCGGTGCGCAGGGAGGCGCCGTTGACCGTCATGTGGGCGAGCTGCTGCGCGGCCGTCCAGTACATGGCGGAGAAGGGCGGCTCGGCGACGGTGTGGCCGTTGAGCGTGACCGTCAGCCGCAGGTCGAGGCCGCCAGGATCGGGCTCGGCCGCGTCGTCCAGGTAGGGGAGCAGGGGGACGTCGCGGGCCGGGGGCGCGGTGCGGGCCGCGTCGAGTGCGGGGAGCGGGGTGATCCACGGCGAGACGGACGTCGCGAAGGACTTGCCGAGGAACGGGCCCAGCGGCACGTACTCCCACGCCTGGATGTCGCGCGCCGACCAGTCGTTGAGGAGCGTCACCCCGAAGACGTGGTCGCGGAAGGAGGAGAGCGGCACGGAGGTGCCGAGCTGGGTCGGGGTGCCGACGACGAAGCCGACCTCCGCCTCGATGTCCAGCCGCCGCGAGGGCCCGAACGTGGGCACGGTCTCGTCGCGCGGCTTGCGCTGCCCCTGCGGGCGCACGACCGGGGTGCCGGAGACGACGACGGTGCCCGCGCGGCCGTGGTAACCGATCGGCAGGTGCTTCCAGTTGGGCGTCAGCGCGTCGCCGTCCGGGCGGAAGATCCTGCCGACGTTGGTGGCGTGGTGCTCGCTCGCGTAGAAGTCCACGTAGTCCGCCACCTCGAACGGGAGGTGGAGGGTCACGGCGGACAGCGACCACAGGTGCGGGGTGACGACCGCCGCGTGGGCGCGGTCCGTGAACCAGCCGCGCAGCTCGGCACGTACGGCGTCCCAGACCGGCCGGCCGGCCGCCATCAGCGGGTTGAGCGCGGGGGCCTGGAGCAGCGCGGTGTGCTCCGAGCCGAGCGCCGCCGCCACGGCGCCCGCGTCGAGCACGTGGGCGCCGTACCGGACGCCGATGCGGTGCCGCTCGGGTGTCTCCGCCGTGGTGAACAGCCCGTACGGCAGGTTGTCCGGTCCGAAGGGGTCGCCTTCGGGGAGGTCGAGCGGGTGCGCGTCGGTCATACGGGTGCCTCGCCTTCGAGGTCGCTGCGGGTCCCCTTCGCGGGGGCGGAAGGAAACGGGGGGTTGGCCGCTTCACGGGGGTGTTGCGCGGGACGGTTTGCCGGTGGGGTGGGTGCCGTAGGGTCCCGCGCTGGGTTTTGTGCCGCTGCACGGGGTGGGGGCGGTGCGTGGGGGTGCGGTTTCGAGTCCGGGGGCGGGCCGGTGGCTTCGGCGCGGCGTGTGGACCGGTAGTACGCGGCTGGCGCCGCGTGTTTCTTGGCTGGTGCCGGTGGCCGTGTGGGATTGCTGTGTGGTGGGGGTCGGTGCCGCGCCGGGGTGTCTCCTCGGGCGGCGACAAGTGCGGGTCTCGTTGCTGGCTGTCCGCCGTCACTCGTCGCCACCACTTGCGGGGACACCCCGCCACGTCCCCTCCCGCCCGGTGACCGACCTCAGCGCCTCTTCAGATCCGCGCCTCTTGCAGCGCCGCGACAAAGGCCGCCCAGGCCGGGCCCTGGAAGACGAGCGGGGTGCGGGCCGGGTCCTTGCTGTCGCGGACGGGGACGAGGCTCTTGACCGTGTCGGCTACCTCCACGCAGGCGCCGCCTTGGCTGTCGCTATGGCTCGACTTGCGCCATGTGGCGGCGCCGGGGAAGCCCTCGGCTATCTCCAGACATTCGCCGCCCTGGCTGTCGCTGTAGCTCGACTTGCGCCATGTGGCAGTGCTCAGGTCTCGTTCGTAGGCGGGGGACATCGGTTGCGTTCCTCCATCGTGGCCCTGATCAGTTCCCGACTGTCCGTAGGTGGCAGCGACTTGACCAGGAGGTGGTCGTAAATCGTTGAGTACCGCCTCACGGCTCGCGGTGACTCTACAACTTCACCGGTTCCCAGCCCTGCCAGATAGGCGGCGTCCGGCCCGTCCGGAAAGCTCAGCAAGATGAGTGAGCCACCCAGGGCTGCGTGTATGCCCGCCGCAAGCGGCAGTACCTGTAGCTGAATGTGGGGGTGCTCCGTCATCGCCAGCAGATGTGCGAACTGCTCGTCCATGATCCTGGGGTCGTTGCTGAACGAACGCAGGAGAATGGACTCGTCCAGCACCACCCACAGGTGAAGTGGATCTTCTCCCTCCAGGAGGCTGCGGCGGCTCATTCGCGCTTCCACCTGCTGCTTCAACTGCGGCTCTGAGAGGTCTGGCTGTCCGGCCAGCAGAAGCGCTTTGGCGTAAGCCGGGGTCTGGAGAAGCCCAGGCACGAGCTGAGACGCGTAGTACCGCATCCTTACCGCGCGCTCCTCCAGTTCCATGTATGGGCGAACCCAGTCCGGGTGCCGCTCGCGGTTCATGTGCCACCAGGCGACGTTGATCTCGTCGTCGGCTTTGAGGACGCGGTCGAGGTCGCGTGCCAGGTCCTCGTTCGGTGGCTCCGTGGCGAGTTCGATCTGGGCGATGCGGGACGCGGAGACGTAGACGCGATCCGCGAGAGCCTGCTGTGACCAGCCCAAACCCTCGCGTAGGCGGCGGACTTTGGAGCCCAGCGCCGCCGCAAGGGAGGAGCGCGGATCCAGGGATTTGGAACGAGGCATGGGTCACCTGCTCTGGATGATCTTAAATTCGCGGCTCTTAAAGATGTCACCCCTGGTGAGCGTACCGATACGCAGACAACATCTTCCGTGGAACAGGGCAACTGTCGGTGAGGGAGACGCACATGGGGATGGACGCAGAGCGACCGGTGCCGCCGTGGGGTGGGCATCTGGGGCGGACGGTGAGGGATAGCGCGACGGGGCGGGTGGGGGTGCTCATGGCCGTGTTGCCGTACGCCGAAGTGAGCCATCTCGCGGGCCTCGGACATCTCGGGAACGCGCACTGGGTCGTCTATCTGCGGCCCGTCGGCGGCGGACGGGAGTGGACGACCGTGCCGGAGGCGGTGACGTGGCCGTGAGCCCCGGCGACGGCCGCTGCCACCGGCCCGGGGTGCGCGGCCTTGTCCGTCGGGGCTGCGGCTGGGTCCTGTCCCGGCTGATACCGCCGACGGGGAGGCGTCGGCGGTGCACGGCTGTCGCGGGGTGGCCGTTACCGACGGCGGGCCCCGCGCCGGGCCCGCTCCCCGCGCACCGCAGCCCGTACGCGGAACGGGCGGCCGATGTGTGGCCGTGGGTCATGGACGGGCGGCCGTTGATCCGCCCGTACTTTCTCGCGTACGAGCGCGAGCGGGCCGCCAGGACGGAGCGTCGCCTCATGAACCGTTGAAGGCGCCCTCCGCATCGTCGAAGAGCCCCTGCGTGCGGTCTCCGCGAAGCTGGTTTTCGGAGAGCCCCACTTCTTCGGTCCTGTTCTGGATCAGCGCTTCGAGGTGGGGGAAGCCGTTCTGCTCGTAGTGCCTCACCGAGAGCTTCTTCGCCTCCGTGGCATCTTCCGATGTGCGACTGTCGATGGCCTCGCTGCGAATCCGGTAGAGGCGGCCCAGCACGGAGCCCGCGTCCTTGACGACGGCCGTGGCCTGGTCCGCGTGGTCCGGGGTGTCGATGAAGTCGTCCTTGCCGAGGCCCTGGAGGTTCGCGGAGACGATGTGCGTCTGGGACTTCTGCACGGTGGCGAAGGCACTGCCGTCCTCGAAGACCGCGCGCAGGACGCGGGTGACGTCCACTGTTTCCAGCTCTCCGTCTCCCGGGCCCGGAGCGCCTTCGTCACCGGCCGGGCCGTCGCCCTCGTGCAGCGCGCCGTGCACCTCGCGGGGATGGTGTGCCAGGGCGTTGGCCAGGTGCTGACGGATCTCCGTGGGCATGCTCCCGGGGTCCTCCGCCGTTCGGTCCGCGTAGGCGGCGACGGCCTTCTCCAGGACGCGACGCTGCTCCGCCGTGTGCCGACCGGGGGTCGCGGGCGGCCGTTCCCCGGCGGCCCGCCCAGTGGCAGCGGTTTCCAGCTTCGTGCCGCATTCGGTGAGGGAGGCCGACTCCTCGGCGTCCTCTCCCGAGGGGAGAAGGGACTGGCAGAACGCCGCCTCTTCCGCTGAACTGTCGCTCCCGCCCCACAGGCATCCGCCTGCCGTCACGGCGACGACAGAGGTGGCGACGGCCGCGAGGACGAACGCCTTGCGGCCCGGAAGGCGCGTACTTGTACTGGCCGGCTCCGTCATGCGACCTCACTCACCCGTGAATCCCTTGGAATCGCCGATTCCTTTGCCGTAGCCGCCTTCGGCCTCGTCCTGGAGGTCCGCGTAGCGGCCTCCCTCCGTCATCTTCTCGGCCCTGGTGACCCCGACGTCGTCCGCCCGCCTCTCGATCATTTCCTCCAGCCGGGGGTAGCCGTTCTTCGTGTAGTGGTCGATGAGCTGCTCGCGGGTCTTGTCCGTCACCTCGCTGTTGAGGTCCGCGGCCTGCTGCCCGGTGCCGATGTCGACGATGCGCTGAGCGGCGTCCCCGACGTAGGGGATGGGCGTCAGAGGTGCGCCGTAGGCGTGGTACTTGTACGTCTTCGCCCAGTTGTTCCGGTCGATCTGGCTGTCACGGTCGTCGGCCAGCACGTCGGCCCGGATCTGGTCGAGGTAGCCCATCGCCTTTCCGCTGGAGCGGACGACGCCCTCCGCACCGTCCGTCGCGCCGCCGGGTTTCCGGGTGAAGTCGTCGTGGTCGAGATGCTGGATCCGGTCTCCGATGTAGCCGACCTGCGAGTCGTGGATGGTACGGAACGCCTGGCCGTCCTCGGCGGCTCCTCGCAGGAATTGGACGAGGTCGCCGCGCTCGGTTCCGACGCGGTTCTCCGTCGTCTCGCTCACTCCTCGCAGGCTGAGCACCTCGTGTACATCGCTCGGGTAGTGGGCGATGGTGTTGGCCATGTTCTGCCGGATGTTCTCCGGCATCGCGCTCTGGTCGACCTTGGTGATGTCCGCGTAGGACTCCACGACCTTCTCGAAGACACGCACTTGCGCGTCACTGTGCTTGGAGAAGTCGTCCGTCGGCTTCTCCCCCGGCACATGCCCCGTCATCGCCGCCTCCAGCGCGGCCCCGAAGCCGCTGCGCGCGTCCTTGTCCTCGGCGTCCTGGCCCGGGACGATCTGGACCATGCCGCCGGGGGAGACCTGGGAGTGGTTCTTGTCCACCAGGTCCCAGTCGCGGTCCTTCTGGAGGTACGTGAGGCGGTCTTCGCCGTCGGCCGTGGCGGGGTCGAAGTAGGACGTCGCGACGGCCGGGTCCTTGCTCATCACGCCGAGGACGCCGTCGAGCGGGTCGTTGGCGAAGCGGCCCGTGCCGGTGTGGTCGAAGAGGCCGGTCTTCTTGTCCTTGTCGCCGGAGAAGTCGCCCTCCAGGTCCCAGATGTCCGGGTCGCCGCCCTGCTTCTCGTCCTCCGCGGCGCGGATGTCGTCGGCGACGCCGTGCAGGAAGGTCCGGCCGAACTTCTCGTCGCTCTGCTCCATCAGGCTGACGAGGCTCTGGTAACCCCGTACCTTCTGGTCCGGGTCGTGGCCGGTCTTCTCCGCGAGGGTGAGGTCGTACTCCTTCACCCCGTCGGCGCGCAGCCGCTTCCGCCACCGCTCGGAGAAGGCGTCGGCCGACCCCGGCTTGTTGACGCTGTCGGTCTTCGTCGCCGTCGCCAGGGAGTTGGCGAGGCTCTTCTCCAGGCCGAGGTACTGCTTCCTGTGGTCCTTGTCGTCGTAGTAGGCGAGGTTGTCCAGGGAGTTGGCCGCCTTGATGACGCCCTCGGGGCCCATGGAGTCGAGGAGGGTACGGCTGTACTCGGGGTCGTCCTCGTTCTGCTTCGTGAGGAAGCGCAGCTCGCTCATCTCGTGCGCGGACAGCTTCTCGCCGTCGGCGAGCTTGTCGTACAGCTTCTCGGCGCGGTCCGCGTTGGCCGCTCCCGCGTCGCCCTTCAGCGCGCCGTTGAAGCCGTCCTCGGTGCCCTTGCCCCCGTCGGAGGGGTCGGACTTGAGGGCTTCCATGAAGTTGCGGTCGGCGTCACGGACGTTCTTGACCTTCGCCGCGATGGCGTCGGTCCACTCCGTCTCCAGCTTCTCGCGGGCCGCCTTGTCCTCGCGGTACTCGTCCGCCTTGTCCTTGCCGTACTTCTCCTCGACCTTGTCGAAGTCCATCGCGCACTTGCCCGTCGCGCTGACGTGCATGCCCGCCTCGCGCGCCGCCTTCGCCTCGTCGAGAACGCGCTGCCGCATCCTCTTGAGGACCCTGTGCGCCTCGTCCAGCAGGGAGCTGACGGCCTTGGCCTCCTTGCGGGCGCTCTCGTACTCCTCCAGCGTCTTCTGCGCCTCGATGCTGTAGAGGGTCGCCGAGAACCCCTTCCAGCGGGCCTCGGCGACGCCCTTCACGTCGTCGCGGTAGCTGGTGTGCAGGTCGTCGAACTTGTCGCTCATGTCCTGCCACGAGCGCGAAGCCTCCTTGAGGAAGCTCAGGTCGGTGTCGACGATGGTCTCGTAGTCGACGGGCATGCCTCGTGTCCTCTCCGGTCTCAGAGGTCCGTCAGCTTGCTGCGGCCCGGGGCCCAGGGGCCCGGCGGGCCCTCGGTCGTCGTGAGGAACGGGCTGTCGGAGGGGGAGGAGCCGCCGGGGATCAGGCCGAAGCCCGACTCGCGGCGGCCCTCGGTGCCCTGGAAGAGGAGGTTGGTCTGACGCAGGTTCGACATCTCGCTGTTGAGGCGCCCGATCAGCTTCTTGAGGTGCCGGTCCCATTCGCGCTTGCGGAACTGGAGGCCCGTTCGTACGTCCCAGTCGCGCATGCCGCCCGGGCTGGCGATGGCCAGCGGGGGGCGGGGTTCGTGACCGGGCAGGAAGACGGAGACGCCGCCGCTGCTGCCGCTGCCGCCTCCGGTGATCGCCTCCGTGTCGGCGTCGGCGGCGTTGCCCGCGCTACGGGTGTCGGGGCCGACGTGCTCCTCGATGCGCGCGGCGGCCTTCTTCTTGTCGGCCTGTACGTGCTGGAGGCTGCCGTTGTCACCGCCGCCGTCACCGGCGCTGTTCAACCGCGTGCCCGGCGAACCCCGCTGCCCCGTACCGGACTTGAGCCCCGCCCACTCCTCATCGAACCCCAAGGCGTCCCCCCGCATCTTGGTACATCGCTGGTCAGCGCGATGTATCTACATGCCTGTAGTTACTCTACGGGAGTGTAGAACATGGCCGCTTCACGGAGTGCGCCTGCCCGGGTGCCCCCTCGCCGAGCGGGACGCTTGCCCACAACAGTGGCGCACCGGTGCCAGCACGGTTGCCGCCCACAGCATGGGAACAACCCCGGCAGGCCACCGGCCTGCGGTTGGTCACCGGGCTGGGAGGTGGTGCGGTGGGGTGTCCCCGCAGGTCGAGAAAGTCACCGGCGGAAAGCCGAAAGCGAGACCTTCACGCCGAGGAGACGCCCCGGCGCGGCGCCGACCCCACCCACACAGCACCCCACACGACCACCGGCGCAAGCCAAGACCCACGCGGCGCAAGCCGCGAACAACCGGAACCACACGCCGCGCCCACCCACCAACCCGCACCCGGAGAACAGCGAACCGCCCAGCGCAGCGCCCCGCCCCCTACCCCGCCGTGCGCCGCACGCGGCGTTCCCACGTGCGGCGGAAGACCTCCGTCTCACCGTCCGCGCAGACGACCTCGTTCGTCGTGACGAAGTCCGCGCCGTCCGTCGTGATCTCGGAGCGGGTGCGGATGCGGGCGTCCCAGCCCAGTTCGGGGCGGTGGAGGCGGATCGTCCAGTCGGAGCGGGCGCGGGCGCTCAGCGGGTCCGACTCGTCGATGGTGTACGTCTCCAGCGCGTCCTCGGTGAACTCCAGGCCGTCCGGGTAGATCCGGGTGCCGCCGTAGCGCGGGTCCACCTCCAGCTTCCACGTCCCGGCCGCGACGTCCCGCACGACCACCCGCTCCGGCCGCTGCCCGGCCGCCTCCGGATACCGCACCCCCAGCGGCTCCGCCTGCTCCGGCTCCTCGAAGACGATCGGGGCGCGGGCCGCGTCGCCCAGAGGGTCGCGTACGGGCAGGTCCAGCGCGCTCGCGCCCGGGTCCACCGTCCAGCCCGCCTCGCTGCCGGGCTGCGGCCAGACCCAGGGCCAGTAGGCGGAGGACAGCGCGAGCCTGATGCGGTGTCCGGGCGGGAAGGCGTGGCCGATGCCGTTGAGTTCGAAGGTGACGTCCTCCGTCGCGCCCGGCTCCCACTCGGCGACGGTGTCGCGCCCGTGCCGGGCCGCCAGGTTGAGGACACCACGGGTGACGAGCGTGGAGGAGCCGTCGGGTGCGACGTCGCAGACGCGGGCGATCACCTGGCCGCGCGGCACGTCGGAGGTGAGCCGCAGCCGCACGCGCGGGCGGCCCAGGATCTCCACCCGCGCGTCGAGCGCCGCCGAGTCGAAGCAGACCGACCGGCCGTCCTCCTCGCGCTGGTCGGGCGGCAGATCGGAGTCGTTGCCGAACGGGAAGTAGCGGCCCGCGTCGACGCCCGTGTGCTGCGGCGAGCGCACCCGCATGGGCCCGGTGCCGGGCAGCGCGTACGGCGTCATCGTGACGCTCGGGGAAGGCCACGCGTCGTCGCCGACCCAGCGGCCTGGCAGCTCCGGGTAGACCGTGGCGGGCGGGTGCGACTCGCTGATCCACGAGCGCAGCCTCGGCTCCTCCATCACACCCGTGTCCTCGCCCTTGAGCCAGTGGTCCCACCAGCGCAGCGTCTCCTGGAGGAAGCCGATCGCGGGTCCGGGCGGCAGCCCCCGGTCCGGGTACTGGTGCGACCAGGGCCCGATCAGGCCGCGCGTCGGCGCGTCCAGGTTTTCGACGAGGCGCAGGACGGTGTCGCGGTACGGGTCGTGCCAGCCGCCGACGGCCAGGACGGCGGCCTTCACCGCCGAGTAGTCCTCGCAGACGCTGCCGTGCCGCCAGTAGTCGTCGCGGGACTGGTGGTCGAGCCAGGTGTGGATGAACGGCTCCACGGCGTCCAGGCGGCGCATCCACATGTCCCGCCACACGTCGCCGACCTGCGCCGGGTCCGGCGGACGCGAGACGAAGGCGAGCATCGTGGAGGCCCAGGCGTGCATGTCGACGGCGAGGACGGAGCCGCCCGTGTAGTGGACGTCGTTGTCGTAGCGGTCGTCGGCCGAGCAGACCGTGACGATCGCCTTGAGCGCCTCGGGCGCGCGGGCCGCGAGCTGGAGGCTGTTGAAGCCGCCCCACGAGATGCCGAACATGCCGACCTTGCCGCTGGACCAGGGCTGCGCCGCCAGCCAGCCGATGACGGCGACGCCGTCGGTCAGCTCCGTCTCGTCGTACTCGTCGCCCGGCAGCCCCTCCGAGTTGCCGTGCCCGCGCACGTCCACGCGCACGGAGGCGTAGCCGTGGCCCGCGTACCAGGGGTGGCGCTGCGCGTCGCGGGGCGCGGTCCAGTCGCTCAGCCGGTACGGCAGGTACTCCAGCAGCACGGGCACGGGCTCGTCGGTGACGGGGCGCCATACGCGCGCGTAGAGGAGGGTGCCGTCCGGCATCGGGATGCGGACGTCCTCGCGCAGGACCTGGTGGGGGAACTGGTCAGGGGTGCGGATACGCATGGGTCCTCTGCTCGTGCTCGTGCTCGTGCTTGCCGACGCTGCTCGCCGGGGTCTCGGATGACGGGTGGGTGGACGGGAGCGGGGCCGGGGCTCAGTGGACCGGGGCCATCGTGCGGCGCAGCCACGGGACGACGGCGAGGACGGCGAGGCCCGCGACGACGGTGACGGCGCCGTTGAGGCCGAAGTAGGCGGGCGCCGAGAGCTGGTCGTAGAGCTTGACGGTCTGCGCCTGGATGCCGTTGGCGAGCGCGATCGACAGCATCCACAGCGCCATGGTCTGGCTCGCGAACGCGGCGGGCGCGAGCTTGGTCGTCGTGGACATGCCCGTCGCCTGGAGGATGACGTCACCCGTGCCGAGCAGCACGTACGAGCCGACGATCCACCATGCCGCCATCGTCCAGCCCGCGCCGTCGCCCTCGCGCCCGAACGTCGCCCAGGCCATCAGCAGGAAGGAGAGCCCGCCCAGGACGACACCGATCGCGATCTTCTGCGAGGCGTGCGGCTGACGGCGGCCGAGCCGCACCCACAGCGCCGCCACCAGCGGCGCGGCCAGCACCTCGGCCACGCCGAGCACGGAGTTGTACCAGGTGGAGGGGAACTCCCAGCCGAAGACCTCGGTGTCCGCGTGGTCGGCGGCCAGCAGCGTCATCGTCGAGTACGACTGGAAGAGGACGAGGTTGAAGACCACCGACGAGGCGAACAGCACGATGTAGGGCCGCAGCCTGCCCCGCTCCTCGGCGCTGACGCGCGGGCTGCGGAACATCACCACGAAGTACGCGACGGGCGCGACGACCGAGACCAGCGAGGTCACGTCGACGAACCGGCTCATCGTCAGCCACCCGGCGGCGGCCAGCACCCACGCCAGCGCGCCCACGGCCACCACACTCCCGGCGATGATCCACAGCGCGCGGCGCATGGCGCTGGGCGGCAGCGCGAACTCGGCGCCGTGCTTGCGGCCCGCCAGATCGCGGCGGCCCAGCACGTACTGGATCAGCCCGAGCGTCATGCCGATCGCCGCAGCCGAGAAGCCCCAGTGCCAGCCCTGCTTCTGGCCGAGCCAGCCGGAGACGACGGGGCCGAGGAAGGCGCCGATGTTGATGCCCATGTAGTAGAGCGCGAAGCCCGCGTCGCGGCGGTTGTCGTCGGTGCCGTAGAGCTTGCCGACCATGGAGGAGACGTTCGGCTTGAGCAGGCCCGTGCCGATGATGATCAGGCCGAGGCCGACCCACGTCATGGCCGGGGTGGGGACGGCCATCGAGTAGTGGCCGCAGGCGATGAGGATGCCGCCGTAGAGGACCGCGCGGTAGGAGCCGAGGATGCGGTCCGCGAGCCAGCCGCCCGCGACGGAGACGAGGTAGACGAGCGTGCCGTACGCGGCGACGACGGAGGCGGCCGTTCCGGAGGCCATGCCCAGGCCGCCGTTCGCGAGGCTGTCGGCGAAGTACAGGACCAGGATGGCCTGCATACCGAGGAAGGAGAACCGCTCCCAGACCTCGAGCCCTGACAGGGGCAGCAGGCCCCTGGGGTGGCTCAGGAAGGTGCGCTCACCAGGCCCGCCCCCCTCCTCGCCCTCGCCGCCGTGGCCGCGTCTCTCGGGGGCGGGTTGGCTGGATGTATACGGCAGGGGCACGGGTGACTCCAGTGGCTCGGGTGACTCGCGTGCTCTGCTCTCCCCGTTCTCGCGCGGCAAACCACCGTTTAAGGGTGATGAGAAACATACCCCTCAATGCGCACAATGCCCCATGAAGCACACGAGGGCCGCCGCCGGGAGCCGCGAACGAGCCGGGGCGGGGCCGCGAACGAGCCAGGAATGGGCGGGGATGCGGCGTGCTGGGCGGGCGCTGGCCGTGATCGCTGGGTGACCGGATACGCTTCCAGGTGATGGTGGCACTGAGATATTGAGACACCGCACGATCGCAGTTGATCGTTCATTCATCGTACGCAGACAGGAGTACCCCTCGTGACCGTCGTCGGGCCCTTCGGACTGACCGTGCGGGACCAGGCTCTCGAAGTCGACGTCCAGGCCGGGTTGGCGGCTGTCGAGGAAGGTCTCATCGAGGCCACCAAGAGCGATGTCCCCTTCATAACGGAAGCGGCACAGCACCTCGTACGGGCCGGCGGCAAGCGCTTCAGGCCGCTGCTGGTGATGCTGGGAGCGCAGTTCGGCGACCCCCACGCGCCGGGCGTGGTGCCCTCGGCCGTGGTCGTGGAGCTCACCCACCTGGCGACGCTGTACCACGACGACGTCATGGACGAGGCCGACGTGCGGCGCGGGGTCCCCAGCGCCAACGCCAACTGGGACAACTCCGTCGCGGTGCTCACCGGCGACTTCCTCTTCGCGCGCGCCTCCCACCTGCTGGCCGACATCGGCCCCGATGCCGTCCGCATCCAGGCCGAGGCGTTCGAACGGCTGGTCACGGGCCAGATCCTGGAGACCGCCGGGCCCGGCGGAAACGGCGATCCCGTCGACCACTACCTCGATGTCATCGCGGGCAAGACCGGCTCCCTGATCGCCGTCGCGGGCCGCTTCGGCGCGATGATGGCGGGCGCCGACGAGCAGGTCGTCTCCATCCTCACGCAGTACGGGGAGCGCATCGGCACCGCGTTCCAGCTCGCCGACGACGTCCTCGACATCGCCAGCGACTCCCACGAGTCCGGCAAGACCCCCGGCACGGATCTGCGCGAGGGCATCGCCACCCTGCCGGTGCTGCATCTGCGGGCCCGTGCCGCCTCGCCCGAGGCCACGGCCGAGGACCGCGCGCTGGCCGCGCTGCTCGACGGCGATCTGACGGACGACGCGCGCCACGCCGAGGCCCTCGCGGGACTGCGCGCCCACCCCGCGCTGGAGCAGGCCCGCCGCGACACCGTCCGCTACGCGGAAGAGGCGCGCGCCATGCTCGCGCCGCTCAAGGACTGCGCCGCGAAAACGGCCCTCTCCGACCTCTGCGACGCGGTCGTACACCGCGCGGGCTGAGGCCGGAGAGGGCCGCGTTCCTGCTGTTCCTGCTGTTCCTGTCGGGAGTGGCCGGGAGTGGCCGGGAGTGGCCGGGAGTGGCCGGGGTGCCGCACCCGCGTGGGTGCGGCCCTCCCTACTGCCTGCGGTTCCCGGATACCGCCGTCCGACCCGCGTTACTGCTTGCCGGTGCCGACGGGGTCCACCGTCACGTCGCTGGTGGAGTGGTCGGTCACGGGGATGTTGAGGCCGATCTTCACCGTCTTGGAGTGCGTCTCGTTGGGCGGGGTGACGACGAGGCGGTCGATGTCCACACCGGAGCCGCCGGTGTCGTTGCGCGGGGTGTGCAGGGTGAAGCGGGTCTCGTCGCCGTTCTGGAGGGCGACGGCGGGGGCGTCGAGGTCGCTGCGGTTGGCGCTGATGCCGCCGGGGCCGCCGTCGGCCTTGAGGTCGACGCCCGGGAAGCCCTTGAGGGAGCAGGCTTCCCCGGTGTTCTTGAAGGTGACCACGACATCGCCCTCGCCCATTCCGTGAGCGGCGCTGAGGGCCAGGTTCGACGTCTTGCAGGTGCCGGTGGTGATCTGGCCGTTGCCGCTGCCCTCGGCGTCCTTCGCCTCCGTCGAGCCCGTCGAGCCCGAGTCGCCGCCGGTGTTCATGGCGCTCTCCTCGGAGCCGCCCGCGCTGCCGGAGCCGCCGGTGCTGCCGCTGTCGCCGCCGGAGGTGCCGGACGAGGACGAGGAGGACGAGGCGGCGGAGTCGCTGGAGCCCGCGGCGGAGGTGTCGTTCCCCTGGCAGGCGGTGAGCGAGAGACCGGCGGCGAGGGCCAGGGCGGCAATGGTGATCTTCTGAGCGCGCATCGTTTCTTCCTTCGCTGTGGTGTGGCGGTGCGCCCGCTCGGTCCGAGCGGGCGTTTCTGCGTTTCCGACAAGTGAGATCCGCCCGCCCCGGGGAAAGTTTTCGCTGGTCGCCTCCTTGGACACGGCTGTTACACGCGGGCCTCCGTGGACCGTGGGGCGCGCCGCGCGCAGGCCCGCCGCCGCACGCCTGAACGCGGGTTCGCACGGTTCTCACCGCGGACCCGTGCGGCGGCCGGCCGCTGGGACAGACTCGTGACGGGGCGGCTATTGAACGGCACGGACTGCCGTGACGGGTGGCCCGTGACGAGTGAGCGGCGGCGGGCACGTGGCGTGGCCCTTACACGTTCATCGGGGGACGGACCCGTATCCGCACGCCGGACGACCGAGGAGGGTACGCGCCACGTCCTCCCCCGGGAGTACGGGGAGTTGATCCCCGGGACTGATGCCCGGACCCGCGGAATTTGGTGCGATAGGGGAGAACACCCCGCACCATCCCGTAGCGGCTCGGGTGAGAATGGCGGACAGGGATGGACGAGTGCGACGTACGGAACCGCCACCGACCACGGAGGTAGGGCACACAGATGGCACAGATCCAACCGAACAAGCCCAGCAGTCCCAGCGGCTCCAGAAAGAAGGCGGTCCGGTACGGCGTGCCGGTCGCGGTCGCGGGAGTGGCCGCGGCCACCGTCGGGCTGGTGCCCGCGCTCGCCAGCACAGGTGACCCGGACCTGCCGAAGATCACGGCGGAACAGCTCGTCGCGAAGATGGCGAAGTCGGATGTCCAGCACCTCTCCGGCACGGTGAAGATAAGCACCGACCTCGGTCTCCCGGAGCTTCCGGGCGTCGGCGGCTCGGGTTCGGGCTCCGGCTCCGGTTCCGGTTCCGGCTCCGAGGAGGGCGGTCCCTTCGGCGGCGGCTCGCACGGCTCCGAGAACAAGGGGTCCGGGGACGAGAGCGGAGAGGACGGCGAGGACTCCTCGGCCACGCCCACGCCCCAGGACAAGCTGATGGAGCTGGCCTCCGGCGAGCACACCCTCCGCGTCGCGGCCGACGGCCCCGAGAAGCAGCGCCTCTCCGTGATCGAGGAGGCCGCCGAGTACAGCCTCATCCACAACGGCGACGACGTGTGGACGTACGACAGCGGCAGCGACTCCGCCACCCATATGACCGCTCCCAAGGGCGCCTCCGACAAGGCGAAGAAGGAGCACGACAAGGAACTGGGCAAGGGGCTGGAGAACGTCACCCCGCAGAAGGCGGCCCAGCAGGCGCTGAAGGCGGTGGACGACACCACGTCGGTCTCCGTGGACGGCACGGCGAAGGTCGCGGGCCGGGACGCGTATCAGCTCGTCATCGAGCCGAAGAAGGCCCCGGACTCGACGGTCGAGTCGGTCCGCGTCATGGTCGACGCGGACACGGGCGTCCCGCTGAAGTTCACCCTGAACCCGAAGAGCGGCGGCAAGGCGGCCATCGACGCGGCCTACACCGAGGTCGATTTCGGCAAGCCCGCCGCGAGCACCTTCGACTTCAAGCCCCCGAAGGGCACCAAGGTCGAGGAGCACCAGCTCGGCGACGAGTCGGCCCACAAGGGCCACGGTGACAAGGGCGACAAGGGAACCAAGGGCGGGAAGCAGGACCTCTCCGGGCTGAACGTCATCGGCAAGGGCTGGAACTCCATCGCGGAGATCGACGTGCCCAAGGGCGCCCTGGGCGGCAGCGGCACCGAGGGCGGCCAGGCCGGGAAGCTCCTCGACAGCTTCACCGAGGAGGCCAAGGGCGACTTCGGCACGGGCCGCGTCTTCAGCACCCGGCTGGTCAACGCCCTGATCACCGACGACGGCAAGGTCTACGCCGGTGCCGTCACCAAGGAGGGCCTGATCAAGGCGGCCGACGCGGCAGCGAAGAAGTAGCCGCGCGGCACGAGAACGAACACCGCGCACCGGTCCGGAACCGGAAACCGGCACCGGAGGCCGGAACCGGCATCGTCCCGGACCGGTCAGCGGACACGTCACCGGCCCCCGCCCGCTCGCACGGCGGGCGGGGGCCGGTCGGACCTCGGGGAGCACCATGGCACAGCCGCCCGGCGAAGCGGTCGTCGAGACGCGTGGCCTCAGCAAGCGTTTCCGCGGCGGCCAACTGGCCGTCGACGGCCTCGATCTGACCGTGCCACGCGGCAGCGTGTTCGGTTTCCTCGGGCCCAACGGCTCGGGCAAGACCACCACCATCCGGATGCTGCTCGGCCTCATCGAGGCGACGGGCGGCAGCGCCGAACTGCTGGGCGAGCCCATGCCGGGAGCGGCCAAGCGCGTGCTGCCACGCGTCGGCGCCCTGATCGAGGGCCCCGCGCTCTACGGCTTCCTCTCCGGGCGGGACAACCTCGTCCGGTTCGACTCCGCCGACCCGACCGCCGACCCCGGCACCCGCGCGGCGCGGGTGGGGCAGGCGCTGGAGCGGGTCGGCCTCTCGTCGGCCGCGGGCAAGAAGGCCAAGGCGTACTCCCTCGGCATGAAGCAGCGCCTCGGGATCGCCGCCGCGCTGCTCCAGCCCCGCGAGCTGCTGGTGCTCGACGAGCCGACGAACGGTCTCGATCCGCAGGGCATGCGCGAGATCCGCTCCCTGGTGCGGGAGCTGGCGGGCGACGGCATCACCGTCTTCCTCTCCTCCCACCTCCTGGACGAGATCGAGCAGGTCTGCTCGCACACGGCCGTCATGAACCGCGGACGCCTGGTCACCCAGGGCACGGTCGCCGAGATGGCCTCGGGCGCCCGTGGACGCCTCGCGGTCACCACCCCGGACACGGCGGAGGCGGTGCGCGTACTCAAGGAGCACGGGGTGACGGATCTGGCGGTCGCGGAGGACGAGGTCACGGGGGAGCTGCCCTGGGGCGGCCCCGTCGACGCGGCGGGTTCAGCCGATACCGTCGACGCAGCCGCCGATCCGGCCGATCCGGGTGATCCTCCCGACCTCGCCGAGCTGAACGCGGCACTGGTGCGCGCCGACGTGCGCGTGCGGGCCTTCGGCCTCCAGCGTGCCTCGCTGGAGGACGTCTTCGTCTCACTCACCGGGGAGGGCTTCGATGTCGCAGGCTGAGAGCACCCGCCCGACGGGCGAGGCGACGGGCGGCACGGCGGGCGAGGCGCCGACGGGCTCCGGCGGCGTCGCAGGAGCGGGCCCCGCCGCGCTGCGCGCTGCCGCGCCCAGCCCCCTCTGGGCGCTCTCCCTCTTCCGCAGCGAACTGGTCATGACCTTCCGGCGCTGGCGGACGCTCGCGCTGCTGGGGGTGCTGGCCGCGATCCCCGTGCTGGTCGGCATCGCCGTGAAGATCGAGACCTCGGACGGCGGGGGAGGGGGCGGCGGCGGTGAGGGCCCGGCCTTCATCTCGCAGATCACCAACAACGGCCTGTTCCTGGTCTTCACCTCCCTCGCGGTCACCCTCCCCTTCTTCCTCCCGATGACGGTGGGGGTGATCGCGGGCGACGCGGTCGCGGGCGAGGCGAACTCGGGGACGCTCCGCTATCTGCTCGTCGCGCCCTCGGGCCGGACCAGGCTGCTGCTCGCGAAGTTCGTTTCCGTGCTGGTCTTCTGCCTGGCGGCCACCCTCGTCGTCGCCCTCGCGGCGCTGGTGGTGGGCGCGCTGCTCTTCCCCGTCGGGGACGTGACGCTGCTGTCCGGCAGCACCGTGCCCTTCTCGGAGGGACTGCTGCGGTCGCTGGCCATCGCCGTCGCGGTCGCCGTCTCGCTGCTGGGGCTCGCCGCCGTGGGGCTGTTCATCTCCACGCTCACCAGCAGCGGGATCGCCGCCATGGCCGCGACCGTCGGACTGCTGATCACCGTGCAGATCGCGAACAGCATCCCGCAGCTCGACGACATCCACCCGTATCTCTTCCCTGAGTACTGGCTGAGCTTCGCCGATCTGCTGCGCGATCCGGTCTACTGGGACGAGATCCTCAAGAACCTCGGCCTCCAGGCCCTCTACACCGCCGTCTTCGGCTCCGCCGCCTGGGCCCGGTTCAGCACCCGCGACATCACCGTCTGACCCCTGCCATCATCCCCCCCGGTCCTCCCGTCGCGCCGTCGTCAGGCCACGCAGAACTCGTTGCCCTCGGGATCGAGCAGGAGGTGCCACTCGCCCTGCGGCTCCTGGACGTGCCGCACGCGGGTGGCGCCCAGGGCCACCAGCTTCGCGACGGTCGCCTCGCGCTGCTCGGGCCCCGCGTGGACGTCGATGTGCAGCCGGTTCTTGGCCCGCTTGGACTCCGCGCCCGCCTCGGGGACGCGCTGGAAGAGCAGCCGTCTGCCCGTCCCGATGCCGGTGTCCGGCGCCACCGGATCGTCCGGGTGCCGCACGGCCACCGCGTCCCGGAAGTTGCGGCGCCCGTCCTTCTCGACGCACATCGAAGCGTCGATGGCCCCGAGGCCCAGCAGCCGCTCGATCACGGGAGTGTTGTCCTCGATCGCGTAGTCCAGCGCGGCGGCCCAGAACGCGGCCTGACCGTGCGGATCGGCCGCGTCGATCACGAGTTTCCAGCCGAGTGCCATGAGAAATCCCCCTCGTCGCCAGTGTGAGCCGAAGCTAACGCACGGCACTGACAACGAGGGGGAGGGACGCGGTCAGGGACGCGGACCGCTCAGAGTCCGCTCAGAGTCCGCTCAGAAGACGAGCTTCCAGCTGTCGATGTAGCCGGTGTCGTTCGCGACCTGGTCCTGTACGCGCAGCTTCCAGGTGCCGTTCGCCGTCTCGCTGGAGGCGTCGACGGTGTAGGTGGCGATCACGTTGTCGGCGGAGTCCGAGCTGCTGTAGCTCTTCAGTCGGTACGCGGTGCCGTCCGGCGCCACGAGGTCCACGACGAGGTCGCCGCGCCAGGTGTGCTTGATGTCCACGCCGACCTGGAGGTTGGCGGGCGCGTTGCCCGTACGCCCCGTGACGGTGACCGGGGACTCCACGGCGGCGCCGCGGTCGGGGACGGTGACGTCGGCGGTGTTCTCGAACGTCGTGCCGTCCGGCGGCGGGGTGCCCGTACCCGCGCCGAGCGTCCAGACCGCGTGGGCGATCGCATCGCTGTTGCGGTCGAGCGCGGTGTCGTTGATGTTGCTCGTGGTGTCGCAGGAGGAGTGGTAGCAGCGGTCGAACGCCTGGCCCGCCGTGCCGCCCCACTTCTGGGCCTGCGCCGTGGTCTTGGTGCGGCTCGCGCCGGTGAAGAGGCCGCCGACGGGTATCCCGGCGTTCTTGAAGTTGGAGTGGTCGGAGCGGCCGTCGCCCTCGGTCTCGATCTCCGTGGAGATGCCCTTGGACGCGTACCAGTCCTTGAAGACCTTCTCCAGCTGCGTGTCGTCGTCGTAGACGAAGTAGCCGGGGTTCGGCGAGCCGATCATGTCGAAGTTCAGATAGCCGCTGAACTTCGCACGCTCGGTCGTCGACAGGCTGTTGACGTAGTTGCGCGAGCCGACGAGGCCGAGTTCCTCGGCGCCCCACCAGCCGAAGCGCAGATGCTGCTCGGGGTTCAGGCCCTCGCGGGAGACGGCCAGCGCGGTCTCCAGAATGGCCGCCGAACCGGAACCGTTGTCGTTGATTCCGGGCCCCGACGTGACGGAGTCGAGGTGCGCCCCGGCCATCAGCACCTGGTTGGGGTCCCCGCCCGGCCAGTCGGCGATGAGGTTCCAGCCGGTGGCGCCGTTGGAGGTGAAGGACTGGAGCGTGGTGGTGTAACCGGCCGCGTCCAGCTTGGCCTTGATGTAGTCGATGGAGGCCCGGTACCCGGCGCGGCCGTGCGCCCGGTTGCCGCCGTTGGCGGTGGCCAGCGACTGGAGCTGGCTCAGGTGCGCCTTGACGTTGGCGAGGGGGATGTCCGGCGCGGCGAGAGTGGGGGCCGGCGGCGCGGGCGGCGCGGAGGGTGCCGCCAGCGCGGGTGCGGCGAGTGAGACCAGCAGCCCTCCGCCCGCGAGGGCCGTGGCCAGACGCCGTATCCAGGGTCTTCGAGCAGTGCGTGATGACATGGTGTGCTCCGGATTCCGTACGAGGTGGGAACGGAACGTGCGTGCTCCCCGCGCGGTGGCGCGGGGAGTTGGAGCTGTGCTGTTCGGTGACGCTTGATGCTCGGGTGCCGGGATGTCCGCGACAAGCCGGAAATCGGACAGCGCCCGCCGATTACCGGCCTTCCGCCGCGCCGGACGCCACCACCCGCTCGCCCGGACCCGCCGTCTCCGGGCTGGGTTACGGGCCTTCGGCTGTGTCGGGTGCCGCCGCTCGCGCGGACCCGCCGCCTCCGGGCGCGGCCACGGCAGCCTTCTCGTCGGCCCTGGCGCCTTCGGCCCCGGCTGCCCCCTCAGCCGCAGCCCCCTCAGCCCCCTCAGCCCCGGCCGCCCCGGCCGGACCCGCGTCCGCCACCTCGGCCTTCCCCGCCGCGCCCGCGGCGTGTCGCAGTGCCGCCCGCCCCCGCCGCGCGTGCCGCAGCGCGTCCCACGTCAGCAGGCACAGCGCGGCCCACACCAGCACGAAGCCCGCCCAGCGCTCCGGCGGCATCTCCTCGTGGAAGACGGTCAGCCCGAGCAGGAACATGAACACGGGCGCCAGGTACTGCAACAGCCCCAGCGTGGACAGCGGCAGCCGCACCGCGGCGCCGCCGAAGAAGATGAGGGGCAGCGCGGTGGCCAGCCCGGAGAAGACGAACAGCAGCGTGTGGCCCACGCCCTCGGACGCGAAGGTGCCGTCACCGGTGACCCCGAGGTAGACCAGGAACCCGAGCGCGGGCAGGAACTGCACCGCGGTCTCGGCGCCGAAGCCCTCCACCCCGTTGAGCCGCACCCGCTTCTTGATCAGCCCGTACGTGGCGAAGCTCAGCGCGAGCGCGAGGGAGAGCCACGGTGTGCGCCCGTACGCGAACGTCATCACGGCCACCGACACCACGCCGATCCCCACGGCGACCCACTGCGCCGGGCGCAGCCGCTCACGCAGCAGCAGCACGCCGAAGGCGATGGAGACCAGGGGGTTGATGAAGTAGCCGAGGGAGGATTCGAGGACGCGTCCCTCGTTGACCGCCCAGATGAACAGGCCCCAGTTGACCGAGATCGCGACGGCGGCGAGGACGATGAGGCCGAGCTTGCGCGGCTGCCGCAGCAGCGGGCCTATCCAGGCCCAGCGGCGCAGCGCGAGGAGTATCAGCACGACGGTCGGCAGCGACCACACCATGCGGTGGGCCAGCACCTCGGCGGCCCCAGTGGACTCCAGCAGGTGCCAGTACAGGGGCAGCAGCCCCCACAGGCCATAGGCGCCGAAGCCGAAGAGCAGACCGGTGCGCTGCTCGCTGTGCGTTCCCACGAGGCCCCCTCCAGGACGGTCGACGAGGACCACGAACGTAGCGCCGCACGCCACCCGCTGTCATTTCCGTTTCGCATTTTGGTCCTGTCGACGGCGGGATGTGCGGGGGCGGAACGCGGAAGGGCCCCGCCGGTGTGTACCGGCGGGGCCCTTCCGTATGACTCCGTACGACGGACCGAAGAACGGACCGAAGAGGCGCGTGGCCCCTCAGCCGACCACCGTCCAGGTGTCGTTGCCCGCGAGCAGCGCGCCGAGATCGCCCTTGCCGTTGCGCTCGACGGCCTGCTCCAGCTGCTCGGCCATGTCCGTGTCGTAGACGGGACGCCGCACGTCGCGCAGCACGCCGATCGGGGTGTGGTGCAGCGTGTCCGCGTCGGCCAGCCGGGAGAGCGCGAAGGCGGTGGCAGGGGAAGCGGCGGCGGCGTCGTGCGTCAGCACCCCGTCCGTGCCCTCCTCCGCGACGTCGATGACGCGCAGCTCGCCCGTCGACGGATCGCGCACGACACCCTTGGAGCCGAGGCCGTCCTCGCCGGGCACGCCGAAGCGGATGGGCTCGCCGTGCTCCAGGCGGATCACGGCCTCCTGGGCCTGCTGCTTGTCCTTGAGGACCTCGAAGGCACCGTCGTTGAAGATGTTGCAGTTCTGATAGATCTCCACCAGCGCCGTGCCGGGGTGGTCGGCGGCGGCGCGCAGCACGCTCGTGAGGTGCTTGCGGTCGGAGTCGACCGTACGGGCCACGAAGGACGCCTCGGCGCCGAGCGCGAGCGAGACGGGGTTGAAGGGCGCGTCCAGCGAGCCCATCGGCGTCGACTTGGTGATCTTGCCGGCCTCGGACGTCGGGCTGTACTGGCCCTTGGTGAGGCCGTAGATCCGGTTGTTGAAGAGCAGGATCTTCAGGTTCACGTTGCGGCGCAGCGCGTGGATCAGATGGTTGCCGCCGATGGACAGCGCGTCTCCGTCGCCCGTGACGACCCACACGCTCAGATCGCGGCGTGCCGAGGCGAGACCGGTGGCGATGGCCGGGGCGCGGCCGTGGATGGAGTGCATCCCGTAGGTGTTCATGTAGTACGGGAAGCGGGACGAGCAGCCGATTCCGGAGACGAAGACGATGTTCTCCTTCGCCAGCCCGAGGTCGGGCATGAAGCCCTGGACGGCGGCGAGCACCGCGTAGTCCCCGCAGCCGGGGCACCAGCGCACTTCCTGATCGGACTTGAAGTCCTTCATGGACTGCTTGCCCTCGGCCTTGGGCACCAGGGAGAGCGCGTCGGCCTCCTGGGCGTCGGGGCCCTCCAGCAGGGTCTCAGCCATGGGTGATGGCCTCCTTGAGAGCGGTCGCGAGCTGTTCCGCCTTGAACGGCATGCCGTTGACCTGCGTATACGACTGTGCGTCGACGAGATACTTGGCGCGGACCAGAGTGGCGAGCTGTCCGAGGTTCATCTCGGGCACGACCACCTTGTCGTAACGCCTCAGCACCTCTCCGAGGTTCCGGGGGAACGGGTTGAGATGGCGCAGATGCGCCTGGGCGATCCGCCCGCCCTCCCGCCGTACCCGGCGCACGGCCGCGGTGATGGGCCCGTAGGTGGACCCCCAGCCGAGCACCAGTGTGTCCGCCTCGCCGCTGGGGTCCTCGGCCTCGATGTCCGGGACCTCGACGCCGTCGACCTTGGCCTGGCGCGTGCGGACCATGAAGTCGTGGTTGGCGGGGTCGTAGGAGATGTTGCCCGTGCCGTCCTGCTTCTCGATGCCGCCGATGCGGTGTTCGAGGCCTGGCGTGCCCGGCACGGCCCAGGGGCGCGCGAGGGTCTGGGGGTCGCGCTTGTACGGCCAGAAGACCTCGGTACCGTCGTCCTGCTGGTGGTTGTAGCCGTTGGCGAACTGGACGCGCAGATCCGGGAGTTCGTCCAGCTCGGGAACCCGCCAGGGCTCGGAGCCGTTGGCGAGGTAGCCGTCGCTGAGCAGGAAGACCGGGGTGCGGTAGGTCAGGGCGATGCGCGCGGCTTCGAGCGCCGCCGTGAAGCAGTCGGCCGGGGTCGAGGGCGCCACGATCGGGACGGGCGCCTCGCCGTTGCGTCCGTACATCGCCTGGAGCAGATCGGCCTGCTCGGTCTTGGTGGGCAGGCCCGTGGAGGGGCCGCCGCGCTGGATGTCGATGATGAGCAGCGGCAGCTCCAGCGAGACGGCGAGCCCGATGGTCTCGGACTTGAGCGCCACACCGGGGCCCGAGGTCGTCGTGACCGCGAGCGAGCCGCCGAAGGCCGCGCCGAGCGCGGCGCCGATCCCGGCGATCTCGTCCTCGGCCTGGAAGGTGCGCACACCGAAGTTCTTGTGCTTGCTCAGCTCGTGCAGCACGTCCGAGGCCGGGGTGATGGGGTACGAGCCGAGGTACAGCGGCAGGTCCGCCTGCTGGGACGCCGCGACGAGCCCGTACGCCAGGGCCAGGTTCCCGGAGATGTTGCGGTACGTGCCGGGCGGGAACGCCGAGGAGGCCGGGGCCACCTCGTAGGAGACGGCGAAGTCCTCGGTGGTCTCGCCGAAGTTCCAGCCGGCCCGGAACGCGGCGATGTTGGCCTCGGCGACCTCCGGCTTCTTGGCGAACTTGGTGCGCAGGAAGTGCTCGGTCTGCTCCGTCGGCCGGTGGTACATCCACGACAGCAGGCCCAGCGCGAACATGTTCTTGGACCGCCCGGCTTCCTTGCGGCCCAGCTCGTAGGTCTTGAGCGCCTCGACGGTGAGCGTGGTCAGCGGCACCTCGTGCACGCTGTAGCCGTCGAGGGAGCCGTCCTCCAGGGGGCTGCCCTCGTAGCCGACCTTGGCCATCGCGCGCTTGGTGAACTCGTCCGTGTTGACGATGATCTCCGCGCCGCGCGGCACGTCCGCGATGTTCGCCTTCAGTGCGGCCGGGTTCATCGCGACCAGCACGTTCGGTGCGTCGCCCGGGGTGAGGATGTCGTGGTCGGCGAAGTGGAGCTGAAAGCTGGAGACGCCCGGGAGGGTGCCGGCGGGGGCCCTGATCTCGGCGGGAAAGTTCGGCAGGGTCGACAGGTCGTTGCCGAAGGAGGCGGTCTCGGAGGTGAACCGGTCGCCTGTGAGCTGCATGCCGTCGCCGGAGTCGCCCGCGAACCGGATGATCACTCGGTCCAGGCGCCGGACCTCTTTGCCGGCCCTGTCCTTCTTGCCGTTCTTGCCGTTCTGGTCGGGCCCCGCGGACAGGGCGGGGCTGTCTGTCGAGTCGGCTGTGCCGGCTGTGTCGGCCTGGGAAACGTCGTTCTCGTCGGCAGGAGACTGCGGCCCGGCTGGGCTACTGACCTCGCTGGTCACGGTGGATCTGACCTCCCTAGAGGCGGCGGCTCGCCTGCCATCGTACGTCGGTAAGGGTGCCCTTCCCGGGGAAGATCGCATGATGGACCGCATTTTGAGACGCTTGTCCGTCTCTGGAGCCTCACGCCCTGAACACCCCCCGGTGTACCCCTCAAGCTCCACATTTCGCCCCGCACGCCCCGTCGTGACAGGTCATCGGTCCAGTTCGTCGAGAAACGGTCGATCCGGTTGTAGAAGTCGCAGAAACGGTGGAAACGGTCGGGAAAGCCTAAGAATTAAGATAGGTGAGCACGGCCAGCACCCTACGGTGATCCGCGTCACTCTGGGACAGCCCCAGCTTCAGGAAGATGTTGCTGACGTGCTTCTCCACGGCCCCGTGGCTGACCACGAGCTGCCGCGCGACGGCGGAGTTCGTCCGGCCCTCGGCCATCAGCCCCAGCACCTCCCGCTCCCGCGGGGTCAGCCCCGCCAGCACGTCCTGCTTGCGGCTGCGGCCGAGCAACTGGGCGACCACCTCGGGATCGAGCGCGGTGCCGCCCTCGGCGACCCTCACCACCGCGTCGACGAACTCCCGCACCTCGGCCACCCGGTCCTTGAGCAGATAACCGACCCCGCGGCTCGATCCGGCCAGCAGCTCCGTCGCGTACTGCTCCTCCACGTACTGCGACAGCACCAGCACCCCGAGATCCGGGTGCGCCTCGCGCAGGGCGATGGCGGCGCGCACCCCCTCGTCGGTGTGCGTCGGCGGCATCCGTACGTCCGCCACCACCACGTCGGGCAACTGGCCCGCGTCGGCCAGCTCCGCGACGGTCTTGACCAGCGCGTCGCCGTCGCCGACCCCGGCGATCACCTCGTGCCCACGGTCCGTCAGCAGCCGGGTCAGGCCCTCCCGGAGCAGCACCGAGTCCTCGGCGATGACCACCCGCACCCTGTCCTCCACGATCACTGGCCCCCGGCTCCCCCGCCCTCGCCCTGATGAGACGGGACCAGCATCCCACTTTTCGGGGCGGTGGAGGGGCGTACGGACGCGCCACGTGGGGCGCATCGGGTCAGCCGCGTCCCGCGTGCCAGGGGAGCTGCGCGGTCACGGTCGTCGGGCCGCCCTCGGGCGACTCCAGCAGCAGCATCCCGTCGACGGAGCCGAGGCGTTCGGCGAGTCCGGAGAGTCCGGTTCCGGTGGTGGTGTCGGCGCCGCCCCTGCCGTCGTCCGTGACCTGGATGAACAGGCGGGTGTCGCTGCGCCAGATGTCGATGGTGGCGCGGGTGGCGTGGCTGTGCTTGCTGATGTTCTGGAGGAGTTCGGAGACGGTGAAGTAGGCGATGCCCTCGATGGCCCTCGCCGGACGCTCTTCGAGGTCGGCCGTGACGGTGACGGGGACGGTGCAGCGGGCGGCGAGTGAGGAGAGGGCGGGGCCGAGTCCCCGGTCGGTGAGGATGGCGGGGTGGATGCCGCGCGCGAGGTCCCGTAGTTCCTGGAGGGCGAGTTTCACCTCGCCGTGTGCCTCGTCGACCATCTTGGCCGCGGCCTCGGGGTCTTCGAGGAGCTTCTCCTTGGCCAGTCCGAGGTCCATGGCGAGGGTGACGAGGCGGGCCTGGGCGCCGTCGTGGAGGTCGCGTTCGATGCGGCGCAGGTCGGCGGCGGCCGTGTCCACGACCACCCCCCTGTCCGCCTCCAGCTCCGATACCCGCGTCGCCAGGGAGGAGGGGCCGAGCAGCCCGCGGACCAGCAGCCCGTCGACCTGGGTGAGACCCCGTACGAGCCAGGGCGTCAGCAGCACGAACACCAGGCCCGTCGCCGAGACGACGGCCAGCTCGGAAGGGTTGTCCAGCATGTAGCGGGGTTCGCCGTTCGCGTCGTTCCACAGTTGGATGCCGGGCTCGTCCCCGGGGAGTGCCCACCGCCACATCGGATAGGAGAGCAGCCCCAGCCCGCAGGACCAGAAGACCACCGCGAAGCAGAAGACGACCAGGGCCCAGGGGAAGTACAGCACCGAGTAGAGCAGGTGACGCCAGCTCACCCCGTCGCGCAGAAGGGCGCCGATGACGCCCAGCGGGCCCTTGCGGCGCTGCGTCACCCGTACGGGTGCGGGTTCCCCCACCCGCACACCGAGCAGCGCGCGGGCGCGGGCCCGCTCCATGCGGCCGATGACGCGGCAGCCCGCGAGCCCGAGCGCGAGTACGGGGATGCCGAGGAAGGTGACCAGCAGGCCCGCGCCGAGGGAGAGGGGGATCACCGCGTAGGTGAAGGCGAAGATCGCGACGGGCAGCCCCGTGACCGCGTACAGCAGCTCCCGCCACGTGCGGCCCTCGAAGGGAGCGCGCAGCAGCGCGGGCACCCGGCTCCTGTGGTGCTGTCCGGCGCGCGACGCGCCCGGCCTGTCGTCGTATGCCGTGGCCATGGTCGTTGTCCTCGTCCTCGTCGTCGTTCTGATCGAGCTTGCTCGTGGCGTGGTTGCTCGTGCTTGCCCGTGCTGCTCGTGCTGCTACTGCTCGTACGGGTGATGTGTGGGGGTGGGCGCGTTCACCTCACGGCACGGGGCTCCTGGTGGCGGTCGCGCCACGGGAGTTCGGCGGTGATGGCCGTCGGGCCGCCGGCGGGGGAGTCGACGAGGAAGAGGCCGTCGACGGAGCCGAGGCGTTCGGCGAGTCCGGAGAGTCCGGTTCCGGTGGTGGTGTCGGCGCCGCCCTGGCCGTCGTCGGTGACCTGGATCAGCAGACGGGTGTCGCTGCGCCAGATGTCGATGGTGGCGCGGGTGGCGTGGCTGTGCTTGCTGATGTTCTGGAGGAGTTCGGAGACGGTGAAGTAGGCGATGCCCTCGATCGCGGGGGCCGGGCGCCGCTTCAGCTCCTCGGTCACCGTGACGGGGACGGAGCAGCGGGCGGCGAGTGAGGAGAGGGCGGGGCCGAGTCCCCGGTCGGTGAGGATGGCGGGGTGGATGCCGCGCGCGAGGTCCCGTAGTTCCTGGAGGGCGAGTTTCACCTCGCCGTGTGCCTCGTCGACCATCTTGGCCGCGGCCTCGGGGTCTTCGAGGAGCTTCTCCTTGGCCAGTCCGAGGTCCATGGCGAGGGTGACGAGGCGGGCCTGGGCGCCGTCGTGGAGGTCGCGTTCGATGCGGCGCAGGTCGGCGGCGGCCGTGTCCACGACCACCCCCCTGTCCGCCTCCAGCTCGGCGACGCGTCGCTCCATCTCGTCGGACGGCGAGAGCAGCGCGCGCACCATGGCCCGGTCGACGTTGGTCAGCCCGCGCGCCAGCCACGGGAGCACGGGCCAGCCGACGAAGAGGGAAACGAAGGTGAGCGCCGCCGTGAACCAGACCCACGGCAGCCTGACGACGAAGTAGAGCGCGGTCCGCCACGCGACCGAGTCCTTCAGCCGCGCCCACAGCCACGGGAAGAAGCCGTGCTGCCACGCGCGCAGCGGGCTCGGCGCCTCGACGTGCAGACCGAGCAGCGCGCGGGCGCGGGCCCGCTCCGCCTTGCCCAGTTGGCGGCAGCCGAGGAGGGACAGGGCGAGGAAGGGCAGCCCGACGACCGTGACCGAGAGCAGCACACTGACGGCGACGACGACGGCGATGTAGACAAAGCCGAGCAGGTTGACCGGCAGATTGGAGAGGAGATGGGCGGTCTCCCGCCAGGTCCGCGCGTCGAGCGGGGCGCGGGGAGGGGGCAGCCGGTCGTCGCGGGTGGCGTCGCCACGGGTGGAGGGGAAGGGGCTCGCGGTCATGCTCACAAGACTGTCGGGCGGCGCGGGGGTGCGCCATGGGGTGCGGAGGTGCGTGCGAGTAGGGATAACCCCACCAGGGCGCGGGTAGCGGGGCCCGGGTGGCCGGGGTGGGGCGGGTGCGCCGTGGGTGCTTCAGGTGGCGGGTGGTGCCTCACGGGTCGGCGCGGCCGTGGGTGACGCGCCGGTTCGCCAAGGGCCCGCAGGGCCTAGACTCCCGTGCGTACAGATCGTCGAACACGACACACCACCACCACAGCGAGCGAGTGAGGACGGGCGGACGTGCCGGACTACTTCCACGGCTACTCGGTCGTCGGGCTGGTCGCGGTCGTCGGGGTGCTGTTCGTCGCCGTGGCCTTCGGGGCCGGGCGACTGCTGCGGCCCGTGGTGCCGACGCCGGAGAAACTGCTCACGTACGAGTGCGGCGTGGACCCGGTCGGCGAGGGGTGGGCGCACACGCAGGTCCGCTACTACGTCTACGCCTTCCTCTACGTCATCTTCGCCGTCGACTCGATCTTCCTGTTCCCGTGGGCGACGGTCTTCGCCGCACCTGGGTTCGGCGGTGTCACGCTGGTGGAGATGTTCATCTTCCTCGGCTTCCTCACCGTGGGCCTGCTGTACGCATGGAAGAAGGGCGTCCTGGAATGGACGTAAGGACGACGGACCTGCCCGAGCCCTCCCCGCGCAAGCTGGGACCCCTGGCCCGGCTGGCTCCCGAGCCGATGAAGGTGGTCCTCAACTGGGGCCGCCGCTACAGCCTCTGGGTCTTCAACTTCGGGCTCGCCTGCTGCGCCATCGAGTTCATCGCCGCTTCGATGGCGCGCCACGACTTCATCCGGCTCGGGGTCATCCCCTTCGCGCCGGGCCCGCGGCAGGCGGACCTGATGGTGGTCTCCGGCACGGTGACCGACAAGATGGCCCCGGCCGTGAAGCGGCTCTACGAGCAGATGCCCGAGCCCAAGTACGTGATCTCCTTCGGCGCCTGCTCCAACTGCGGCGGCCCGTACTGGGACTCGTACTCCGTGACCAAGGGCGTCGACCAGATCATCCCCGTCGACGTCTACGTCCCGGGCTGCCCGCCCCGGCCCGAGGCGCTGCTCCAGGGCGTGCTGAAGCTCCAGGAGAAGATCGCGGCCGAGTCGACGGCCAGCCGGTACGGGCCCGGCACGGGTGACGGGCCCGCCGGTAACGGTGACGGCACGGGTGACGGCGCGGCGGTGTCCGGGGGCCGCCCCTCGGCGGCGGCCCTGACGAGCGGACTGGTGACGCCGCCGGGTGCGTCGGGCGGACCGGGTGCACCGGGTGCGTCGTCCGCGCCGGGTACGTCGGGTGGGCCGGACACGTCGTCCGCGCTGGGTGCGTCGGGCGGGCAGGGTGCGTCGGACACGCCGGGTGGGTCGGACAAGGGCACCGAGGAGAGCGGCCGGTGACCGACGCCCAGGACCCCAGCACCCCGGGAGCCCCCGGCACCCCGGACACCGGCGCGGAGCCCGCGGCCGGCGCGACGACGGAGCCCGGCGCGGCAACGGAGTCCGGCGCCGCGCCAGAGGCTCCGCCCGCCCCGCCCGTCGGATGGCTGCCCCGCGGCGCCGACGCGCTCTTCGGCGAGGGCGCGCACGCGGAGGAGGCGTACGGCCTCCTCACCGTCGATGTCCCCGCCGCCTCCTGGATCCCCGCGCTGGAGACGGCCCGCGACCAGCTCGGATGCACCTACTTCGACTGGCTGAGCGCGGTCGACGAACCGGGCACCGGCTTCCGCGTCTGCGCCCACGTCGTCGCCCTGCCGACCGGCCCGCGACAGGCGGAGGCACCGGAACAGGCGCCGGGCCTCAACCGTCTGGTGCTGCGCACCACCGTCCCCCACGAGGCACCGGTCCTGCCGACCGCGACCCCCGTGTACGCGGGCGCGGCCTGGCACGAGCGCGAGACCCACGAGATGTTCGGCCTCGGCTTCACAGGACACCCCCATCTCGTACCCTTGCTGCTCCCCGACGGCTTCGAGGGACACCCCCTGCGCAAGGACTTCGTCCTGGCCGCACGCGTCGCCAAGGCGTGGCCGGGCGCGAAGGAGCCGGGCGAGTCCGAGCACGGCGGCCCGAAGCGCCGTCAGATGCTTCCCCCCGGCGTCCCCGACCCGAACGAGTGGGGCCCGCTGAAGGGCCAGCTCCCGCCCGTACCCTCGCGCCCCGCGCGGGGCCGCGCCGCGTCCGGCGAGCGCCCGGCGCGCCGTACCCGTTCGGCCACCGCCGGCTCCGCGAGCCAGCAAGGCCGGCGAGAAACACCCTCGGCAGAGACGCCCGCGAGCAGCCCTGAGCGCCCGGCGCGACGCACCCGTTCCGCCTCCGCCGGCTCCGCCAGCCAGCGCACGACCCCCGAGAAGGCGGCCGAGCAGGCCCCCGATCAGCCCCCCGGCCCCGAACAGGCGGCACCGGAGCCCGCGAAGGAGCCACGCGCAGAGCCGGGCACCCGCTCCTCCGACGCCCCCTGGCACACTGCCCGCCCGGCCTTCGAGTCCCCGGAGCAGACGACTCCGGACACGACGGGCCCCGCCGAGGCGGAGGCGGAAGACAACCGGCGGGCCGGACGGCGGACCGGTGAGGACGAGGAGAAGCAGACAGGGGGCGACGACTGATGGACGTGCTCGACGTCGCATGGCGCCTGCTCGCCGTGCTGCTCGCGTTCCTCGTCCTGCCGCTGCTCGTGGGTCAGACCGAGCACAAGGTCATGGCCCATATGCAGGGGCGGGTCGGCCCGATGTACGCGGGCGGCTTCCACGGCTGGGCGCAACTCGTCGCCGACGGCGTGAAGTTCGCGCAGAAGGAAGACATCGTCCCGACGGGCGCCGACCGCCGCATCTTCCAGCTGGCCCCGGCCGTAGCGCTCATCCCGTACCTCCTCGTTCTCGTCGCCATCCCCGTCGCGCCCGACGGGGGTGTCCTCCAGGCCGTGGACGCGGGCATCTTCTTCGTGCTCGCCGTGATGGGCGTCGGCGTGCTCGGCTCGCTCATGGGCGGCTGGGCCTCGGCCAACAAGTTCTCCCTCCTCGGCGGTCTCCGCACCGCCGCGCAGCTCATGGCGTACGAGCTGCCCATGCTGCTCGCCGCCGCCTCCGTGGCCATGGCAGCCGGAACCCTCTCCCTTCCCGGCATCCTGGACGCCTGGGAGTGGTGGTGGCTGCCGTGGCAGGCCATCGGTGGCCTGGTCTTCTTCGTCGCCGGACTCGCCGAACTCCAGCGGCCTCCCTTCGACGCCCCCGTCGCCGACTCCGAGATCATCTTCGGTGCCTACACGGAGTACACCGGACTCCGCTTCGCGCTGTTCCTCCTCGCCGAGTACGCGGGCATCGTCATCCTGTCCGCGCTGACCACCGTGCTCTTCCTCGGCGGCTGGCACGGGCCGTGGTCCGGTGAGCTGGGCTGGGTGTGGACCCTGCTCAAGACCGCCGTACTGGCCTTCGGCGTCATCTGGCTGCGGGTGAGCTACCCGCGGCTGCGCGAGGACCAGATCCAGCGCGTCGCCTGGACCGTGCTCGTGCCGCTCGCCCTCCTCCAGATCGCCCTCACCGGCGTCATCAAGGTGGTGATCTCCTGATGCCCCTCCCCGGATCCGGGCTCGCCAAGGGCCTGGCCGTCACCCTCCGCACGATGACCCGCCGTTCGGTCACCGAGCACTATCCCGACGTCCAGCCCGAACTGCCCCCGCGCACGCGCGGCGTCATCGGCCTGTTCGAGGAGAACTGCACGGTCTGCATGCTGTGCGCCCGCGAGTGCCCCGACTGGTGCATCTACATCGACTCCCACAAGGAGACGGTGCCCCCGGCAGCGCCCGGTGGCCGCGAGCGCAGCCGCAACGTGCTCGACCGCTTCGCCATCGACTTCTCGCTGTGCATGTACTGCGGTATCTGCATCGAGGTCTGTCCTTTCGACGCGCTGTTCTGGTCACCGGAGTTCGAGTACGCCGAGACGGACATCCACAACCTCACCCACGAGCGCGACAAGCTGCGCGAGTGGATGTGGACGGTGCCCGAGCCGCCCGCGCTCGACGCCTCGGCCGAGGAGCCCAAGGAGATCGCCGCCGCCCGCAAGACGGCGGACAAGCTCGCCGCGGCCCAGCAGGCCGAGACCGACGCCGCGGCCCAGCAGGCCGAGGACCAGCCCCAGCAGCCCCAGCAGGAGGGCGACGCGTGACCGCCGCCGCTGCCCACCCCGGCTTCCTCTCACCGACCGGGGTCGAGATCGTCTTCGTGCTCGTCGGCCTCGCCACGCTCGGCGCGGCGGTCGTCACCGTCACCACCAAGCAGCTCGTGCACGCCGCGCTGTGGCTCGTCGCCGCGCTCGGCGGAGTCGCCGTCGAATACCTCCTCCTCACCGCTGAGTTCATCGCCTGGGTGCAGGTGTTGATCTACGTCGGTTCCGTCGTGGTCCTCCTCCTCTTCGGGCTGATGCTCACCAGGGCGCCCATCGGCCGTTCGCCGGACGCCGACTCCGGCAACCGCCGGGTCGCGCTGGCCGTCGCGGTGGCCGCGGCGGCGACCCTGGTCACGCTGGTCGTGGACGCCTTCCGTGCGACCTGGATCGATCTCGACTCCGCCGTGCTGGGCTCCGCCAAGGTGACCGGCGAAGCGCTCTTCCGGCACTGGGTGCTGCCCTTCGAAGCGCTCTCCGTCCTCCTCCTCGCCGCGCTCGTCGGCGCGATCGTCCTCTCCCGCCGCCCCGGCCGGGACGACGTGCCGAAACCCCGCACCAGGAACGGCGGCGCCCCCGCTCGCAAACCCCCCTTCAGGGAGGGCCGGCACTGATGCACCTCGCCTATCCCGCCGTCCTCGCCGTCCTCCTCTTCTGCACCGGTCTCTACGGCGTCCTCGCTCGCCGCAACGCGATCCTGGTGCTGATGTCCGTCGAGCTGATGCTCAACGCCGTCAACCTCAACCTCGTCGCCTTCGACGTCTGGCTCCGCGACACGCTCCACGCGGGCCAGGCGCTCACGCTCTTCACCATCGCCATCGCCGCCGCCGAGATCGGCATTGGTCTCGCCGTCGTGCTGCTCGTCTACCGCAACCGCGGCAGCTCCGACGTCGACAGACTGAGAGACCTCCGGGAGGGAGGCGCTGCGGGCGTCTCCGCAGGCGGCTCTGACGATACGGAAAGTCTGACACTCGCCACTGACAGTGACGGTGGCGACGGCGGAAACAGCACCGCCGACAGAGCCGGTGACGGCGACGGAAAACGCATCGACCAGGGGAAGACCGCAGGAAGGCGGACCGCGTGACCACCACGACCCTCGCCGTCCTCGTCCCCCTGCTGCCCTTCCTCGGCGCCGTCGCCGGACTCCTCCTCGGGCGGCGCGTGCCCGGCCTCGTACGGCCCCTCGCCGTACTGCCCACGCTCCTCGCCGCCGTCCTCGCCGTCCTCGTCGCCGCTCGGCAGGGCGGCGGCACCGCGCTGCGCGCCGCGACCGAGCTGGCGCCGACGGGCAACGACGCGCTGCCCATCCAACTGGCCCTGCACCTGGACGGCTTCGCGGTGCTGGTGGCCGTGCTCGTCGGCGTCGTCGCCACCTGCGTGCAGGTGTACTCCACCGGGTACCTCCGCGACGACCCGCGCTACGCCTCGTACGCGGCCCTCGTCTCCCTCTTCACCGCCGCGATGCTGCTCGTCGTCTACAGCGACGACCTCATCGTGCTGCTGGTCGGCTGGGAGATCATGGGCATCTGCTCGTACTTCCTCGTCGGGCACTACTGGGAGACGAGCGCCGCGCGCTCCGCCTCCCTCAAGGCGTTCCTGGTCACCAAGCTCGGCGACGTCCCCTTCCTGATCGGCATCCTGGCCCTCGCGTCCGACGCGGGCACCTTCCGCATCAGCGGGATCACCGCCAAGCTCGGCTCCTCCCTCTCCGGCTTCGAGCTGGCCCACCCCACCGTGGTGGGGCTGCTGCTGCTCGCCGGGGTCGCGGGCAAGTCGGCGCAGTTCCCGCTGCACACCTGGCTGCCGGACGCGATGGCGGGCCCCACGCCCGTGTCCGCGCTGATCCACGCCGCGACGATGGTCGCCGCCGGTGTCTACTTCGTGGCCCGGCTGCTGCCGGTCTTCGCCGCCTCGGCCGTCGTGCTCGTCGTGCTGGCGCTGATGGCCGCCGCCACCATGATCGGTTCGGCGCTCGCGGCGCTGGCGCAGGACGACATCAAACGTGTCCTCGCCTACTCGACCGTCGGCCAGCTCGCCTACGTGGCCGCAGCGCTGGCCGTCGCCGACCGTGGCGCGGCCGTCTTCCACATCCTCACCCACGGCGCGTTCAAGGCGCTGCTCTTCCTCGCCGCCGGGGTCGTCATCCACGCCGCGGGCACCAACTCGCTGGCGGCGATGGCCCGCATGGGAGGCATCGCCAAGCGGGCCCCCGACGCGTACTGGACCATGTCCGTCGGGCTCCTCGCGCTGGCAGCCGTCCCGCCCTTCGCGGGCTTCTTCTCCAAGGAAGCGGTACTCGGCGCCGCCGAGCACGCGGCCTTCGGCGAGCAGCACGGCGTACCGGCGGGCGCGGGCTGGGTCGTCCTCGTGGCCGGGATGTTCACCGCGCTCCTCACCGCCGCCTACGCGACCCGGCTATGGCTCCTGGCCTTCCGCGGCAACGGCGCCCCCGAGCCCGATCCCGATCCCGAGCCCGGGTCCGACGCCGCATCCGCGCACGGGGACGCACACGGCCGGGTGCCCGTCGTCATGAACGTCGTCCTGTGGATCCTCGCCCTGCCCTCCCTCGCGCTGGGCCTGCTCTTCGGCGCGCTCCCCGGCTGGTTCGACGGCCACTCGCTCGCGCCGACCCTCGCCACCTCCGTGCTGGCCACGGGCGTCGCGCTCGTCGGCGGGATCATGACCTACGCGGCCTGGCGGCACACCACCGCGCTCGCCGCGGCGCGCACGCCCCTGGGCGCCGTCGCCGCGCACCCCGACGCCGACCCCGCGCTCTCCGAGGCCGAGGCCATCGCCACCCACGAACCCGCCTACGGCGACATCGCCTCGGCGCCCGACCCCGCCGACCCCGGACGGCTCCTCCTCGGCCCCCTCCACCGCCACGCGGTGCACGGCTTCCACCTCGACGCCGCCTACGCCGCGCTGGTGGTCAGGCCGACCCTCGCCGCCGCCGGGCTGGTGCGCTTCCTCGACCGCGACGTCGTCGAGACCTATGTGCGCGGAGCGGGACTCGGGCCGCGCCTCCTGGGCACGCTCGTACGCCGCACCCAGACGGGCAACGTGCAGACCTATCTCGGGGCGCTGCTCGCGGGCTCCCTCGTCCTCGCCCTGGCCGCGGTACTCGTCGCCACCGGAACCGGAGGAGCGTGAGCGTGCTCTCCCTCAGCAACACCGTCATGCAGCTTCTCCTCGCCGCCGTCCTGGTGCTGCCGCTGCTCGGCGCCGCCGCCGCGCTGCTGCCCGCGCCTCCGGGGCTGAAGGGCAGCGGCCCGGATCAGGCCGTGCTCCGCCACGGCGTCACCGTCACAGGGGCCGTGCTGGCCGCGACGGTGGTGCTCGCGCTCGGCTTCGACCACGGTCACCCGGCGGCCATGCAGGCCGAGTCCGACGTCGCCTGGATCCCGTCGCTCGGTATCCGTCTCCACCTCGGCATCGACGGCGTCTCCCTCCCGCTCCTCGTGATGACCGCGCTGCTGACCTTCCTCTGCGCGCTCTACAGCTACCGCAAGATGCCCGCGGGCCCGTCCCCGAAGGCGTTCGTCGCGCTGATCCTCGTCCTGGAGTCCGGCACCCTCGCCACCTTCGCCGTCCTCGACCTGATGCTGTTCTTCCTGGCCTTCGAGATGGTGCTCATCCCGATGTACTTCCTCATCGCCCGCTGGGGCGGCGGGGACAAGGCACGCGCTGCCTGGAAGTTCATCCTCTACACGCTGCTCGGCTCCGTCGTGATGCTGCTCGGGCTGCTGCTCATCGGCCTTCGCAGCGGCACCTTCGACATGGTCGCACTCGCCTCCGACAACGGCCGCGGACTGGGCCACACCACCCAGCTCCTGGCCGTCCTCGCCATCGGCGCCGGACTCGCCGTCAAGACCCCGATGTGGCCGCTGCACAGCTGGCTCCCCGACGCGCACACCGCCGCGCCCACGGCCGGTTCGGTGCTGCTCGCGGGCGTGCTGCTGAAAATGGGCACCTACGGGTTCGTGCGCATCCTGCTCCCCGTCGCCCCCGAGGGCATGCGGACCTTCGCGCCCTACCTGGCCGCGTTCGCGGTCGTCGGCATCGTCTACGGGTCGCTCGCCTGCCTCGCCCTGGCCCGCAGGGGCGCGCGCGGCGACCTCAAGAGGCTCATCGCGTACTCCTCCGTCGGGCACATGGGCTTCGTCCTCCTGGGCATCGCGTCCATGACCCGTACGGGTGTGAACGGCGCCCTGTTCGCCAACATCGCGCACGGCCTCATCACCGGGCTGCTCTTCTTCCTCGTCGGCGCCCTCAAGGACCGCACAGGTACCACCGACCTGGACGCACTCTCCGGCAGGAGCGGCGCGGCCCTCTACGGGAGCGCGCCCCGCTTCGGCGGCCTCCTCGCCTTCGGGGCCGTCGCCTCCCTGGGGCTGCCGGGGCTCGCGGGCTTCTGGGGCGAGATGCTCGCGCTGCTCGGCGCGTTCCACCCGGCCGACGGGCTCAGCCGCCCCGCCTTCCTCACCTTCATGGCGGTCGGCGCACTCGGCACGCTGCTGACGGCCGCTTACATGCTCGTCGTCGTGCGGCGCGTGTGCATGGGCGACCCGCACGAGGCGCCGACGTACGGCCCGGCGGGTCCGGCGGACGGCGCGACGCGTGAACCGGAGCGCGTCGCCGTGGGCGCGCCCGCCGCGCCCGCCGCGCGCGCCGAGGTCGGGTCCGACGCGGAGACCGGCGCCCCCGAACCCGGCACCGGTCCCGAACCCGGCGCAGGCCCAGGCCCAGGCACCGCATCCACCCCCGCACCCACACCCGTGCCCGACGTGCGCCCGTACGAGTTCGCCGCCTGGACCCCCCTCGTCGCCCTCACCGTCCTCGCCGGACTGTGGCCCGCGGTGCTGCTCGGGCTCACCGAACCGGCCGTGCAGAACCTCCTGCCAGGAGTGACCCGATGACCACCGTCACCACCGCCGCAGGCGCCGTCCAGTCCGTCGACTGGGTCGCCATCGCACCGCCGACCGTCGCCGCCGTGGTGGGCCTCGCCGTCCTGGTCGCCGACCTCTTCCTGCGCGAGGGCCGCAAACCGCTGCTCGGCCGGGCCGCCGTCGCGGGGCTCGCGCTGTCGGCGCTGGCGCTGCTGCCGCTCGTCGGCGGGGACGAGCGCGCGACGTTCTGCCTGACTGCCGACCCAGCCGCGTGCAGCTACGTGGCCGACCGCTTCACCCTTGTGGTGCAGTTCCTCGTCCTGGGGGCCGCGTTCGTCGTCGGTCTGCTGTCGATGTCCTCCGTACGGGACAGCGAACTGCCCCCGGGCGAGTTCTGGTTCCTGCTGCTGTCCTCCGCCGCCGGAGCGGCGCTGCTGCCCGCCTCGCGCGATCTGGCCACCCTCGTGATCGCGCTCGAAGTGGCCTCGCTCCCGGCGTTCGCGTTGGTCGGGCTGCGTCGCGGCGAACGGCTCTCCTCCGAGGCGGCGCTGAAGTTCTTCCTGTCCTCCGTCACCGCGACGGCCGTCATGCTGCTCGGCGTCAGCTTCGTCTACGCGGCAGCAGGCAGCCTCCACCTCGGTACCGTGGCGGAGGAACTCCCGGACGCTGATCCCAGGCTGAGCACCCTGGCGACCGTCGGCGTCGCGCTCACCCTCGTCGGCTTCGCCTTCAAGACAGCGGCGGTCCCCTTCCACTTCTGGGTCCCCGAGACGTACGTGGGCGCGCCCCTGCCCGTCGCCGCCTACCTCTCCGTCGTCGGCAAGGCCGCCGGGCTCTCCGGGCTGATCCTCGTCACCGTCGTCGCCTTCCCCTCCTACGGCGACGTGTGGGGCCCCGCGCTCGCCGTGCTGGCCGCGCTCACCATGACCGTCGGCAACGTCGCCGCGCTGCGCCAGCGCGCCGACCGCACGTACAGCGCCGTCCGCCTCCTCGCCTGGTCCTCGGTCGGGCAGGCGGGCTATCTGCTGGTGCCGATCGCCGCCGCGGCCTACGTCGACGAGCCGGGCGAGGCCGTGGGCGCCACGGTCGCCTACGCGCTGATGTACGCCGTCGTGAACCTCGGCGCCTTCGCCGTCGCCGCCGTCCTCGGCCGCCCCGGCACGGCGACTCCCGGGGGCGCGCGTCCGGGGCCGGACCCGGACGGCCTGGACGTGGCCCGCGACACCGCGGCCAACCGCCTCACCGATTACCGCGGCCTCTACGCCAGCAGCCCCCTCACGGCCCTCGCGATGGGCTTCTTCCTGCTCTGCCTCGCGGGGCTGCCCCCGGGCGTCATCGGCCTCTTCGCGAAGGTCACCGTCTTCCGCTCAGCCGTGGACGCGGGCCTGGGCTGGCTCGCCGTCGTCATGGCGGTGAACGTCGTGATCGCGCTCTACTACTACCTGCGCTGGACGGCGGTGCTCTTCCGCGCCCCGGAGCGGGAGCCCGAGGTGGCGTACGAGACGGAGGCCGGTCAGGAGCCCGGCGCCGCCGCTCCGGCCACCGCCACCGCCACAGCCACCGCGACCGCCGTACGGGCGGACGCCGCGACCCACGCGCGGCTCGCCGTGAGCGCCCCCCTCGCCGCGAGCATCGCCCTCACGGCCGTCCTGGCGCTCGCCCTCTCCGGCGCCCCGCAGCTCGTCCTGCGGTTCGCCTCGGGCGGCCTGCTGTAGCGCTGTGGCGCTTGTAGCGGCGTAGGGGCCGGGCCCCGGCCCAGGCGCCCCGGCCGTGCCGCGGGAACCCACCACCTTCGCCTCGCGTTGGTCTGTACGTGAGGGTCCACTGGAAGGTGGAACATCCACCTGGCTCAGGGTTCCCCTGCTGCACCACCTGGAGGGCGTACCGTGCACCGCCGGCACAACGGGCTGAGGACAGCCCTACTCCTCGGGGGACTGTCCGCTCTCATCATCGTCATCGGCAGCTTCTTCGGCCGTGCGGGACTGGTCGTCGCGCTGCTCGTCGCACTGGGCACCAACGCCTATGCGTACTGGAACAGCGACAAACTCGCGCTCCGCGCCATGCGGGCACGCCCCGTCAGCGAGTTCGAGGCGCCGGAGCTGTACCGCATGGTCCGCGAGCTGTCCACGGCGGCGCGGCAGCCCATGCCGCGCCTCTACATCTCGCCGACGCAGGCGCCGAACGCGTTCGCCACCGGCCGTAACCCCCGTAACGCGGCCGTGTGCTGCACCGACGGCATCCTGCGCCTGCTGGACGCGCGCGAGCTGCGCGGGGTCATCGGGCACGAGCTGAGCCATGTCTACAACCGGGACATCCTCATCTCGTCGGTCGCCGGAGCCCTCGCCTCCGTCGTGATGTTCCTGGTCAACTTCGCCTGGCTGATCCCCTTCGGCCGCTCCGACGACGATGACGGGCCCGGCCTGTTCGGGATGCTGCTGATCATGATCCTGGGCCCGCTGGCCGCGTCCCTGATCCAGCTCGCCGTCTCCCGCTCCCGCGAGTACGAGGCCGACGCCTCCGGCGCGCAGCTCACCGGCGATCCGCTGGCCCTGGCCTCGGCGCTGCGCAAGCTGGACGCCGGGACCAAGCAGTTGCCGCTGCCTCCCGAGCCCCGGCTGGAGACGGCGAGCCACATGATGATCGCGAACCCGTTCCGGCGCGGCGAGGGCCTGTCCAAGCTCTTCTCCACCCACCCGCCCATGGACGAGCGGGTGGCCAGGCTGGAGAGGATGGCGGGCTGGCGCCGGTAGCGCCGCCCGCTATGGCGTGAACGTCACCTCGCGCCGAAGCGCTGGTCGCTCGGGACGACGTCCCTGCCCAGCGGCATCAGCGAGATCGGGATGAGCTTGAGGTTCGCCCAGCCGAAGGGGATGCCGATGATCGAGACGAACAGCGGGATGCTGGTGAGCAGGTGCCCGAGGGCCAGCCACCAGCCCGCGAAGACGGTCCAGATGACGTTCCCGACGAAGGACGGCGCCCCGGCACCCGGGCGCTCCACCGTCGTACGGCCGAACGGCCACAGCACATAGCCCGCGATCCGGAACGAGGCCACGCCGAACGGGATCGTGATGATCAGGACGCAGCAGATGACGCCCGCGATGACGTAGCCGATCGCCATCCAGATTCCGCAGAAGACGAGCCACAGCAGGTTGAGGATCAAGTCGAGCAGCTTCATGCTCGTAAGCCTCCCATGCGACCGCCGTTCATGATCAAAACCGTTCATGGTTGAGGCGGTTCATGAACGAGGCCGTTACGTTCCCGACTGAGCCGTGTCTTCCGCGGTCCCCGTCCCCGTACCCGTACCCGTCCCCGTACCCGCGTCCGTGACGATCCGCCGCATGGCCTCGATCAACTCATGGCCGGGCAGCGCGTAGTCCGGGGCGAGGGCCTTCTGGACGACGAGGCCGGCGACCAGTGCGTGGTAGAAGCCGCCGTAGACGCGGGCCTCGTCCTCGGTCACCTCGTCCTGAGGCTTCCCGTTGAAGAGGGACACGAGCCCCGCACGGGCCTCGGGCAGCACCTGGGCGAAGGCCGCACGCAGCTCCGGATCGTCGTCCGCGCTCAGCACCGCCTCCAGGTTCGCCGACCAGAGGCGCTGATGCCGCTCGAAGAGCGCCGTGGCCTTGGACCAGCCCGCCTCGAAGCGCTCCGCCAAGGGGGCTTCGGGGGAGACCTCCTTCTCCAGCGCCTCCTGGACGTCGTCGCCCCAGTCGCCCACGGCCGCGAAGAGCGCCTCACGCATCAGCGCGTCCTTGGAACCGTAGTGATAGCCGATCGAGGCGAGATTCGTCCCGGACGCCTTCACGATGTCCCGCGCGGTGGTGCGCGCGTACCCCTTCTCCAGCAGGCAGCGCTTGGCGCCCTCCAGCAGATCCTCGCGATGTCCCATGCGCACGACTGTATCGGTGCGCTGTACGGCCGTCCCAGACGTACGTACGTCTTATACGAACGTCCTAGACAAGTGTTTAAGACGCCCGTATATTCGCGCCATGCCAACCTCTCCGACACCTCCCTCCGACCCCTCGCGGTCGCCGTTACAGCCGTCTCCGTCTCCGTCGCCCCCGCCCCCGACGCCGCCGCGCGCCGGGCGGCGCGAGTGGACGGCGCTCGTCGTGCTGATGCTGCCGCTGCTCCTGGTCTCCATGGACGTCTCCGTCCTCTACTTCGCCGTCCCCGCCATCAGCGCCGACCTCGCGCCCAGCGCGGCGCAGCAACTGTGGATCTTCGACATCTACGCGTTCGTCCTCGCCGGACTGCTGATCACGATGGGTTCACTGGGCGACCGCATCGGCCGCCGCAGACTGCTGCTGCTCGGGGCCGTCGCCTTCGGGGCGGCCTCCGTGACCGCCGCGTACGCGACCAGCGCCGAGCTGCTGATCGCCGCACGCGCCCTGCTCGGCATCGGCGGCGCCACGCTGATGCCGTCGACCCTGGCGCTCGTACGCAACCTCTTCCTCGACGCACGCCAGCGCGCCGCCGCCATCGGCGTCTGGTCGGCGGTGATGACGGGCGGCGTCGCGCTGGGCTCGGTGCTGAGCGGGGTGCTGGTGGAGCACTTCTGGTGGGGCTCGGTCTTCCTCGTCAACGTCCCCGCGATGCTGCTCCTGCTGGCCCTCGCTCCGGTGCTCATACCGGAGTCCAGGGATCCGGAGCCCGGACGGTTCGACCTGCTGAGCGTCCCGCTGTCGATGGCCGCCGTACTGCCCGTGATCTACGGCCTGAAGCGCGCCGCCGAGCACGGCCCCGACGGCGTCTCCGGGCTCGCCGTCCTCGCGGGACTCGGCTTCACGGCGGCCTTCGTGCGACGTCAGCGCACCCGTGAGGCCCCGATGATCAGCCCGGACCTGTTCCGCGAGCGTGGCTACGCGTCAGCGGTCGTCCTCAATCTCGTCGCCGCCTTCGCGATGATGGGCTCGGCCTACTTCACGACGCAGTACCTCCAGTCCGTGCTCGGCATGGGAGCACTGGAGGCGGCGCTGTGGAGCCTGGCCCCGTCCGTGGCCATCGGCGCCGCGGCCCCCGTCGCCACCACCCTCGTCCAGCGGGGCGCCGACCGCGCCCGCGTGGTGTGCGGAGGGTTCCTCGTCGCGGCGGCCGGATTCGGGGTGCTCGGGCTGTGCGGTACGGATTCCCTGGTGACGGTGCTCGTCGGCGCGGGGGTGCTGGCCTGCGGCATCGTCACGGTGATGTCGCAGCTCACCGACCTCGCGCTGGGCGCGGTCCCGCCGCGACGCGCCGGCACGGCCAGCTCCGTACTGGAGACGGGGCAGGAGTTCGGCGGGGCCCTGGGCATGGCCCTGCTCGGCAGTGTCGGCGCGGCGCTCTACCGTCGCGACCTCGACGGCTCCCTGCCCGGCGGCCTCCCCGCGCGGGCGGCCGAAGCGGCCCGCGAGACGCTCGGCGGCGCGGCGGCCGTCGCGGAGCGGCTGCACGGGCGTACGGGGGAGGCGGTGCTCGGCGCGGCGCGCGAGGCGTTCACGCACGGGATGCGGGGCGCGGCGCTCGTCGCGGTCGTGGTGCTGGTGGGGGCCGCGCTGGTCAGCGTGCGGGCGCTGGGACAGGAGCGGGGGCGGGGGCGGGTGCCGGAAACGGCCCGTTCCGGCACCCGTACCGGTGCCCCTGCCGACGTCCCCGGGGACGGTTCCGGCGCCCCTGGGGACGGTTCCGGCGTCCCGCCGTCGCCCGGCGAGGGCGCGGAGGCTCAGCGACCGCTCAGCGGTAGTTGACGAACTGGAGGGCGAAGTCGAAGTCCTTGCCCTTCAGCAGGCTGATGACGTCCTGGAGGTGGTCACGGCTCTTGGAGGACACCCGCAGCTCGTCGCCCTGGACCTGGGCCTTCACGCCCTTGGGGCCCTCGTCGCGGATGATCTTCGCCACCTTCTTGGCGTCGTCCTGGGAGATCCCCTCCTTCAGGGACCCGAAGATCTTGTACTCCTTGCCGGACGACTGCGGCTCGCCCGTGTCCAGCGCCTTCAGGGAGATCCCGCGCTTGACCAGCTTGGACTGGAAGATGTCGAGGACGGCCTTCACGCGCTCCTCGGAGTTGGCGCGCATCTCGATCTTCTCGCCCGACCACTCGATCGAGGCGCCCACGCCCTTGAAGTCGTAGCGCTGCGCGATCTCCTTGGCGGCCTGGTTGAGCGCGTTGTCGACCTCCTGCCGCTCGACCTTCGAGACGATGTCGAAACTGGAGTCGGCCATGGTGAGTTGGCTCCTCGTGCGTAGATCCGTCAGGGAAGCGGCCCGCGCGCGGCCCGCGCAGCAAGCCTAGCCACCCGCCCCCTCATCCACCGCTGATCAACCGAGTGGCGAACCACCCCCGGTCATCGGGTATGGTTTACACCGTTGCCACAGAGCACCGCCCCCGAGCGGCGCCCAGGCGACAATCCCAGGCGGTGTGCCCGAGCGGCCAAAGGGAGCAGACTGTAAATCTGCCGGCTCAGCCTTCCCAGGTTCGAATCCTGGCGCCGCCACAGGAAGCCAAGAGGCCCCTGACCTGCTGTGAAGCAGGCGGGGGCCTTTTGCTGTACCCGAGGCCCTTGTACGCGGGTTGGCTCTCTACGCTGTGCTGGCCGGATATCCGATCATCGAGAGGGACAGTTCCGTGGCCGACATTGACGCCGCACGCAAGACGTTCGAGAAGTTCGACCGGGACGGCGACGGGTTCGTCACCGCGGTGGAGTTCCAGCAGGCCATGGTGGAGCTGGGGGACCGGCACTACACGGTCGGGCTGGCCGAGGCGATCCTCAAGACGCGGGATGCCAACGCGGACGGCGTGCTCTCGTTCGACGAGTTCTTCCAGCGCGCCAAGGAGGTCTGACGGGCCCTGCCCTCACCCTCAGCGCGGGACCTCCGGTCCCCTCTTCACGGGCCAACCGTCCCGCGCGACACCCTCCTCGCTGAGCGGAACGCCTGCTCACAGCAAGTGGCGCCGGCCGTTAGTCGGCCACGTAGCCGGGAGGGGACGTGGTGGGGTGTCCCCGCAAGTGGTGGCGACGAGTGCCGGGGGAAACACGTAAACGAGACCCGCACTTGTCGCCGCCCGAGGAGACACCCCGGCGCGGCACCGACCCCACCCACACAGCACCGCACCACGGCGCACCCCCACAGAGCCGCACCGGGCAAACGGCGAACCGCACAGCGCAGCGCCCCGCACTCCGCGAAGGGGACCGCTCAGCCCCGGGCCACCCGCGCGACCGCGTCCGCGACCCGCGTCTCGCCCCCGATCAGCTCCAGCGTCATCCCCGCCGTACCCGGCTCATCGAGCAGCCCCGCCAGCACCGCCGCGACATCGTCGCGGGTCACCTCGTCGCGCCCCGTGTGCTCCGCGAGGGACACCAGCCCCGTGCCCGGGTCGTCCGTGAGGCGGCCGGGGCGCAGGACCGTCCAGTCGAGGCCGTCCCGCGCCCGTACGGCGTCGTCCGCCGCGCCTTTGGCGCGCAGGTACGCCGCGAAGACCGGGTCCATCCCGGCGGGCGGCTCGGTGAGGGAGGCGTCCGCGTTCATGGACGAGACGACCAGGAAGCGCCGTACACCGGCACGCTCGGCCGCGTCCGCGAACAGGAGCGCCGCGTCCCTGTCGACGGTCTCCTTGCGCGCGGCACCGCTGCCGGGCCCCGCACCCGCGGCGAAGACGGCACCGTCGGCGCCCTCCAAGTGCTTGGCGACCTCCTCGACGGAGGCCGACTCCAGGTCGCAGACCACGGGTTCCGCACCCGCCGCGAGCAGATCGCCCGCCTGCTCCGGCCTGCGGATGATGCCCGCTGCCTCGTCTCCGCGCCCGGCGAGCAACCGCTCCAGCCGAAGTGCGATCTGACCGTGTCCACCAGCGATGACTGTGCGCATACTCCCGACCGTACGCCTCCCCGCGCGCCCGTCACGGCACCCCGCCCCCACCCTCACTCCACTGCGCCCCGCCCGCCCCCGCCGTCCTCGAAACCAGATGCCTGACCGCCCGTCAGCCCTGTGACTGCCGCGGCAGCCCGAGCCCGCCCGGCGCGGCGAAGTCGCAGAACTCGCGCACCGCGCTCGTGCGCGAGACCACGCGCCCCCGGTGGATGACGACCCGGCTGTACGCGAGCGAGAGCATCCCCGCGATCTCCGTGCCCCGTACGGCCAGCAGCTCGGCGGGGAAGCCCGCCTCGACGCGTACCTCGGGCAGGCCCATCGCCTTCCGCGCCCGCGCCGCGACCGCCTCGTAGGCCGCCGCCGGGGCCGCCTCGCCGTGGGAGGCGAGGAGGTAGGCGGCCTCCAGCGGGTCGCCCCTGCCCACCGGGTTCGCGGCGTCGCGCAGCGCCCCGCTGCCCGCGGCGACCGCGACCCCGGCGGCGGACAGCAGCCGTACGGGCGCGACGCGCGAGGGCGAAGAGGGCACGGAGGGCGAAGGGCGCTCCAGTACGCGGCAGTTGCCCTGCGGCAGGCAGACGACGGTGACGCCCGCCGCCGCCAACTGGTCGGCCGTGCGTGCCGCCGTCTCGTAGGGGAGGCCGCCGAGCCCGCCGCAGGGGCCGATGGTGACGCCGGGCCTGAGCCCGCCCGCCGCCGCTGCCAGCCGGGACAGGCGCGCGGGATCGCCCCCGTCCGTGTGCAGGTCGACGGCGCAGCCGTGCTCGGCTGCCACGTCCAGCACCGCTTCCACGTAGCCGCCGGGGTCGGGGTCCAGGTCCGGGCAGCCCCCGACGACCGTCGCGCCCATCTTCACCGCGTCCCGCAGCATCGCGAGCCCGTCGGCGCCCGCGACCCCCGTGAGCAGACGGGGCACGGCGACGGTGGTCAGTTCGCACAGCCCCCGCAGCGTGCGACGGGCCAGCAGCACCGCCTCCAGAGAGCGCAGCCCGGCCACGTCACCGATGCGTGTGTGGGTGCGCAGCGCGGTCGCGCCGTGGCCGAGCTGGAGCAGCGCGGCCTCGGTCGTACGCCGTCTGACGTCCTCGGGCGCGCTGCGCGGGGGCCCGGCCGAGCCGGGGGTGTCGGCGGTGAGCGCGGTGTCGTAGTGCGCGTGGGGTTCGGCGGGCGCGGGAAGCAGCAGATAGCCGGAGAGGTCGACGCGGGCGCCGCCGGGCGGCAGCCGCCCGGGCGCGAGGCTGCCCGCCGTGCCGACCGCCTCGATGCGCCCGCCGCCGAGGCGTACGTCGACGGTGCGCCCGTCGGCCAGCCGGGCCCCGCTCAGCAGGAGCGCGTGCGGCGGCGCGGGCACGGGCGTCTCGGAGGCAGAGGCAGAGGCGGAAGCAGAGGCGGAAGCGGAAGCGGGGGCCGCGGGGGATTCGCGGGGCTCCGGCTCGTGGCGGGCTTCCGGACCGGAATCCCTCGGCTCCTGCGGCTGGCTGTCGGCCATCGGACTCCCCGGCGCTCGGTGGGACGGTTCGGGGCCCGGCGTGTGCCCCTGAAGATCACAGCAAGATCACGCAGCGTGTGACGAGGGTAGGACCCGCGCGGGGCACCGGCGAGGAGGAGCCGAATAGTCGTACTGGTGTGGTGCGGGAGGCACTTGAGGCGCGGGCGCGGGGACACCCGCGTGACCCTCCGATACCGATTTCATCTTCGGCGGCCAAGCGTGTAATGTCTTCATCGCTCGCCCCAATAGCTCAGTCGGCAGAGCGTCTCCATGGTAAGGAGAAGGTCAACGGTTCGATTCCGTTTTGGGGCTCTGATGTGAGAGGTCTCCCGCCACCCGGTGGGGGCCGCCACATCGTGGCGGTGTAGCTCAGTCGGTAGAGCAAGCGGCTCATAATCGCTGTGTCACCGGTTCAAGTCCGGTCACCGCTACTTCACCGACAGTAGCCGGTTGTGGGCTCGTTCCTCCGATCGGCTACTCTTTCTGTGTTAAACCTGTCCGTTCGTCAAGGAGCACTCACGTGGCTGCCACAGACGTCCGCCCGAAGATCACGCTGGCCTGCGTGGAGTGCAAGGAGCGGAACTACATCACCAAGAAGAACCGGCGTAACAACCCGGACCGTCTTGAGATGAAGAAGCACTGCCCGCGCTGCAACTCGCACACCGCGCACCGCGAGACGCGCTGACAAAGTCTCTTCTGCGAGGCCATCCCCGAACTCGGGGGTGGCCTCGTCGTATTGCGTGGCCCGTTCGTTCCGTGCCCCGCGCTCCCCGTTCCCCAGCTCTCCGCTCTCCGCTCTCCGCTCTCCGCAATTCACGGCCGCAGGAGGTGCCGCGTACATGGCGCTCGACCAGTCCTTCGTCGGGCGGAACTATCCGCCCGCCCGCTCGTACGAAGTGGGCCGCGAGAAGATCCGCGAATTCGCCGAGGCCATCGGTGACGCCAATCCCGCCTACACCGATCCGGACGCCGCCCGTGCCCTGGGCCACGACGACGTGATCGCCCCGCCGACCTTCGTCTTCACCATCACCTACACGGCGGCAGGCCAGGTCATCGAGGACCCGCAGCTCGGGCTGGACTACACCCGCGTCGTGCACGGGGACCAGAAGTTCGCCTACACCCGGCCCGTACGGGCGGGGGACAGGCTCACCGTCGACTCGACCATCGAGTCGATCAAGTCCCTCGCTGGCAACGACGTCCTGGACATCCGCGGCGAGGTCCACGACGCCGAGGGCGAACACGTGGTGACCGCCTGGACCAAGCTGGTGGCCCGCGCGGCGGAGCCCGCACCGGAACCCGCGGCAGAGGGAGCGTGACGAAGATGACAGCGAAGATCGCCTACTCCGACGTCGAGGTCGGCACCGAGCTGCCCTCCCAGAGCTTCCCCGTGGACCGGGCGGCCCTCGTGCGCTACGCGGGCGCCTCCGGCGACTTCAACCCGATCCACTGGAACGAACGGTTCGCCAAGGAGGTCGGACTGCCGGACGTGATCGCGCACGGCATGTTCACCATGGCCGAGGCGGCGCGCGTCGTCACGGACTGGGCCGGTGACCCGGCCGCCGTCGTGGAGTACGGGGTGCGCTTCACCAAGCCCGTGGTCGTCCCCGACGACGGCGAGGGCGCGGTCATCGAGGTCGGCGCGAAGGTCGCGGCCAAGCTGGACGACGAGGCGCGCACCGTCCGCGTCGACCTGACCGTCATGAGCGCGGGCCAGAAGGTGCTGGGCATGTCCCGCGCGGTGGTCCGGCTCGCCTGAACCGGCTCGCCTGAACCGTCCAGCCGGAACCCCGGGGCGGAACCGTCCCGGGCGCGAGGACGCGGGGCGTGGCGCCGGTGGCCTCGGCGCCGGCACGCGGATCACTCTCGTACGCTTGAGCGCGTGCAGGAACTCCACGAAGCCCCCCTCGCCCCCCTGACCACCTTCCGGCTCGGCGGCCCGGCCGCCCGCCTGATCACCGCCACCACCGACGACGAGGTGGTCGCCGCGGTCCAGGAGGCCGACGACGCCGGTACGCCGCTGCTGCTCATCGGCGGCGGCAGCAACCTCGTCATCGCCGACGAGGGCTTCGCGGGTACAGCCGTACGCATCGCCACCTCCGGCTTCACGCTCTCGGGCGAGCGCCTGGAGCTCGCCGCGGGCGAGAACTGGTCGGACGCGGTCGCCCGTACCGTCGAGGCGGGCCTCGCCGGGATCGAGTGCCTGGCGGGCATCCCCGGCAGCGCGGGCGCGACCCCGGTCCAGAACGTGGGCGCCTACGGGCAGGAGGTCTCCTCCACCATCACCGAGGTCGTCGCCTACGACCGCCGCGCCCGCGAGACCGTCACCCTCCCCAACGCGGAGTGCGGCTTCTCGTACCGGCACAGCCGCTTCAAGGCCGACCCCTCGCGCTACGTAGTGCTGCGGGTCCGCTTCCTGCTGGAGGACGCGGGCGGGCTCTCGGCGCCCCTCAAGTACGCGGAGACCGCGCGGGTCCTGGGCGTCGAGCCCGGCGAGCGGGTGGCCGCGGCGACCGCGCGCGAGACCGTGCTGAAGCTGCGCGCCGGCAAGGGCATGGTGCTCGACCCCGAGGACCACGACACCTGGTCGGCGGGGTCCTTCTTCACCAACCCCGTCCTGGACGAGGCCGACTTCGCCGCCTTCACCGAGCGCGTCGCGGAACGGCTCGGCGCCGACGTGGCGGCGCCCGCCTTCCCCGCGGGGGAGGGGCGCACGAAGACCTCGGCCGCCTGGCTCATCGACAAGGCGGGCTTCACCAAGGGCTACGGCAGCGGCCCGGCCCGCATCTCCAGCAAGCACACCCTCGCGCTCACCAACAGGGGCGACGCCACCACCGCAGACCTGCTCGCGCTCGCCCGCGAGGTGCGGGACGGGGTGTACGAGGCGTTCGGCGTGACGCTCGTCAACGAACCGGTGACGGTCGGCTGCACGCTCTGAGTCCGCGAGCCCTCCGAGCCCGCGAGCCGTCCGGGGCTCAGATGGCGACCCCCACCACCTGCTTCACGGTCGCCGCATCCCCCAGCATCGCGAGCATCGCGTGCGCCAGGTCCGAGCGCGGTATGTGGTGCCCGCCGGAGACGGCGCCGCCGAGGGTGCGCCGGTAGCGCTCCGTCCGCGGGGCGTCGGTGAGCCGCGGCGGCCGTACGACCGTCCACTCCGCCGCGCTCGCGAAGATCTCCTCCTCCATCACCGCGAGGTCGGCGTAGACGTCACGGAAGGCCCGCCGCACCAGCGGCAGCATGACCTTGCGGTACAGCGGTCCCTCGCCCTCGGGCGCCGGGCCGACCGGCGCCGCGCTCACCGCGATGTACCGGCTGACCCCCGCCTGCTCCAGGGCGCGCAGGATCGCCCGCGTGCCCTCCGAGGCGATCCCCGCGCCCTTGTTGTGGGGCGAGCCGAGGCCCGACAGCGCGGCCTCGCGCCCCTCCAGCGCGGGCACCAGCGACTCCGCGTCCGTCACGTCCGCAGTGATCACCTCCAGCCGCTCGTGGCTCACGGCCAGCCGGCCCGGATCCCGTACGACAGCGGTGACCTCGTGCCCCGCGTCCAGCGCCTGGAGGACGAGCTGCACGCCCGTACCGCCCGTCGCGCCGAAGACCGTGATGCGCATGATGGCCCTCTCCTCTTCCGCGTCCCGCGCCCTCTCCGGCGCCGACAGGTAGGTAAGTATTCACTCACCCAATACAGTGAGTGAATGCCCACCCGGAAGTCAACGCGCGCCCGCATTCTCGACGCGGCCGAGCAACTGATGCGCACCATCGGCCTCGCCCGCGCCACGACCAAGGAGATCGCCCGCGAGGCGGACTGTTCGGAGGCGGCCCTCTACAAGCACTTCCCCAGCAAGGAGGACCTCTTCGTCCACGTGCTGCGCGAGCGGCTGCCCCGGCTCAACCCCCTGCTCGACGAGCTGAACGCGGCGCCCCGCGCGCAGGACCGCTCCGTCGAGGAGAACCTCACGGAGACCGCGCGTCAGGCCGCGCTCTTCTACGAGCGCAGCGTGCCGATCGCCGCCTCCCTCTACGCCGAACCCCGCCTCAAGGAGCGGCACTACGAGGCCATGCGTGAACTCGGCGCGGGCCCGCACGTGCCCCTCGAAGCGCTCGCCGCCTATCTGCGCAGCGAGCGCGAGGCGGGCCGCATCCGCGCGGACGCCGATCCGGAAGCCGCTGCCAGGCTGCTGCTGGGCGCCTGCGCGCAGCGCGCCTTCCTTCGGGACTTCGATCCGGGCGACCCGTCGCCCGAGGCACTGGAAGCCTTCGCCTCGGGGACGGTCAGGGCCCTGCTCGCGGGTATCGCCCCGGAGGCGTGACCCCCGCCCGCACCCGAACCCGCACCCGGACCGGAGCCCGCACCCGCACCGGAGCCCGCCGAGTAGCGGGACCGTCAGTCGGCCGCCAGCAGTCAGTTGCCGGCCAGCCAGCCGTCGATGTCCGCGAGCACCCCGTCCCGCACCCCCTCCGGCATCGAAGCGCCGCGCACCGACTGCCGCGCCAGCTCGGCCAGTTCCGCGTCGGTGAACCCGTGCGCCTCCCGCGCCAGCTCGTACTGCGCCGCCAGCCGCGACCCGAACAGCAGCGGGTCGTCGGCGCCCAGCGCCATCGGGACGCCCGCGTCCCACAGCACCCGCAGCGGCACGTCCTCGGGCTTCTCGTAGACGCCCAGCGCGACGTTCGACGCGGGGCACACCTCGCAGGTGACGCCCCGTTCGGCCAGCCGCGACAGCAGCTGCGGGTCCTCGGCGGCGCGCACTCCGTGCCCGACGCGCCCCGCGCGCAGGTCGTCCAGGCAGTCGCGGACGCTGGACGGGCCCGACAGCTCGCCGCCGTGCGGCGCCGCCAGCAGCCCGCCCTCGCGCGCGATGGCGAAGGCGCGGTCGAAGTCGCGGGCGAAGCCCCGCCGTTCGTCGTTGGACAGCCCGAAGCCGACGATGCCGCGGTCCCGGTAGCGCACCGCGAGCCGCGCCAGCGTGCGCGCGTCCAGCGGATGCTTCATCCGGTTCGCCGCCACCAGCACCCGTATCCCCAGCCCCGTCTCGCGCTGCGCGGTCTCCACGGCGTCGAGGATGATCTCCAGCGCCGGTGACAGACCGCCCAGGCGGGGCGCGTACGACGTCGGGTCGACCTGGATCTCCAGCCAGCGCGACCCGTCCCTGACGTCCTCCTCTGCGGCCTCGCGCACCAGCCGCTGGATGTCCTCGGGCTCCCGCAGACAGGAGCGGGCGATGTCGTACAGCCGCTGGAACCGGAACCAGCCGCGCTCGTCCGTGGCGCGGAGTCTGGGGGCACCTCCCGGGCGAAGCTCCGGGGGCGGCTCGCCGCCGCTCAGGGCCTCGGGCAGATGGACGCCGTACTTGTCGGCCAGCTCCAGCAGGGTGCCGGGCCGCATCGATCCGGTGAAGTGCAGATGCAGATGAGCCTTCGGCAGCCTGCGGAGGTCTCGTTCGGCGGTTCCGCCGTGGGCAGGCACACTCTCCATCCAGAGATCTTGCCGCATGGCACCCTGCCGCCGGTAGTCGGTTCCCTGAACGTGCGCGCCCCGAACGCGAGCCCGAACAGGAAAACGGGCGGGACGCACGCCGCGTCAACGGCGTGCGCCCCGCCCGTCGCGGGGTGCGTGTGTGCGGCGACGCGTCAGTCGCGCGCCTCGCCCAGCAGCTTCTGCATCCGCGAGACGCCCTCGGCCAGGTCCTCGTCGCCCAGCGCGTAGGACAGCCGCAGATAGCCCGGGGTGCCGAACGCCTCGCCCGGCACGACCGCGACCTCGGCCTCCTCCAGGATCAGCTCGGCCAGCTCCACGCTGGAAGCGGGCCGCTTGCCGCGGATCTCCTTGCCCAGCAGGCCCTTCACGGCCGGGTACGCGTAGAACGCGCCCTCGGGCTCGGGGCACTCCACGCCGTCGATCTCGTTCAGCATCCGCACGATGGTGCGGCGGCGGCGGTCGAACGCCTCGCGCATCTTCGCGACCGCGTCCAGGTCACCTGAGACGGCGGCGATGGCGGCGGCCTGGGCGACGTTGCTCACGTTGGACGTGGCGTGCGACTGGAGGTTCGTCGCGGCCTTGATCACGTCCTGCGGGGCGATGACCCAGCCCACGCGCCAGCCGGTCATCGCGTACGTCTTGGCGACGCCGTTGACGACCACGCACTTGTCGCGCAGCTCCGGCACGACCACGGGCAGCGAGCTGAACTCCGCGTCGCCGTAGACCAGGTGCTCGTAGATCTCGTCCGTGAGCACCCACAGGCCGTTCTCGACGGCCCAGCGGCCGACGGCCTCCACCTGCTCGCGGGAGTAGACGGCGCCCGTCGGGTTGGAGGGCGAGACGAAGACGAGCACCTTGGTGCGCTCGGTGCGGGCCGCCTCCAACTGCTCGACGGAGACGCGGTAGCCCGTCGTCTCGTCGGCGACGACGGGCACCGGGACGCCACCGGCGAGGCGGATCGACTCGGGGTAGGTGGTCCAGTAGGGCGCGGGCACGATGACCTCGTCGCCCGGGTCGAGGATCGCGGCGAACGCCTCGTAGATGGCCTGCTTGCCGCCGTTGGTCACCAGGATCTGGGACGCCTCGACCTCGTAACCGGAGTCACGGAGCGTCTTCGCGGCGATGGCGGACTTCAGTTCGGGCAGGCCCCCCGCCGGGGTGTAGCGGTGGAACTTGGGATCGCGGCACGCCTCGACCGCCGCTTCCACGATGTAGTCGGGCGTCGGGAAGTCCGGCTCACCCGCGCCGAAGCCGATCACCGGGCGCCCGGCGGCCTTGAGGGCCTTGGCCTTGGCGTCGACGGCGAGCGTCGCGGACTCGGAGATCGACCCGATACGGGCCGATACGCGTCGTTCTGTCGGGGGCTGTGCAGGAGGAGTCGCAGCGGTCATAGAGGCATAGTCCCAGACCGCGCGGCGGCGCGGCACGGGGGTTTGCCGAGGCCCCGGGCCCGCGCCGGAGCCGAGCGACGGGCCCGTGCGGGAGCGGGCCGCGCGGGATCCTGTTCGACGCTGCGCGCCGGAGCACGTACACTCCTACGTCGTTGGCCTTCACCGACCATGCGGCGCTCGCGCCGGGCACGCCGCGGAGCCGCGCGGATGCGGTAGGTTGTTGAAGAACATCACAAAGGGTCGTAGCTCAATTGGTAGAGCACTGGTCTCCAAAACCAGCGGTTGGGGGTTCGAGTCCCTCCGGCCCTGCTACACACATCTTCACCATGGTGTGTGCTTGCGTACGTACTGAATTGCACCGCCGTGCGGCCGGGCCGGACGCCGCAGGGCACACGACCCGGATCAGGTGAGGACGAGTGACGGAGATCACGGATACCACCGAGGTCCCCGAACCCGGAGGGTCGTCGGAAGGCAAGAAGCCGCGACGGGGCGGGAAGCGCGGAAAGAAGGGGCCTCTGGCCCGTCTCGCGCTCTTCTACCGCCAGATCGTCGCCGAGCTCCGCAAGGTCGTCTGGCCGACGCGGCACCAGCTCTCGACGTACACCTCAGTGGTGATCGTCTTTGTCGTCATCGTCATCGGACTGGTGACCGTGATTGACTATGGGTTCACCGAACTCGTCAAGTACGTCTTCGGCTGACCGTCCGCGGAGGCCGCGCGCCCCGCGGTCGTTTCCGCACGTTCGACCCCTTGTAGCCAGGAAGAAGCAGCCACCGTGTCTGACCCGAACCTGAACGACGCAGTCGAGCCCGCAGAGGGTGACGACACCGCGCGCGACATCGTCGAGGCAGCGGACAGCGTCGACCAGGCGGAAGCTGCCGACGCCGCCGCGGGCGAGCCCGCCGAGGAGGCCGCTCTCCACGTCGAGACCGACGAGATCGCGGAGACCGCCGAGGACACCGAGGTCGAGGACACCGTGGAGGCCGCGGCCGAGGACGACGAGGAGCCCGAGGAGGAGCCGGTCGACCCCGTCACCGCCCTTCGCGACGAGCTGCGTCACCTCCCCGGCGAGTGGTACGTGATCCACACCTACGCGGGTTACGAGAACCGCGTGAAGACGAACCTCGAACAGCGCGCCGTGTCGCTCAACGTCGAGGACTACATCTTCCAGGCCGAGGTGCCGCAGGAAGAGGTCGTCCAGATCAAGAACGGCGACCGCCGCACCGTCCGCCAGAACAAGCTCCCCGGTTACGTGCTCGTCCGCATGGACCTGACGAACGAGTCGTGGGGCGTCGTCCGCAACACCCCGGGCGTCACCGGCTTCGTCGGCAACGCCTACGACCCGTACCCGCTGACGCTGGACGAGATCGTCAAGATGCTCGCCCCCGAGGCCGAGGAGAAGGCCGCTAAGGCCGCCACGGCCGACGAGGAGGGCAAGCCCGCCGGTGGCGGCGGCCGCAAGGTCGAGGTCCAGGTGCTGGACTTCGAGGTCGGCGACTCGGTCACGGTCACGGACGGACCGTTCGCGACGCTCCAGGCGACGATCAACGAGATCAACGCCGACTCGAAGAAGGTCAAGGGCCTCGTCGAGATCTTCGGCCGCGAGACTCCGGTCGAGCTGAGCTTCGACCAGATCCAGAAGAACTGACCGTTCTTCCGCTTCTCGGCCGGTCAGCGTAAAGGCGCAAGGCCGAGCGGCGTAAAGACTTCCGACAGGTCAGACGGGCCCTTGGGGCCGGTCTGACCTGCTCGGTTTCAGAGCCTGCCACGGTACGGGCTATCGTGGTGCGGTATGCCTCCACCCGAATGAGGGATGGAGGACGAATCACCTCTCACTAGGACCCGGAGAGAGCATGCCTCCCAAGAAGAAGAAGGTCGCGGGGCTGATCAAGCTCCAGATCCAGGCCGGTGCCGCCAACCCGGCTCCGCCGGTCGGCCCGGCGCTGGGTCAGCACGGCGTCAACATCATGGAGTTCTGCAAGGCCTACAACGCCGCGACGGAGTCGCAGCGCGGCTGGGTCATCCCGGTGGAGATCACGGTCTACGAAGACCGCTCCTTCACCTTCATCACCAAGACCCCGCCGGCCTCCAAGATGATCCTGAAGGCCGCAGGCGTCGAGAAGGGCTCCGGCGAGCCGCACGTGAACAAGGTCGCGAAGATCACCCGCGACCAGGTGCGTGAGATCGCCACCACCAAGATGCCCGACCTCAACGCGAACGACCTGGACCAGGCCGAGAAGATCATCGCCGGTACCGCCCGTTCCATGGGCGTCACCGTCGAGGGCTGAGCCCCAGCGTCACCCCGCACCGCCGTGGAAGGGCCAGGCGCTGGCCCGTACACCACGACTCCGTAACCGTCTCGCGGCCCGAGAGCCGCGAGGACTACTGCCAGGAGCAGAAGTGAAGCGCAGCAAGTCCCTCCGCAACGCGGACGCCAAGATCGACCGGACGCGGCAGTACCCGCCGCTGGAGGCCGTGCGGCTCGCCAAGGAGACCTCCGCAGCCAAGTTCGACGCGACCGTCGAGGTCGCCATGCGCCTGGGCGTCGACCCGCGCAAGGCCGACCAGATGGTCCGCGGCACCGTGAACCTGCCGCACGGCACCGGTAAGACCGCCCGGGTCCTGGTCTTCGCGACCGGTGACCGTGCAGCGGCAGCGGAAGCCGCCGGGGCCGACATCGTCGGCTCCGACGAGCTGATCGAGGAGGTCGCCAAGGGGCGTCTGGACTTCGACGCCGTCGTCGCCACCCCGGACCTCATGGGCAAGGTCGGCCGCCTCGGCCGCGTGCTCGGTCCGCGTGGTCTGATGCCGAACCCGAAGACCGGCACCGTCACCCCGGACGTCGCCAAGGCCGTCACCGAGATCAAGGGCGGCAAGATCGAGTTCCGCGTCGACAAGCACGCGAACCTCCACTTCATCATCGGCAAGGTGTCCTTCGACGAGAAGCAGCTAGTCGAGAACTACGCCGCGGCCCTTGAGGAGATCAACCGTCTGAAGCCGTCCGCGGCGAAGGGCCGGTACATCAAGAAGGCCGCCATCACCACCACGATGGGCCCCGGCATCCCGCTGGACGGCAACCGCACCCGCAACCTCCTCACCGAGGAGGACCCCGCCGCCGTCTGAGGTCCTCTGAGGTCCCCTCTGACCGCGCGCGGCGCGTCATGTGCCACGTAGGGGCCGGGTTCCGCTTCTCCCTCCCAGGAGAGCGGGACCCGGCCCTTCGGCATTGCCGCCGCATGATCCCCGTACGCGACGGGTATGAGGACCCGATTTGGTGCTTCCGGTACCCCTCGCGTACTCTCGACGAGAAGCCAAAGACCGCTGGTCGTCGTCGTGCTCGCTCAGAGAGCGCTTCGACCGAAGGATCCGCTAGCTGCGGACGGCCCGCGCAGGTGAATGAGGAAGCACTCCCGGTACGCGTGCGTCATGTACGCGCGTTCCGGTCGAGCTACGCCCCATGCGCCTGCGCTGGGGCGTTTCGTTTGTCCAGCCCCTTCCGAGCGGTCCTCATCACCCGGAAGGAGGCCGAGGCTCATGGCGCGAGAGCAGGTCGCACCTGACAAGATTGACGCCGTTGAGGAGATCACGGACCGGTTCCGTAACTCCAACGCCGCAGTGGTCACCGCGTACACCGGGCTTTCCGTGGCGCAGCTCAAGACGCTGCGCCGCTCGCTCGGTGAGAACGCTCAGTACCGTGTGGTGAAGAACACGCTGACCAAGATCGCGGCCAATGAGGCCGGGATCAGCGAGCTCGACGAGTTCTTCTCGGGCTCGTCTGCCGTCGCCTTTGTGACCGGTGACCCGGTCACGGCGGCGAAGGGTCTCCGTGACTTCGCCAAGGAGAACCCCGCTCTTGAGATCAAGGGCGGCATCGTCGACGGCGCGCGGTACAGCGCCGACGACCTGAAGAAGCTCGCGGACCTCGAGTCCCGCGAGGTGCTGCTCTCCAAGCTGGCCGGTGGCATGAAGGCGTCCATGGCCAAGGCCGCGGCGACCTTCGAGGCTCCGCTCACGAAGTTCGCCCGCACCGCGGACGCGCTTCGCAGCAAGGTCGAGGAGCAGGGCGGTGCCGAGACTTCGGCTCCCGCCGAGGCCGAGTAACGCAGTTCGCACTCGGTCCGCGGGCCCGAAAGCCCGCCGACATGTACACCCGGCACCAGCCGACTTAGTGGAAGGACCGCCATCATGGCGAAGCTCAGCCAGGACGAGCTGCTGGAGCAGTTCGCGGACATGACCCTCATCGAGCTCTCCGACTTCGTCAAGAAGTTCGAGGAGAAGTTCGACGTCGAGGCCGCGGCCCCCGCCGCCGCCGTTGTCGCCGCCCCGGGTGGTGGCGGCGCCGCCGCCGAGGCCGTCGAGGAGCAGGACGAGTTCGACGTCATCCTCACCGGCGCCGGCGACAAGAAGATCCAGGTCATCAAGGTCGTGCGTGAGCTGACCTCCCTGGGTCTCAAGGAGGCCAAGGAGCTCGTGGACGGCACCCCGAAGCCGGTCCTCGAGAAGGTCGCCAAGGACGCCGCCGACAAGGCCAAGGAGTCCCTCGAGGGCGCCGGCGCCTCCGTCGAGGTCAAGTGACCCTGAGTCTCTGACTCACCGGGTCCGATGACCCGGCAACGAAGGGCGATCACCCGTATGGGTGGTCGCCCTTTGGCGTCGCAGCCACGGTTGCGCGCCCCGCGGGGGATGGGCAGGTATGGTGATCTTCGTTGCCCTGGGGGCCTTGACGAACGGCACGCAGCGCGCAATTCTCGGGACGCGTCGTCACACCGATCCGGGATCCGAGGTGGATCCGGGGTGGATCCGAGGCATGGATCGGGCGCGGAGCGGGAAGTGTTGCGGCAAGCAGAATCCGACCCGGCGATCCGAGGCCGCCGGAGCGGAAGCGGCGCAGAAGAACAACAAGGGGAACGGACCTCCCGGAGGAGCGATTGCCACCCGGCCAGAGGCGGGGACTGGGGCTTGACCCGGTCCCCGGAAATCCGCTCTGGACATCAGTGTGCCTTGTGGCTACACTGACCCTTTGCGCTGCCTGTTAGCTGCTCCCTGCCCGTCACCAGGGGCACCGGTATGCGCGTAGAGAGTCCGAGCCCTCGGAAGGACCCCCTCTTGGCCGCCTCGCGCACTGCCTCGACTGCCAATTCGAACAACGGCGCCAGCACCGCACCGCTGCGTATCTCTTTTGCAAAGATCAGGGAGCCCCTTGAGGTTCCGAATCTCCTTGCGCTCCAGACCGAGAGCTTTGACTGGCTCCTCGGCAACGACGCCTGGAAGTCGCGCGTCGAGGCTGCGCTGGAGAGTGGACAGGACGTCCCCACGAAGTCCGGTCTGGAGGAGATCTTCGAGGAGATCTCCCCGATCGAGGACTTCTCCGGGTCGATGTCCCTGACGTTCCGCGATCACCGCTTCGAGCCCCCCAAGAACTCCATCGACGAGTGCAAGGAGCGCGACTTCACGTTCGCGGCCCCGCTCTTCGTCACCGCCGAGTTCACCAACAACGAGACCGGCGAGATCAAGTCCCAGACGGTCTTCATGGGCGACTTCCCGCTCATGACCAACAAGGGCACCTTCGTGATCAACGGCACCGAGCGTGTCGTCGTCTCGCAGCTCGTCCGCTCGCCGGGTGTCTACTTCGACTCCTCCATCGACAAGACGTCCGACAAGGACATCTACTCCGCCAAGATCATCCCGTCCCGGGGTGCCTGGCTGGAGATGGAGATCGACAAGCGCGACATGGTCGGTGTCCGCATCGACCGCAAGCGCAAGCAGTCGGTCACCGTCCTGCTCAAGGCGCTCGGCTGGACGAACGAGCAGATCCTTGAGGAGTTCGGCCAGTACGAGTCCATGCGCGCCACCCTGGAGAAGGACCACACCCAGGGCCAGGACGACGCGCTGCTCGACATCTACCGCAAGCTGCGTCCGGGCGAGCCCCCGACCCGCGAGGCCGCGCAGACGCTGCTGGAGAACCTCTACTTCAACCCGAAGCGCTACGACCTCGCCAAGGTCGGCCGGTACAAGATCAACAAGAAGCTCGGCGGTGACGAGCCGCTGGACTCCGGCGTGCTCACCAACGCCGACATCATCGCGACGATCAAGTACCTGGTGAAGCTGCACGCGGGCGAGACCGAGTCGCAGTCCGCCGAGGGCGACACGATCGTCATCGAGACCGACGACATCGACCACTTCGGCAACCGTCGCCTCCGCAACGTCGGCGAGCTGATCCAGAACCAGGTCCGCACCGGTCTGGCCCGTATGGAGCGCGTCGTCCGCGAGCGGATGACCACGCAGGACGTCGAGGCGATCACGCCGCAGACCCTGATCAACATCCGGCCGGTCGTCGCCTCCATCAAGGAGTTCTTCGGGACCAGCCAGCTCTCGCAGTTCATGGACCAGACGAACCCGATCTCGGGTCTCACCCACAAGCGCCGCCTCTCGGCGCTGGGCCCGGGTGGTCTGAGCCGTGAGCGCGCGGGCTTCGAGGTCCGTGACGTGCACCCCTCGCACTACGGCCGCATGTGCCCGATCGAGACGCCCGAAGGCCCGAACATCGGCCTGATCGGCTCGCTCGCCTCCTACGGCCGCGTCAACGCCTTCGGCTTCGTCGAGACCCCGTACCGCAAGGTCATCGAGGGCACCGTCACGGACGACGTGGACTACCTCACGGCCGACGAGGAAGACCGCTTCGTGATCGCCCAGGCGAACGCGCCCCTCACCGAGGACATGCGCTTCGCCGAGGACCGGGTGCTGATCCGCCGCCGTGGCGGCGAGGTCGACCTCATCCCGGGCGACGACGTGGACTACATGGACGTCTCGCCGCGCCAGATGGTGTCCGTCGCCACCGCGATGATCCCCTTCCTGGAGCACGACGACGCCAACCGCGCGCTCATGGGCTCGAACATGATGCGCCAGGCCGTGCCGCTCATCAAGGCCGAGTCGCCGCTCGTCGGCACCGGCATGGAGTACCGCTGCGCGGTCGACGCCGGTGACGTCATCAAGGCCGAGAAGGAGGGTGTCGTCCAGGAGGTCTCCGCCGACTACGTCACGGTGGCCAACGACGACGGCACCTACACCACGTACCGCATCGCCAAGTTCACCCGCTCCAACCAGGGCACCTCCTTCAACCAGAAGGTGCTCGTGGACGAGGGGGCCCGCGTCATCGAGGGCCAGGTGCTGGCCGACGGCCCGTCCACCGACGAAGGTGAGATGGCGCTCGGCAAGAACCTGCTCGTGGCCTTCATGCCGTGGGAGGGCTACAACTACGAAGACGCGATCATCCTCAGCCAGCGGCTGGTCCAGGACGACGTCCTCTCCTCGATCCACATTGAGGAGCACGAGGTCGACGCCCGTGACACCAAGCTGGGCCCGGAGGAGATCACCCGGGACATCCCGAACGTCTCCGAAGAGGTCCTCGCCGATCTCGACGAGCGCGGCATCATCCGCATCGGCGCCGAGGTCGAGGCGGGCGACATCCTCGTCGGCAAGGTCACGCCCAAGGGTGAGACCGAGCTGACCCCCGAGGAGCGCCTGCTGCGCGCGATCTTCGGTGAGAAGGCCCGTGAGGTCCGTGACACCTCGCTCAAGGTGCCGCACGGCGAGACCGGCAAGGTCATCGGCGTCCGCGTCTTCGACCGCGAGGAGGGCGACGAGCTGCCCCCGGGCGTGAACCAGCTCGTCCGCGTCTACGTCGCGCAGAAGCGTAAGATCACCGACGGTGACAAGCTCGCGGGGCGGCACGGCAACAAGGGCGTCATCTCGAAGATCCTGCCGGTCGAGGACATGCCGTTCCTGGAGGACGGCACCCCGGTCGACATCATCCTCAACCCCCTCGGTGTCCCGTCCCGGATGAACCCGGGCCAGGTCCTGGAGATCCACCTCGGCTGGCTCGCCAGCCGCGGCTGGAACGTCGAGGGCATCGACGAAGAGTGGGCGCAGCGGCTCGCGGAGATCGGCGCGGACGAGGTCCAGCCCGGCACCAACGTCGCGACCCCGGTCTTCGACGGTGCGCGCGAGGACGAGATCGCCGGCCTCTTCCAGGCCACGGTCCCGAACCGCGACGGCGACCGTCTGGTCCAGCCGTCCGGCAAGGCGCAGCTCTTCGACGGCCGTTCCGGCGAGCCGTTCCCGGACCCGATCTCCGTCGGGTACATGTACATCCTCAAGCTCCACCACCTGGTCGACGACAAGCTCCACGCCCGCTCGACCGGTCCGTACAGCATGATCACCCAGCAGCCGCTGGGTGGTAAGGCCCAGTTCGGTGGCCAGCGCTTCGGTGAGATGGAGGTGTGGGCCCTGGAGGCGTACGGCGCCGCGTACGCGCTTCAGGAGCTGCTCACCATCAAGTCCGACGACGTGACCGGCCGCGTGAAGGTCTACGAAGCCATCGTCAAGGGCGAGAACATCCCTGAGCCGGGCATTCCCGAGTCCTTCAAGGTGCTCATCAAGGAAATGCAGTCGCTCTGCCTCAACGTGGAGGTGCTGTCCTCGGACGGCATGTCCATCGAGATGCGCGACACCGACGAGGACGTCTTCCGCGCGGCGGAGGAGCTCGGTATCGACCTGTCCCGGCGCGAGCCGAGCAGCGTCGAAGAGGTCTGACGGGCTGGCCGGCCGGATCTCTCACCATTTCCGGCCGGCTTTCCCCGGACCCGTTCAGACCATGATGAAGCGCCCGATTTATCGCTAACGCGAGGGGCACAACCCCGAAAGAGGGATTGACGACAAGTGCTCGACGTCAACTTCTTCGACGAGCTGCGGATCGGCCTGGCCACCGCGGACGACATCCGACAGTGGTCGCACGGTGAGGTCAAGAAGCCGGAGACCATCAACTACCGCACCCTCAAGCCCGAGAAGGACGGACTCTTCTGCGAGAAGATCTTCGGTCCTACCCGGGACTGGGAGTGCTACTGCGGCAAGTACAAGCGTGTCCGTTTCAAGGGCATCATCTGCGAGCGCTGCGGCGTCGAGGTCACGCGCGCCAAGGTGCGCCGTGAGCGGATGGGCCACATCGAACTGGCCGCTCCCGTCACCCACATCTGGTACTTCAAGGGCGTCCCGTCGCGCCTGGGCTACCTGCTCGACCTGGCCCCGAAGGACCTGGAGAAGGTCATCTACTTCGCGGCGTACATGATCACGTACGTCGACGAGGAGCGCCGCACGCGCGACCTGCCCTCCCTGGAGGCGCACGTCGGCGTGGAGCGTCAGCAGATCGAGCAGCGCCGTGACGCCGATCTCGAAGCGCGCGCCAAGAAGCAGGAGAGCGACCTCGCCGAACTGGAGGCCGAGGGCGCCAAGGCGGACGTGCGCCGCAAGGTGCGCGAGGGCGCCGAGCGCGAGATGAAGCAGATCCGCGACCGCGCCCAGCGCGAGATCGACCGCCTGGACGAGGTCTGGAACCGCTTCAAGAACCTCAAGGTGCAGGACCTGGAGGGCGACGAGCTGCTCTACCGCGAGCTGCGCGACCGCTTCGGGACCTACTTCGACGGTTCCATGGGCGCCGCCGCGCTCCAGAAGCGCCTGGAGACCTTCGACCTGGACGAGGAGGCCGAGCGCCTCCGCGAGATCATCCGCACCGGCAAGGGCCAGAAGAAGACCCGTGCGCTCAAGCGCCTCAAGGTCGTCTCCGCGTTCCTCCAGACCAGCAACAGCCCCAAGGGCATGGTGCTGGACTGCGTGCCGGTCATCCCGCCGGACCTGCGTCCGATGGTGCAGCTCGACGGTGGCCGCTTCGCGACCTCCGACCTGAACGACCTGTACCGCCGCGTGATCAACCGCAACAACCGGCTGAAGCGTCTGCTCGACCTCGGTGCCCCCGAGATCATCGTGAACAACGAGAAGCGGATGCTCCAGGAGGCCGTCGACGCGCTGTTCGACAACGGCCGCCGCGGCCGTCCGGTCACGGGCCCCGGCAACCGTCCCCTGAAGTCCCTCAGCGACATGCTGAAGGGCAAGCAGGGCCGGTTCCGGCAGAACCTGCTCGGTAAGCGTGTCGACTACTCGGCGCGTTCCGTCATCGTCGTCGGCCCGCAGCTCAAGCTGCACCAGTGCGGTCTGCCGAAGGCCATGGCGCTGGAGCTGTTCAAGCCGTTCGTGATGAAGCGCCTGGTGGACCTGAACCACGCGCAGAACATCAAGAGCGCCAAGCGCATGGTCGAGCGCGGCCGTACGGTCGTCTACGACGTGCTGGAAGAGGTCATCGCCGAGCACCCGGTTCTGCTGAACCGTGCGCCGACGCTGCACCGCCTCGGCATCCAGGCGTTCGAGCCGCAGCTCGTCGAGGGCAAGGCCATTCAGATCCACCCGCTCGTCTGCACCGCGTTCAACGCGGACTTCGACGGTGACCAGATGGCCGTGCACCTGCCGTTGTCCGCCGAGGCCCAGGCCGAGGCCCGCATCCTGATGCTGTCCTCGAACAACATCCTCAAGCCCGCCGACGGCCGTCCGGTCACCATGCCGACCCAGGACATGGTGCTGGGCCTGTTCTTCCTCACCACCGACGAGGAGCAGCGCAAGACCATCGGCGACGGGCGGTCGTTCAACTCCACCGCCGAAGCGATCATGGCGTTCGACGCCGGGGAGCTGTCGCTCCAGGCGAAGGTCGACATCCGCTTCCCGGTCGGCTCCACCCCGCCCGCGGGCTGGACGCCGCCGGTGCCGGAGGAGGGCGAGCCCGAGTGGCAGCCCGGTGACAGCTTCCGGCTGCGCACCACCCTGGGCCGCGCGCTCTTCAACGAGCTGCTGCCCGAGGAGTACCCGTACGTCGAGTACAGCGTCGGCAAGAAGCAGCTCTCCCAGATCGTCAACGACCTGGCCGAGCGCTACCCGAAGGTCACCGTCGCCGCGGCGCTGGACAACCTGAAGTCGGCCGGTTACTTCTGGGCGACCCGCTCGGGTGTCACCATCGCCATCTCGGACGTCGTCGTCCCGGACGCGAAGCCGGAGATCATCGCCGGTTACGAGGCCCAGGACGAGAAGGTCCAGAAGCAGTACGAGCGCGGTCTGATCACCAAGGACGAGCGCACGCAGGAACTGATCGCGATTTGGACCAAGGCGACCAATGAGGTCTCCGAGGCCATGAACGAGAACTTCCCGAAGACGAACCCGATCTTCATGATGGTCGACTCGGGCGCCCGAGGGAACATGATGCAGATGCGTCAGATCGCGGGTATGCGTGGTCTGGTGTCCAACGCGAAGAACGAGACCATCCCGCGGCCCATCAAGGCGTCGTTCCGTGAGGGTCTCTCCGTGCTGGAGTACTTCATCTCCACGCACGGTGCCCGTAAGGGTCTCGCGGACACCGCCCTGCGTACCGCGGACTCGGGTTACCTGACCCGTCGTCTGGTGGACGTCTCGCAGGACGTGATCATCCGCGAGGAGGACTGCGGCACCGACCGCGGCCTCAAGCTGGCGATCGCCTCCAAGGGCGCCGACGGCGTGCTGCGCAAGGCGGAGGACGCCGAGACCAGCGTGTACGCGCGCTGCCTCGCCGAGGACATCGTCGTCGACGGCAAGGTGCTGGCCCCGGCCGGTACCGACCTGGGCGACGTGCTCATCGACGAGCTGGTCCGGCACGGCGTCGAGACCGTCAAGACGCGGTCCGTCCTCACCTGCGAGTCGGCCGTCGGCACCTGCGCCATGTGCTACGGGCGCTCGCTGGCCACCGGCAAGCTGGTGGACATCGGCGAGGCCGTCGGCATCATCGCGGCCCAGTCCATCGGTGAGCCCGGCACCCAGCTCACGATGCGTACCTTCCACACCGGTGGTGTGGCAGGTGACGACATCACCCAGGGTCTGCCGCGTGTCGTCGAGCTCTTCGAGGCCCGTACGCCCAAGGGCGTCGCGCCGATCTCGGAGTCGGCGGGCCGGGTCCGCATCGAGGAGACCGAGAAGACCAAGAAGCTCGTGGTCACCCCGGACGACGGCTCGGACGAGACGTCGTACGCGGTCTCCAAGCGCGCCCGTCTGCTGGTGGGCGAGGGCGACCACGTCTCCGTCGGCCAGGCGCTGACGGTGGGCGCCACCAACCCGCACGACGTGCTGCGCATCCTCGGGCAGCGCGCGGTGCAGGTGCACCTGGTGGGCGAGGTCCAGAAGGTCTACAACTCGCAGGGTGTGTCGATCCACGACAAGCACATCGAGATCATCATCCGGCAGATGCTGCGCCGCGTGACGATCATCGAGTCGGGCGACGCTGAGCTGCTGCCCGGCGAGCTGGTGGAGCGCACGAAGTTCGAGAGTGAGAACCGTCGGGTCGTGGCGGAGAGCGGCCACCCGGCCTCCGGCCGTCCGCAGCTCATGGGTATCACCAAGGCTTCGCTGGCCACCGAGTCGTGGCTGTCGGCGGCGTCCTTCCAGGAGACGACCAGGGTCCTGACCGACGCGGCGATCAACGCCAAGTCGGACTCCCTGATCGGCCTCAAGGAGAACGTCATCATCGGTAAGCTCATCCCGGCCGGTACGGGCCTGTCCCGCTACCGCAACATCCGGGTCGAGCCCACCGAGGAGGCCAAGGCCGCGATGTACTCGGCCGTCGGTTACGACGACATCGACTACTCGCCCTTCGGCACCGGTTCAGGGCAGGCGGTCCCGCTGGAGGACTACGACTACGGTCCGTACAACGCCTGACGGCCCGGGCGCGTCGCGTAGACGCGCCGGGGTCCGGGTCTGACACAGAGGGCGGTCACCCCTACCGGGGGTGGCCGCCCTCTGTGCAGTATGGGCTGCGGGGGTGGTGCCCATGCTGGCCGGTGACGCGGACAGGGAGCGTGCCGCGGACGTGCTCAAGGCCGCTTACGCGGAGGGGCGTCTGACGAAGCCCGAATACGACCACAGGCTGGGCCGGGCCATGGCGGCCCGGACGCTGGCGGAGCTGCATCAGCTCACCGGGGACGTGCCGCACGGGCCTGGCCCCGGCGCCGGCCCTCCGACGGTGTATCCGCGCCCCGGGACGGCGCCGTACGGCTACGGCCCGCCCGGCCCCTACGGGCCGTGGGGACCGGCGCCGCGGCCCGTGAACGCGGCCTCCACGGGCGCCCTCATCTGCGGGCTGCTGGTCCCGTTCACGTGCGGGGCGAGCGGGGTGCCCGCGGTCATCCTGGGGCACAAGGCGCGGGCCGAGATCCGTCGCACGGGGGAGCGGGGGGACGGCTCCGCGGTCACGGGGCTGGCGATGGGGTGGCTCGGGTTCGCGCTCATCCTGCTCGTTCTCGTGCTGCTGTGAGCGGGGAAGAAGCCTTCGAGGAGCCGTCGAGAAGCCGTCGAGGCGCACGGCCCAGGTACTTGTTTTGACCGTGGGCGAGGCGGTAGGTAGGCTCTGACCTTGTGCCTGGGGTCTGCCCTGCCCTTCCGTAAGCGCTGAGTCGCACGGTAAGCGGATCTGGCGGACCGAAATCTGCACTTCCCCAAAATCGGTGGACGTTGCGGCCTTCGACACACCCGACCGCGTGGGTCGGGGAGTGGCCCAGGTTAGCTTTACCGAGACTGGCACACAGAAACCGGAGAAACGGTGCCTACGATCCAGCAGCTGGTCCGCAAGGGCCGGCAGGACAAGGTCGAGAAGAACAAGACGCCCGCGCTCGAGGGATCGCCCCAGCGTCGCGGCGTCTGCACGCGTGTTTTCACGACCACCCCGAAGAAGCCGAACTCGGCCCTGCGTAAGGTCGCGCGTGTGCGTCTGACCAGCGGGATCGAGGTCACCGCTTACATTCCGGGTGAGGGTCACAACCTCCAGGAGCACTCCATCGTGCTCGTGCGTGGTGGCCGTGTGAAGGACCTGCCGGGTGTTCGCTACAAGATCATCCGCGGCTCCCTCGACACGCAGGGCGTCAAGAACCGCAAGCAGGCTCGCAGCCGCTACGGCGCCAAGAAGGAGAAGTAAGAATGCCTCGTAAGGGCCCCGCCCCGAAGCGACCGATCATCATCGATCCGGTCTACGGTTCTCCTCTGGTGACCTCCCTCATCAACAAGGTGCTGCTGAACGGCAAGCGCTCCACCGCCGAGCGCATCGTCTACGGCGCCATGGAGGGCCTGCGTGAGAAGACCGGCAACGACCCGGTCATCACGCTGAAGCGCGCGCTCGAGAACGTGAAGCCGACCCTCGAGGTCCGCTCGCGTCGTGTCGGTGGCGCCACCTACCAGGTTCCGGTCGAGGTCCGCCCCGGCCGTTCCTCCACGCTCGCGCTGCGCTGGATCGTGGGCTACTCGCGCGCCCGCCGCGAGAAGACCATGACCGAGCGCCTGCTGAACGAGCTGCTCGACGCCTCCAACGGGCTCGGCGCGGCTGTGAAGAAGCGCGAGGACACCCACAAGATGGCCGAGTCCAACAAGGCCTTCGCGCACTACCGCTGGTAGTCGCAGACCCCATCGAGACCGAGAGAAGACTGAAGCCTTATGGCTACCACTTCACTTGACCTGGCCAAGGTCCGCAACATTGGGATCATGGCCCACATCGACGCGGGCAAGACGACGACCACCGAGCGGATCCTGTTCTACACCGGTGTCTCGTACAAGATCGGCGAGGTCCACGACGGCGCAGCCACGATGGACTGGATGGCGCAGGAGCAGGAGCGCGGCATCACGATCACGTCGGCCGCGACGACCTGTCACTGGCCGCTCGCGGGCGATGACTACACCATCAACATCATCGACACCCCGGGCCACGTCGACTTCACCGTCGAGGTGGAGCGTTCGCTCCGCGTGCTCGACGGTGCGGTGACGGTGTTCGACGGCGTTGCCGGTGTCGAGCCGCAGTCCGAGACGGTCTGGCGGCAGGCGGACCGCTACGGCGTGCCGCGTATCTGCTTCGTCAACAAGCTGGACCGTACCGGCGCGGAGTTCCACCGTTGCGTGGACATGATCGAGAACCGCCTCGGTGCGGTTCCGCTGGTCATGCAGCTCCCCATCGGTGCCGAGGCCGACTTCAAGGGCGTCGTGGACCTGGTCCAGATGAAGGCCCTGGTCTGGTCGGCCGAGGCCAAGCTGGGCGAGGCGTACGAGGTCGTCGACATCCCCGACACCCACGTCGAGGCCGCCGACGAGTGGCGCGGCAAGCTCCTCGAAGCCGTCGCGGAGAACGACGAGGAGATGATGGAGCTGTACCTCGAGGGCCAGGAGCCCACCGAGGAGCAGCTCATGGCGGCCATCCGCCGCATCACCCTCGCCTCCACGGGCGCCGAGGGCTCGACCACGGTCACGCCGGTGTTCTGCGGCACCGCGTTCAAGAACAAGGGCGTGCAGCCCCTGCTCGACGCGGTCGCCCGGTACCTGCCGTCGCCGCTGGACGTCGAGGCCATCGAGGGCCACTCGCCCAAGAACGCCGAAGAGGTTCTGAAGCGTCGTCCTTCCGAGGACGAGCCGATGTCCGCTCTCGCCTTCAAGATCGCGAGCGACCCCCACCTGGGCAAGCTCACCTTCATCCGCGTGTACTCGGGCCGCCTCACGGCGGGCACCCAGGTGCTCAACTCGGTGAAGGGCAAGAAGGAGCGCATCGGCAAGATCTACCGGATGCACGCGAACAAGCGTGAGGAGATCGAGTCGGTGGGTGCCGGTGACATCGTCGCCGTCATGGGTCTGAAGCAGACCACCACCGGTGAGACCCTCTCGGACGCGGGCAACCCGGTGATCCTGGAGTCCATGGAGTTCCCGGCCCCGGTGATCCAGGTCGCCATCGAGCCGAAGTCCAAGGGCGACCAGGAGAAGCTGGGCGTCGCGATTCAGCGGCTCGCCGAGGAGGACCCGTCCTTCCAGGTGAACACCGACGAGGAGACCGGCCAGACGATCATCGCGGGCATGGGCGAACTGCACCTCGACGTGCTGGTCGACCGCATGAAGCGCGAGTTCAAGGTCGAGGCCAACGTCGGCAAGCCGCAGGTTGCCTACCGCGAGTCGCTCCGCAAGAAGGTCGAGAAGGTCGACTACACCCACAAGAAGCAGACCGGTGGTTCCGGTCAGTTCGCGAAGGTGCAGATCGACGTCGAGCCTCTTGAGGGCGACGGCTACGAGTTCGAGAACAAGGTCACCGGTGGCCGCATCCCGCGGGAGTACATCCCGTCCGTGGACGCGGGCTGCCAGGAGGCCATGGAGTTCGGCGTGCTCGCGGGCTACCCGCTCACGGGTGTCAAGGTGACGCTGCTCGACGGCGCCTACCACGACGTCGACTCGTCGGAAATGGCCTTCAAGATCGCCGGTTCCATGGCGTTCAAGGAGGCCGCCCGCAAGGCCAGCCCGGCCCTGCTGGAGCCGATGATGAAGGTCGAGGTCACCACGCCCGAGGAGTACATGGGCGATGTGATCGGCGACATCAACTCGCGTCGTGGCCAGGTTCAGTCCATGGAGGACCGGAGCGGAGCGAAGCTCGTCACCGGTCTGGTTCCGCTGTCGGAGATGTTCGGCTACGTCGGAGACCTGCGCAGCAAGACCTCCGGCCGTGCCAACTACTCCATGCAGTTCGACTCCTACGCCGAGGTTCCGAAGAACGTCGCCGAGGAGATCATCGCGAAGGCCAAGGGCGAGTAACACCTCGTTGCGCACCCTTTAGGCTGGAGCAAAGGCATTCGGGGCGCTCCGCCGCGTACCGCACTCCGGTGCGTGCGTGGCGGGGCCCCGGCCGCCGGCCATCCAAGCGAACGGGTCAAGGGCGTCCCCCTCGGGGTCCTGGCCAGTTCTAAGAACCCCTGAACCCCTCCGCACGATGTGGAGGGTGTACAGCACCAGTCCACAGGAGGACCCCAGTGGCGAAGGCGAAGTTCGAGCGGACTAAGCCGCACGTCAACATCGGCACCATCGGTCACATCGACCACGGTAAGACGACCCTCACGGCCGCCATTACCAAGGTGCTGCACGACAAGTACCCGGACCTCAACGAGGCGTCGGCGTTCGAGAACATCGACAAGGCGCCCGAAGAGCGCCAGCGCGGTATCACGATCTCCATCGCTCACGTCGAGTACCAGACGGAGAACCGTCACTACGCGCACGTTGACTGCCCGGGTCACGCGGACTACATCAAGAACATGATCACCGGTGCCGCTCAGATGGACGGCGCCATCCTCGTGGTCGCCGCCACCGACGGCCCGATGCCGCAGACCAAGGAGCACGTGCTCCTGGCCCGCCAGGTCGGCGTTCCGTACATCGTGGTCGCCCTGAACAAGGCCGACATGGTGGACGACGAGGAGATCATGGAGCTCGTCGAGCTCGAGGTCCGTGAGCTGCTCTCCGAGTACGAGTTCCCGGGCGACGACGTCCCGGTCGTCAAGGTCTCCGCGCTGAAGGCGCTGGAGGGCGACGCCGAGTGGGCCAACTCGATCGTCGAGCTGATGGACGCCGTCGACGGCGCCATCCCCTCGCCGGAGCGTGACACCGACAAGCCGTTCCTCATGCCGATCGAGGACGTCTTCACGATCACCGGTCGCGGTACGGTCGTCACCGGCCGTATCGAGCGTGGTGTCCTCAAGGTCAACGAGACCGTGGACATCATCGGCATCAAGGAGAACAAGACCACCACCACGGTCACGGGCATCGAGATGTTCCGTAAGCTCCTTGACGAGGGCCAGGCCGGTGAGAACGTCGGTCTGCTGCTCCGCGGCATCAAGCGCGAGGACGTCGAGCGCGGCCAGGTCATCATCAAGCCGGGCTCGGTCACCCCGCACACGGAGTTCGAGGCGCAGGCGTACATCCTGTCGAAGGACGAGGGTGGCCGCCACACCCCGTTCTTCAACAACTACCGCCCGCAGTTCTACTTCCGCACCACGGACGTGACCGGCGTCGTGACCCTCCCCGAGGGCACCGAGATGGTCATGCCGGGCGACAACACCGAGATGAGCGTTCAGCTCATCCAGCCGGTCGCCATGGAGGAGGGCCTCAAGTTCGCCATCCGTGAGGGTGGCCGCACCGTGGGCGCCGGCCAGGTCACCAAGATCGTCAAGTGACCCCCCACGCCTCTGGGCGCTGACAGCTCCGGCTGTCCCGTGAGGGCCCGCACGGCTTTGCGCCGTGCGGGCCCTTCGCGTGTGTGGGGGCTCAGCTATGAGGCGGCAAGGATCTTGCGTTTTTCCGCTTCGTACGTCTCGACTGCGCCGGGGACACGGTCGTAGTAGTCCTCCCAGAACCCGGGGCGGCTCCATGGGCCCGGACGCAGAGCGAATGATCCAGTGTCGCCTCGAAAAAAGCGCCAGGTGGGCGGAAGATCCGAAGACGTCACTTCGAAGATTCTGCTGTCAAAGATTGCTGGCTCTTCCCCTTCGGTGAACTCGATGCGGAAAAGGGAGTCTCTGCCCTGGGGGGCAAAAATTTCGAGCACTACATACTCTTTTCCGTCCCTGAGGGGATGGATCCCATACAGAGCCGCAGGTTCTTCCGTTCTCGATTTTACAAATCGGACGCGCACGCGCATCACCTTTTGTTGATGACGACCTTGTAGCCGTAGTGAGGCCTGTTTCGTTACGGCGTGGCCCTGGCCCAGGGTGCGGTGTCACTCCTGGGGATGCGGGATCCCGGGCCGTGAGGTGAATTCCCATGCCAGGGCGTGCAGGAGCTGGCTCTGCTCCCGTGGCTGGAACGGTGTGAGGCTCGCGTAGACGTGTGGCCGCACCTCAAGGCGGTGCGGGATCCGCCGCAGCGGCGAGTGCTTCCCTCCCACCGCGCCGGGGTCGTAGGCGAACAGCTCGCAGATCCAGCTCTTCTCCGGGTTCGTCTCGGGAAGAACCGGCATCAGGACGTACCGGGCTTCTTGAAGGGCCTCGGTGTCGATGCGCTTTCCGTTACGGCTGAACCCTTTGCTTCTGGCCTCCGCGATCAATGCGCGCAGGCGGTCGGGGCCCACCCAGCGAAGCGTTTCCGGGACCTGCCATCCGAACGGGGATGTGACGCGGCCTCGCCCTGGTGTGAGCGCGGTCCTGAGCGCGCTAAAGGGGCTCCTCAGGGGTCTCTCCTTTGCTCCCGGCTAGGTAGGGGTCATCCGAGTGCTTGGGCAGAGAGGAATTCCAGGAAGTCGGCCGCCGCCAGTTGTGTGCTGCCGTCCTCGTGGTCCAGAAAGATCACCTCGTCACCGCACTCGCCCTTTACCGAGTGGAAGCCCCACCAGTCACCGGTGCCTACGGGAGCGACGGCGATGAAACCAGTTGCGTTGATCTCCCGATTGCTGGTGACCAAGTCATCTTCCGTGCCATCGTGACTCAGGACCGGCAGGAGATCAACGAAAAGAAACTGACCGCCGCCGTGGCGACGCATGAATTCTGTATATTTGCGCGGCAGTGTAGACCCCAGCTCCTCCTGTACCCTCGCGATGTCTTCGTCGGAAGCCGTCCAGGAGTCGAAAGGGTGGAGTTCTGGAGGGCGGCCGGGTGGGGCGTGCTTCTGCTGAGCAGCCCGAAGTTTCTCCTCAAACTCTTCGAATTCCATATATACCCCTATGGTGAGCGGGGATTAGCTCGGCCAATTGTCGTACCACAGATCTGGCCCGTAATGGCCCCATCCTTGTTGTTGTGAACGGTACCACCAGTGAAGCCGGGTGTCTTCGGCGCGCATTTCCGGGGTAACTCCCTGATTCCAGAGATTGCGATGCAGGTCGGTTCCAGGGCCACGGTGCACGTTCTGGTCCAGTTCATGAATGGGGGAGCCCGGCATCTGGTCGGCGTGATGGATTTCGAGGCGGTCTCCGAGGTGGCGCGGGCGGAGTCCGTAGGCGCCACGACCGATGTCCCCGAGCGTCCACGGCCCCACGGTGCGGGCGGGCGGGTCGGTAGGTCCGTACCCCGTTCCCTCTTCTGGACAGGGGCCGGGAGCCAGCCCGAGAGGATCCGACCACGTGGACGGATTGCGTACGTAGGTTCCCGGATTCGGTGCCGCCTCCAGCCCCAGCGGATCCGGAGAAAGATACCGTGCCGTTTCTGGGTCGTAGTGGCGGAAGTAGTTGTAGTGGAGGCCCGTTTCAGGGTCGTGGTATTGGCCAGGGAAGCGGAGAGGGGTGTAGGTGGAGGCGTCGGTGTTCCACGTCGTGGTGCCCCAGAGGGTGGAGCGGGTGCGCCAGGCGATGGTGCCCCGTTCGTCGACCAGTTCCGTCGGAGTGCCCACCAGGTCGGTGACGATCGCGTAGAAGCGGGCGTCTATTTCGCGCTGGGTGGCCTCGTCGGTGAGGCGTTCCGTCTGGGTGAGCGGGGTGAAGCCCTGGTGGTCCCAGGTGAGGGTGACGGGGTGGGGGAGGGCAGGGGCGTGGGTGGTCTGTTCGACGAGGGTGGGGCCGTCCCAGGTGAAGTCGACGCTTTCCGTCACGGAGCGCTTCGCGACGCGGCGGCCCAGGGGGTCGTACGCGTAGTGCCAGACGGTGCCGTCGGGCGTGGTCACGGAGGTGAGGCGGTCCTCCGCGTCCCAGGCGTAGCGCCAGGTGTCCGGCTTCTTCGAGAGGCGGGCCTTCTGGCGGAGGGTGATGCGCCCGGCGCCGTCGTGCTCGTAGCGGACCCGGCCCGCCGACGTGATCGCCGTGCCCGCGTACGTACGGGGCCCTGTCGCCTCCGGCGCGGCGTGGTCAGCGGGCCAGGACGCGTCGGTCTGGTTGCCCGCCTCGTCGTAGGCGTACCGCTCCGTCCAGCCCCGTGCGCGCACCGCCGTCACGCGGCCGACCGCGTCCAGGTCGAAGGTGCTGCGCCCCGCGAGGAGGTCGTCCACGGCCGTGAGGTAGCCGTCGGGGCGGTAGGTGTACGCGCGGTGCTGGACCGGGTCCGTGTCCGGAGCCGTCAGTGACTGGGAGGTCAGCAGGCCCGACGGGTCCCACGTCTGGGTGAGGGTGAGGCCCTCGGGGCCGATGCGGCGCTCCGTCTCGCGGCCCAGCGCGTCGTTGGCGAAGTCCAGGGTGTGGCCCGAGGCCGTCAGCGAGGTGCGGTTGCCCGCCGCGTCGTACGTGCTGGTGGAGACGGCTCCCGTCGGGGTGACACGGCGGACGCGGCGGCCCAGCGCGTCGTACGTGTGGGTGAGGGCGCGGCCGTTGACCAGCTCTGTTCTGACGCGGCCCAGCTTGTCGCGCTGGTAGCGGATCGAGGCATCCGGGCCGGTCGCTTCCATGAGGCGGCCCGCCGGATCGTAGGCGTACGTGGTGACCGCGCCCGCCGCGTCCTTGCGCGCGATGCGGCCCAGCGCGTCCCGCTCGTACGCGATCTCCTCGCCGAACGGGGTCGTACGGCGCACCAGCGCGCCCGCCGCGTCCAGCTCGTAGCGCTGCTCGCGGCCGTCGAAGTCGCGCTCGGCGACGAGGCGGCCCGCCGGGTCGTAGGTGTAGGACCAGGTCAGGCCCTGTGGGTTCCGCACCTCCGTCAGCCGCAGCTCGGTGTCGTACGCGAACTCGTGCCGGACGCCGTCCGGGCCCGTGCGGGCTGTCACGGCGTCGAAGTGGGTGTACTCGTACGTCGTCGCGCCGCCCGCCGCGTCGACGTGGCGCGTGCAGTTGCCCTCGCCGTCCCACTCCCAGCGCTCCGTCGCGCCGTCCGGCGTGGTGCGGCGCAGCAGCTTGCCCTCGATGGTCCAGGACAGCTCCGTGACCGCGCCCAGCGGGTCCGTGACGCGGACGGGGCGGCCGAAGGCGTCGCGCGCGTAGCGGGTGACCGCGCCCAGCGGGTCGGTGATCTCGACGGGGAGGCCCGCCGCGTCGCACCGCACGCGCGTCACCGCGCCGAGCGCGTCGGTCACCGTCGCGAGGTGGCCGCGGCCGTCGTACGTGTAGTGGGTGGTGTGGCCCGCGGGGTCCGTGAGGGAGGTGCGGTTGCCGCGCTCGTCCCACTCCTGGCGCCAGACGGCGCCGTCCGGGTCCGTGACGACGGTGGGGAGGCCCAGACGGTTCCGGACGACGGACGTCGCCGTGCCGTCGGCGCGTGTCACCCCGGCCAGGCGGCCCGCCTCGTCGTACGCGAACGTCGTCGTCCCGCCCCGTGCGTCGGTGTGGGAGAGGGGGCGGTTGTGCGCGTCCCGCTCCGTGGCGGTGCGGTGGCCCAGCGGGTCGATCTCGCCGGACTCCAGGCCGTGCCCGTCGAAGAGGGTCCGCGTCGCGTGCCCGGAGGCGGTCGTCAGCGTGGTGACCCGGTGACCGCTCGCCGCGTCGGTGCCGTCGTAGTCGACGCGGACCTGCATATGGCCCTCGGTGCCGCCCTCGGCGATGCAGCGGTGCAGGTTGTCGTAGACGTAGTCGTAGCGGCGGCCGTTGGTGTCGGTCCAGGCGATGACGCGGCGCTCGTCGTCGTACTCGAAGCGCAGGGGGCGCCCGGAGGAGTTGGTGACGGCGGTCAGGTCGCCGTCGGTGTAGGCGTAGGACAGGACCCGCTGGACGGTGCCGTCGGGCTGTACGAGGCCGAGCGCCGTGACGCGGCCGTCCTCGGTCGTCAGCGTCACCTCGTAGCCGCCGCTGTGGACCAGCCGCGCGGGCGCGCCCGTGGCCGGGGCGTACTCGAAGGTGATGGCGGCGCCGTTGCGGTCGGTGAGCTGCTCGATCCGGGCCGTGCCGTCCCCGGGCGCGACGCTCCCGGCCGCGCCGCCCCCGTACGAGGTGTCCTCCGGGGGCGCGAAGTGCCGCGTCCACCCCGTGTCGGGGTCCGTGAGCGTGTAGCCGCCGTCCGGGGTGCGCTCCAGCGGCATGCGGGCCGCGCCCGCCGACGGCAGGGTGGGGACGCCGGGCGCCGGGTGCGGGTACGACAGCAGGCGGCCGTCCTCCGCGACGAGGACGACGCCCTCCGCGTCGATCTCCAGCCGCTGGTCGACCGTCGAGGACCAGGACGGGCCGAACCAGCGCCCCAGCCGGTAGCCGGACTCCACGCGGCGGGTGAAGACGAGCGGCAGGGCCCCGGCGAGTGCCAGATCGGTCTGGGGCAGATACATGCGCCCCGTGGACAGATCGATGGGGTCGGAGTTCTTGGACGGGGTCTCCTCGGTCTTCCGCGCCGACTGCGCGGGACCCTTCTCCTGGAGCGCGCCGCGCCCCTCCGACGCCTCCTTCGCGAGCTTCCCAGCCCGCCCCGCCTTCGTCGCCATCCCGAGGCCCTTTGTGCCCAGCAGCTCGGGGAAGAGGCGGCCCAGGCCCTCGGCGCCGTCCTTCTGGAAGGTGTCCCACATCTGCTTGCCGGTGCCGACGGGATCGTTGGCGACGCGGGCGATGCCGGTGACTGTGGAGTTGAGGCGGGTGGCGTACTCGGCGGGGTGCGTGACGTTGTACGGGTCCAGCGGGTTGATGCCGCGCACGAAGTTGTTGAGGCCCGCGGTGCCCTTGACGATGCCCCCGGCGAGATGGGTGGCGTCGAGCTGCATGCCGGTGAGGCCGTCGCCGGCCTGGTCCGCGTAGTCGGGCTTGGGCGGGGCCGCGTCACGGGCGGCCTGTACGGCGCTGCGCGCGCGGGCCGCCGCCGCGTCGCGCTGGGCGCGGGCCTCGTCGAGCTGCTCCGCTCCCTCCTTCTTCTTGCCGTCCTTGTACTTGGCGATGGCCTCGCGGGCCTGGCCCTGGGCCCACTCCACCGTGTGCGCGAAGTCCTCCAGCGCTCCGGCGGCCTTCTCGCAGGCGTCAGCGGCCTTGATCCACTTGGCCGGTTCCAGCCCGACCTTCTCCCAGAAGGCGTCCGCTGCCTTGCCCCTCAGCGTCCCCTCGTGCAGGCCGCCCAGGCCCTTGGCGACGTCGTCGAACGCGGACTTGAAGTCCGTGAGGTGGCCAGCGGTCGCGCGCAGCTTGCCGGGGCTGCCGTAGACCAGCTTCGTGGGGTCGTCGCTCTGGTCCAGTTGCAGCTCGGCCACCTCGGCGCCGAGCCTGTTCGCCGCCGAGCGCGACGTGCCCCGCACCCAGTCGGCGCCGCCCTCCCAGCCCGCCTCGTCGAGCCGGTCGGCGCCCCAGTTGCCGATGCCCTCGATGTTGTCGCCCGCGTCCTCGACAAGCTCCTCGCCCTTGTCCTCGATGGAGTCGGGTACGAAGTCACGCCACCCCATCAGCCCTCGCCCCCTTGTTCCCCGGCGTGTCTCCCGGCAGCCCGTTCCTCGGGGGAGGGGCCGAACCACTCGTCCCGCTGCTCCTCGACCTGCTCGTCGCTGACGCCGGACATCTCCTGGGCGAGATCCGTGTACATGCCGCCGCGCCCCGTGGAGGTGACCTCCCTTGCGGTGTCCTTCCAGTCCTGGCCGATGTCGTCGCCCGCACGCTCGAAGGACTCGGCGCTGTAGTCCGGCGCGTCGGGCGTCATGATGTCGCCCCAGCCCTGCTCGGCGACGTCCTCCTCGCTCGCGTGCGGGTTGCCGGTGTAGGAGGCCGAGTTCAGCGCGATCTTGAACGTCCCCGCCGCGTACCGGTCCTCCTCGTAGGCCATGCCAGCGGCCAGCCCGAGGCGCTGCGCCAGGCCGTTCGCGTTCTGGACCAGGGCGCGCACGCCCCACTCCCACCTCTCGCAGAAGTCCTCGAAGTCCCCCGCCAGGCCCGGGTGCCCCGCCTCCATGTGCGTGAGGGACAGCTCTTCGAAGCCCGCGCCCTGGACCGAGGAGGTCGCTGAGCTGCCGGACTCCTTCAGCTCCCCGATGGCCTTCTTGAGCCCCTTCTCGATCAGATCGAGGGACTCCTTGTTCCAGTTGACGTCGCCCTGGCCGCCGCCCCGGCCGCCCCCGCGGCCCTCGCCGTCTCCGGCCCCCATCGCGCGCGCCTCCCCCCGCCCGGTTTCTGCCTGCCTCCGGCCCGTCCAAGGAGTCACGCTAGGCAAGTACGTGCGACACCGCGCAAGGGTGTTCCCGGCACGATGTCACCACCCGCCCGCGCTCGCCCCGCGCCGTAACGTCCGTCACACCCGCACCCCGCGCCCGTACCCGAAAAGCGGTCGGCCGTATCTCTCTGTCACGGCATCGAGGGCTTGCGGAGCCAGGGGGGAGTCTGGTAATGCTGCGCGACTGGAACGCCGTCGGGCCACCACAGGGTCGCTGCCGGGCTCCGGAGGGGCCGACGAGGCCCGTGGCCGCCGGTCAACCCGGGCGTGACGCCGGTTGGCGTGACCCAAACGCACTGTGGCACACTGTCCAGGTTGCTCGGTTGAGTGCCGATGCTGTGCGCCTCCCGCCGGGAGGACCGGAAGCGAGTCCCAGCGTATTCGTCGTCCCTTATCAGGGACGGAAATACGGGAATCTTCCGGGAAGCGCAGGAGGGGCTTCCAGCCAGGGCACCCGGTGGGTCATACCGCCTCTTCCTCCCCAGGAAAACCTCATTCGGAGAAATTCGAGTAGGGGCACGACACGCCCGACCGCGTGGGTCGGCCCGACGGGGTGAGGGGGGCACGGGATCCACGGGGTCCAGAGCGTTACGAGAGACAGGACTACGAAGTAGCCATGGCGGGACAGAAGATCCGCATCCGGCTCAAGGCCTACGACCACGAGGTCATCGACACCTCGGCGAAGAAGATCGTCGAGACGGTGACCCGCACTGGTGCGTCGGTCGCGGGCCCGGTGCCGCTGCCCACTGAGAAGAACGTGTACTGCGTCATCAAGTCGCCGCACAAGTACAAGGACGCGCGCGAGCACTTCGAGATGCGTACCCACAAGCGCCTGATCGACATCCTCGACCCGACGCCGAAGACCGTTGACTCGCTGATGCGCCTGGACCTTCCGGCCGGCGTCGACATCGAGATCAAGCTCTGAGGGGTGCGCTGAAGATGGCTAAGCAGATCAAGGGCGTCCTGGGCGAGAAGCTCGGCATGACCCAGGTCTGGGACGACAACAACCGCGTTGTCCCCGTGACCGTAGTCAAGGCCGGACCCAATGTCGTCACCCAGGTCCGCACCGCAGACAAGGACGGCTACGAGGCCGTTCAGATCGCCTTCGGCGAGATCGACCCGCGCAAGGTGAACAAGCCCCTCAAGGGCCACTTCGCCAAGGCCGACGTCACCCCGCGCCGCCACCTGGTGGAGCTGCGCACCTCCGACGCCAGCGAGTACACGCTCGGCCAGGAAGTCAGCGCCGACACCTTCGAGGCAGGCGGCAAGGTCGACGTCACCGGAAAGTCCAAGGGCAAGGGCTTCGCAGGTGGCATGAAGCGGCACGGCTTCCACGGCGGCAAGGCATCGCACGGTGCCCACCGCGTGCACCGCAAGCCGGGCGCCATCGGTGGCTGCGCCACCCCGGGCCGCGTCTTCAAGGGCACCCGCATGGCTGGCCGTATGGGCAATGAGCGGGTCACCACCCAGAACCTGACCGTCCATGCCGTTGACGCGGAGAAGGGCCTGCTGCTCATCAAGGGCGCAGTCCCCGGTCCGAACGGCGGCCTCGTCCTGGTCCGTACCGCGGCCAAGGGGGCCTGAGGTAACCGATGAGCACCATTGACATCCTTTCGCCGGCAGGCGACAAGGCCGGGACCGTCGAGCTCCCCTCGGAGATCTTCGACGTGCAGGTCAGCGTTCCGCTGATCCACCAGGTCGTTGTCGCGCAGCTGGCCGCTGCCCGTCAGGGCACGCACAAGACCAAGACTCGCGGCGAGGTCCGCGGCGGTGGCAAGAAGCCGTACCGCCAGAAGGGCACCGGCCGCGCCCGTCAGGGTTCGGTCCGCGCTCCGCAGTTCGCCGGCGGTGGCGTCGTCCACGGCCCGCAGCCGCGTGACTACTCGCAGCGGACCCCGAAGAAGATGAAGGCCGCCGCACTGCGCGGTGCCCTCTCGGACCGGGCCCGTCACGACCGAGTCCACGTCGTCTCCGGCGTGGTCGAGGGCGAGGTCTCCACGAAGGCGGCGAAGACGCTGCTGGGCAAGATCAGCGAGCGCAAGCACGTGCTGCTGGTCGCCGAGCGCGCCGACGAGGCCGCGTGGCTCTCCGCCCGCAACCTGCCCCAGGTGCACATCCTGGAGCCGGGGCAGCTCAACACGTACGACGTGCTCGTCTCCGACGACGTGGTCTTCACGAAGGCCGCCTTCGAGTCCTTCGTGACCGGCCCGAAGCAGGCCGGGGCTGAGCTCGAAGGGAGCGACGCCTGATGAGCGAGCAGACTGTCGCCGAGGTCACCAGCAAGACGTTCACGGACCCCCGTGACCTTCTGATCAAGCCGGTGGTCTCGGAGAAGAGCTACGCGCTGCTGGACGAGAACAAGTACACGTTCATCGTCGATCCGCGCGCGAACAAGACCCAGATCAAGCAGGCCGTCGAGGCGGTCTTCTCGGTCAAGGTCACCGGGGTCAACACGATCAACCGGCAGGGCAAGCGCAAGCGCACCCGCACCGGTTACGGGAAGCGCGCCGACTCGAAGCGCGCCATCGTGACCCTCGCTGAGGGCGACCGTATCGACATCTTCGGCGGCCCCGTCTCCTAACGGAGACAGGAGCCGTCCGATATCGGACGAGGACTGAGAAATGGGTATCCGCAAGTACAAGCCGACGACTCCGGGCCGTCGTGGCTCCAGCGTCGCCGACTTCGTCGAGGTCACGCGGTCCACGCCGGAGAAGTCGCTGGTCCGCCCGCTGCACAGCAAGGGCGGCCGTAACAACGCCGGTCGTGTGACCGCTCGCCACCAGGGTGGTGGGCACAAGCGCGCCTACCGCGTGATCGACTTCCGTCGGCACGACAAGGACGGCGTGCCGGCGAAGGTCGCGCACATCGAGTACGACCCCAACCGCACCGCGCGCATCGCGCTCCTGCACTACGCCGACGGCGAGAAGCGCTACATCCTCGCGCCGCGCGGCATCGAGCAGGGCCACCGGATCGAGAACGGCCAGGGCGCCGACATCAAGCCGGGGAACAACCTGCCGCTGCGCTACATCCCGGTCGGTACGACCATCCACGCCATCGAGCTGCGGCCCGGCGGCGGCGCGAAGTTCGCCCGCTCCGCCGGTGCGTCCGTGCAGCTCCTGGCCAAGGAGGGCCGCATGGCCCACCTGCGCATGCCGTCCGGTGAGATCCGCCTGGTCGACGTCCGCTGCCGCGCCACTGTCGGCGAGGTCGGCAACGCCGAGCAGTCGAACATCAACTGGGGCAAGGCCGGCCGCATGCGCTGGAAGGGCGTCCGCCCGACCGTTCGCGGTGTCGTGATGAACCCGATCGACCACCCGCACGGTGGTGGTGAGGGTCGTACCTCTGGTGGCCGTCACCCGGTGTCGCCGTGGGGCCAGAAGGAAGGCCGTACGCGCTCGCCGAAGAAGGCCAGCAACAAGTACATCGTCCGCCGCCGCAAGACGAACAAGAAGCGCTAGGAGGCGGGGTTTTCGATGCCGCGCAGTCTCAAGAAGGGGCCCTTCGTAGACGCCCACCTCATGAAGAAGGTGGAAGCGCAGAACGAAGCGGGCACCAAGAACGTCATCAAGACCTGGTCTCGCCGCTCGATGATCGTCCCGGCGATGCTGGGCCACACGATCGCGGTGCACGACGGCCGTAAGCACGTCCCGGTGTTCATCACCGAGTCGATGGTCGGCCACAAGCTCGGCGAGTTTGCGCCGACCCGCACCTTCCGCGGCCACGTCAAGGACGACCGCAAGTCGCGTCGTCGTTGATGGGCGGGGTGTGAAGACATGACTGACACCGAAGGGACAACCATGGAAGCCAGGGCCCAGGCGCGCTACGTGCGTGTCACGCCCATGAAGGCCCGCCGGGTGGTGGACCTCGTCCGTGGCATGGCTGCCACGGAGGCTCAGGCGGTCCTGCGTTTCGCCCCGCAGGCCGCGAGCGTGCCGGTGGGCAAGGTGCTGGACAGCGCCATCGCCAACGCCGCGCACAACTACGACCACACGGACGCCGACAGCCTCTACATCTCCGAGGCGTACGTCGACGAGGGCCCGACCCTGAAGCGGTTCCGGCCGCGCGCCCAGGGCCGCGCCTACCGGATCCGCAAGCGGACGAGCCACATCACCGTGGTCGTGAGCAGCAAGGAAGGAACCCGGTAATGGGCCAGAAGGTAAACCCGCACGGGTTCCGGCTCGGCATCACCACCGACTTCAAGTCGCGGTGGTACGCCGACAAGCTGTACAAGGACTACGTCAAGGAAGACGTCGCGATCCGCAAGATGCTCACGCAGGGCATGGAGCGGGCCGGCATCTCCAAGGTGGAGATCGAGCGCACGCGTGACCGCGTCCGCGTCGACGTCCACACCGCCCGGCCGGGCATCGTCATCGGCCGCCGCGGCGCGGAGGCCGACCGTCTCCGGGGCAACCTGGAGAAGCTGACCGGCAAGCAGATCCAGTTCAACATCCTCGAGGTCAAGAACCCCGAGACGGACGCGCAGCTCGTGGCCCAGGCGGTCGCCGAGCAGCTCTCCTCCCGTGTCTCGTTCCGTCGCGCCATGCGCAAGAGCATGCAGACGGCGATGAAGGCCGGGGCCAAGGGCATCAAGATCCAGTGCGGCGGCCGTCTCGGCGGCGCCGAGATGTCTCGCTCGGAGTTCTACCGCGAGGGCCGTGTGCCCCTGCACACGCTCCGCGCGAACGTCGACTACGGCTTCTTCGAGGCCAAGACCACCTTCGGCCGCATCGGCGTGAAGGTCTGGATCTACAAGGGCGACGTCAAGAACATCGCTGAGGTCCGCGCCGAGAACGCCGCGGCGCGTGCGGGCAACCGCCCGTCGCGCGGTGGCGGCAACGACCGCCCCCGTCGTGGTGGCGAGCGTGGCGGTCGCGGCCGCAAGCCGCAGCAGCAGAATGCCGCCGCCGCCGAGGCCCCCAAGGCCGACGCGGCTGCCGCTCCGGCTGCTGAGAGCACCGGAACGGAGGCCTGACCACAATGCTGATCCCTCGCAGGGTCAAGCACCGCAAGCAGCACCACCCGAAGCGCAAGGGCATGGCCAAGGGTGGCACCGAAGTTGCTTTCGGTGAGTACGGCATCCAGGCCGTCACCGCCGCTTACGTGACGAACAGGCAGATCGAGGCAGCTCGTATCTCCATGACCCGTCACATCAAGCGCGGCGGCAAGGTCTGGATCAACATTTACCCGGACCGCCCGCTGACCAAGAAGCCCGCCGAGACCCGCATGGGTTCCGGTAAGGGTTCGCCGGAGTGGTGGATCGCGAACGTCAAGCCCGGTCGGGTGATGTTCGAGCTGTCCTACCCGAACGAGAAGATTGCCAAGGAGGCGCTGACCCGCGCCGCCCACAAGCTTCCGATGAAGTGCCGGATCGTTCGGCGCGAGGCAGGTGAGTCGTGATGGCGGCCGGAACCAAGGCGTCCGAGCTGCGCGAGCTGGGCAACGAGGAGCTTGTCGGCAAGCTCCGCGAGTCCAAGGAGGAGCTGTTCAATCTCCGCTTCCAGGCGGCGACCGGACAGCTTGAGAACCACGGCCGTCTCAAGGCCGTGCGCAAGGACATCGCCCGGATCTACACCCTGATGCGTGAGCGCGAGCTGGGCATCGAGACGGTGGAGAGCGCCTGATGAGCGAGACGAATGTGACTACTGCAAACAACAGCGGCTCCGCCGCGGAGACGCAGACGCGCGGCTTCCGCAAGACCCGCGAGGGTCTGGTCGTCAGCGACAAGATGGACAAGACCGTCGTCGTCGCCGTCGAGGACCGCGTCAAGCACGCGCTGTACGGCAAGGTCATCCGCCGTACGAACAAGCTCAAGGCGCACGACGAGCAGAACGCCGCTGGCGTCGGCGACCGCGTCCTCCTCATGGAGACCCGGCCGCTGTCCGCGACCAAGCGCTGGCGCATCGTCGAGATCCTCGAGAAGGCCAAGTAATTCTCCGAGGCCCCAGAAAAGTACATGGGGGCCCCTCGGAGTTCGTTCCGCCAGGCTCCCGGGGCCGGCTCGCTGAGAGCCGGCCCCGGGGGAACCGGCAGACACACAGGAGATAGACGTGATCCAGCAGGAGTCTCGGCTTCGCGTCGCCGACAACACGGGTGCGAAGGAAATTCTCACCATCCGTGTGCTCGGCGGCTCGGGCCGGCGCTACGCGGGCATCGGTGACGTCATTGTCGCTACCGTCAAGGACGCGATCCCGGGCGGGAACGTGAAGAAGGGCGACATCGTCAAGGCTGTCATCGTGCGCACCGTGAAGGAGCGCCGCCGCCCCGACGGCTCGTACATCCGCTTCGACGAGAACGCGGCCGTCATCCTCAAGAACGATGGCGACCCCCGCGGCACCCGTATCTTCGGCCCGGTGGGCCGTGAGCTGCGCGAGAAGAAGTTCATGAAGATCATCTCCCTCGCGCCGGAGGTGCTGTGACCATGAAGATCAAGAAGGGCGACCTGGTTCAGGTCATCACCGGCAAGGACAAGGGCAAGCAGGGCAAGGTCATCGCGGCCTTCCCCCGCGAGGACCGCGTCCTGGTCGAGGGTGTCAACCGGGTCAAGAAGCACACCAAGGCCGGCCAGACCGCTCGTGGTTCGAAGACCGGCGGCATCGTGACGACCGAGGCCCCCGTTCACGTGAGCAACGTTCAGCTCGTCGTGGAGAAGGACGGCTCGAAGGTCGTGACCCGCGTCGGTTACCGCTTCGACGAGGACGGCAACAAGATCCGCGTTGCCAAGCGGACCGGTGAGGACATCTGATGACTGCCACCACTGAAGCCCCGCGCCTCAAGCAGCGCTACCGCTCCGAGATCCAGGGCAAGTTGCAGGAAGAGTTCTCGTACGAGAACGTCATGCAGATCCCTGGCCTGACCAAGATCGTGGTCAACATGGGTGTGGGCGACGCCGCCCGCGACTCCAAGCTGATCGAGGGTGCCATCAAGGACCTCACCACGATCACCGGCCAGAAGCCCGCCGTGACCAAGGCCCGTAAGTCCATCGCGCAGTTCAAGCTGCGTGAGGGCCAGCCGATCGGTTGCCACGTGACGCTTCGCGGCGACCGCATGTGGGAGTTCCTCGACCGCCTGCTGTCGCTCGCGCTGCCGCGCATCCGCGACTTCCGCGGTCTGTCGCCGAAGCAGTTCGACGGCAGGGGCAACTACACCTTCGGTCTCACGGAGCAGGTCATGTTCCACGAGATCGACCAGGACAAGATCGACCGGGTCCGGGGCATGGACATCACCGTGGTCACGACGGCGTCCAACGACGACGAGGGCCGGTCCCTCCTTCGTCACCTCGGCTTCCCGTTCAAGGAGAACTGATCATGGCGAAGAAGGCTCTGATCTCCAAGGCCAGCCGGAAGCCGAAGTTCGCGGTGCGTGGCTACACGCGCTGCCAGCGCTGCGGCCGTCCGCACTCTGTCTACCGCAAGTTCGGCCTGTGCCGCGTGTGCCTTCGTGAGATGGCTCACCGTGGCGAGCTGCCGGGCGTGACCAAGAGCTCCTGGTAACCCTCCGCACCACGTCCGCCGACCGGTGAACCGCCCCTGAGCGGGAGCCGGATGGCGGCAGGAGGGCCAGCCAGGACTCTCGGTAAGAGCATCAAGGACGGCGCGGAGCCCGATCCCGCATGGCTTAGCCTTGTGGGGTTGGGCGCCCGCCGCCCATGACCGTCTTACTACGCCGTAGGTCCCCGCACCCCACCCGTCCCGTCCTCGCACGGGGAGAGGGAGGGCGCATACAGGAAACCCCGGCGAGAGAGGCCGAAGGCCATCACATGACCATGACCGATCCGATCGCAGACATGCTGACGCGTCTGCGAAACGCGAACTCGGCGTACCACGACACCGTCGTGATGCCTCACAGCAAGATCAAGTCGCACATCGCGGAGATCCTCCAGCAGGAGGGCTACATCACCGGCTGGAAGACCGAGGACGCCCAGGTGGGCAAGAGCCTCGTTCTGGAGCTGAAGTTCGGCCCGAACCGCGAGCGCTCGATCGCAGGCATCAAGCGGATCTCGAAGCCGGGTCTGCGGGTCTACGCAAAGTCCACCAACCTGCCGAAGGTGCTCGGCGGCCTGGGCGTGGCGATCATCTCCACGTCGCACGGTCTCCTCACCGACAAGCAGGCGCAGAAGAAGGGCGTGGGTGGGGAAGTCCTCGCCTACGTCTGGTAACGGAAGGGAACGGAGGCAAAGCAATGTCGCGAATCGGCAAGCTCCCCATCCAGGTTCCCGCCGGTGTGGACGTCACCCTCGATGGCCAGACGGTCAACGTGAAGGGCCCCAAGGGCGCCCTCTCGGTCACCGTTTCCGCGCCCATCGAGATCGCCAAGGGCGAGGACGGCGAGATCGTCGTCACCCGGCCCAACGACGAGAGCCGGAACAAGGCCCTGCACGGCCTGTCCCGCACGCTGGTGGCGAACATGATCACTGGCGTGACCGCGGGATTCAGCAAGGACCTCGAAATCAGCGGTGTGGGTTACCGCGTCCAGGCCAAGGGCTCCAACCTGGAGTTCTCGCTGGGCTACAGCCACCCGATCCTGATTGAGGCGCCGGAAGGCATCTCCTTCAAGGTCGAGTCGCCGACCAAGTTCTCGGTCGAGGGCATCGACAAGCAGCAGGTCGGCGAGGTCGCCGCGAACATCCGCAAGCTGCGGAAGCCCGACCCGTACAAGGCCAAGGGCGTCAAGTACGCGGGCGAGACCATCCGCCGCAAGGTCGGAAAGGCTGGTAAGTAGCCATGGCATACGGCGTGAAGATCGCTAAGGGCGACGCCTACAAGCGCGCCGCCGCCAAGCGCCGTCACATCCGCATCCGCAAGAAGGTCTCGGGCACGCCCGAGCGCCCTCGCCTGGTCGTGACGCGCACGAACCGCGGTATCACCGCTCAGGTCATCGACGACGTCGCGGGCCACACGCTGGCCTCGGCCTCGCACCTGGACAGCTCTGTCCGCGGTGGCGAGTCCGGCAAGGGCGAGCAGGCCAAGCAGGTCGGCGCGCTGGTCGCCGAGCGTGCGAAGGCCGCGGGTGTCGAGGCCGTCGTGTTCGACCGCGGTGGCAACAAGTACGCAGGGCGGATTGCCGCTCTGGCTGACGCCGCCCGCGAGGCCGGGCTCAAGTTCTGAGCCAGGTTCCGAGCTAGCGGACGTAAACGAGAGAGGTAATTCCAATGGCTGGACCCCAGCGCCGCGGTGGCGGCGCCGGTGGCGGCGAGCGGCGGGACCGTAAGGGCCGGGACGGCGGCGCCGCCGCCGAGAAGACCGCGTACGTCGAGCGCGTCGTCGCGATCAACCGCGTCGCCAAGGTAGTGAAGGGTGGTCGTCGCTTCAGCTTCACCGCGCTGGTCGTGGTGGGCGACGGTGACGGCACCGTGGGTGTCGGTTACGGCAAGGCCAAGGAGGTGCCGGCCGCCATCGCCAAGGGCGTTGAGGAGGCCAAGAAGCACTTCTTCAAGGTCCCCCGTATCCAGGGCACGATTCCCCACCCGATCCAGGGTGAGGAAGCCGCGGGCGTCGTGCTGCTCAAGCCGGCTTCGCCCGGTACCGGTGTGATCGCCGGTGGCCCGGTGCGTGCCGTGCTGGAGTGCGCGGGCATCCACGACGTGCTGAGCAAGTCGCTCGGCTCGTCGAACCCGATCAACATCGTGCACGCCACGGTGGGTGCTCTTCGCGGGCTTCAGCGCCCCGAGGAGATCGCCGCCCGTCGCGGTCTGCCGCTCGAGGACGTTGCACCCGCCGCTCTGCTGCGGGCGCGTGCCGGGGTGAGTGCGTAATGGCTCGCCTGAAGATCACGCAGTCGCGTTCCGTCATCGGGACCAAGCAGAACCACAGGGACACGCTGCGGACCCTCGGTCTGAAGCGCGTCAACGACGTGGCCGTGCGTGAGGACAGCCCCGTGGTCCGGGGTCAGCTGCACACCGTGCGGCACCTCATCACGGTCGAGGAGGTCGACTGAGATGGCGGAGAACAACCCGCTGAAGGTCCACAACCTCCGGCCGGCTCCTGGCGCCAAGACCGCCAAGACCCGTGTGGGTCGTGGTGAGGCGTCCAAGGGCAAGACCGCTGGTCGTGGCACCAAGGGCACCAAGGCCCGCTACCAGGTGCCGGAGCGCTTCGAGGGCGGGCAGATGCCGCTGCACATGCGGCTGCCCAAGCTCAAGGGCTTCCGGAACCCCGCCCACAAGCACTTCCAGGTGGTGAACCTGGAGAAGCTGGCCGCGCTCTACCCCGAGGGTGGCGAGGTCACGGTGGCCGATCTGGTCGCCAAGGGCGCTGTTCGCAAGAACGAGCTCGTGAAGGTGCTCGGCACCGGCGAGATCTCCGTCGCGTTGCAGGTGACCGTCGACAAGGTCTCCGGCTCCGCGCAGGAGAAGATCACCGCAGCCGGTGGCACCGTCACCGAACTTGTCTGAGTTCGTTGACTGACAGGCCGGGGATGTCCCAACGGGGCATCCCCGGTCAGTCGTTCCACGGCGGGCACGGTCGCCGGTAAGGTGGCGTGCACTGTTGATATCTGTCGATCCTCAAGACCGTCACCTCTCGCGTAGCGAACGCGGGGGGCGCAGGAGGCACCGTGCTCACCGCGTTCGCCCGGGCGTTTCAGACGCCCGACCTGCGCAAGAAGCTGCTCTTCACGCTGGCCATCATGGTGCTCTTCCGGCTCGGGGCACACATTCCGGTTCCAGGCGTCAGCTTTGAGAACGTCAACCAGTGCATGAAGGAGGCCTCAGGAAGCCAGGGGCTCTTCGGGCTGGTCAATATGTTCAGCGGTGGTGCGCTGTTGCAGTTGACCATCTTCGCGCTCGGCATCATGCCGTACATCACGGCGAGCATCATCCTTCAGCTGCTCGTCGTGGTCATCCCGCGTCTCGAAGCCCTCAAGAAGGAGGGCCAGGCGGGCCAGGGGAAGATCACGCAGTACACGCGTTATCTCACCGTGGCGCTGTCCGTCCTCCAGGCGACCGGCCTGGTGGCGACGGCACGCAGCGGCTCCCTCTTCCCCCAGTGCCAGGTGCGCGACCAGATCATTCCCGATCAGTCCATCTTCACGACCATCACCATGGTCATCACGATGACGGCCGGTACGGCGCTCATCATGTGGCTCGGTGAACTGGTCACCGACAAGGGCATCGGCAACGGCATGTCGATCCTCATGTTCACCTCGATCGCCGCGGGCTTCCCCGGCGCTCTGTGGGCCATCAAGAAGCAGGGCAAGCTGGCGGACGGCTGGATCGAGTTCGGCGCCGTCATCGTCTGCGGTCTCGCCATGGTGGCGCTCGTCGTCTTCGTCGAGCAGGCACAGCGCAGGATTCCCGTGCAGTACGCGAAGCGCATGATCGGCCGCCGCAGCTACGGTGGTACGTCCACCTACATCCCGCTGAAGGTCAATCAGGCGGGTGTGATTCCCGTCATCTTCGCGTCGTCGCTGCTCTACATTCCGGCACTGATCGTTCAGTTCAGCGGATCCCAGGCGGGCTGGGCCGAGTGGATTCAGGCCCACTTCGTCAAGGGCGACCACCCGATCTACATCGCCACGTATTTCCTGCTGATTGTCTTCTTCGCCTTCTTCTACGTCGCCATCTCCTTCAACCCCGAAGAAGTTGCCGACAACATGAAGAAGTATGGTGGCTTCATCCCGGGTATCCGGGCAGGTCGTCCCACGGCGGAGTACCTGAGCTACGTGCTGAACCGCATCACGTGGCCGGGGTCGCTCTATCTGGGTCTGATCGCACTGGTTCCGACGGTCGCGCTGATCATGTTCAACGCTCAGCAGGACTTCCCGTTCGGCGGGACGAGCATCCTGATCATCGTGGGTGTCGGGCTTGAGACCGTGAAGCAGATCGAGAGCCAGCTTCAGCAGCGCCATTACGAAGGGTTCCTCCGCTGATGCGTATCGTCCTCGTCGGACCGCCTGGCGCGGGTAAGGGAACGCAGGCGGCGTTCCTGGCCAAGAACCTGTCGATCCCGCACATCTCGACGGGCGACCTCTTCCGCGCCAACATCAGCCAGGGCACCCCGCTCGGGCAGCAGGCGCAGGAGTACATGCGGGCCGGTCAGCTCGTACCGGACGAGGTCACCATAGGGATGGCGCGCGACCGCATGGAGGAGCCGGACGCCGAGGACGGCTTCCTGCTCGACGGCTTCCCGCGCAACATCGCCCAGGCCGAGGCGCTCGACGCGCTTCTGGAGGAGAAGGGCACAAAGCTCGACGCCGTTCTCGACCTGGAGGTCCCCGAGGACGAGGTCGTGAAGCGGATCGCCGGACGGCGCATCTGCCGCAGCGACAGCAGCCACGTCTTCCACGTCGAGTACAGCCCTCCGAAGAAGGACGGCGTGTGCGACGCGTGCGGCGGCGAGCTGTATCAGCGTGACGACGACCGCGAGGAGACGGTGCGCAAGCGCCTCGCGGTCTACCACAGCGAGACCGAGCCGATCATCGACCACTACAAGGCGCAGGATCTGGTCACCACGATCTCCGCGCTGGGCAAGGTCGGCGAGGTGACGGAGCGCGCCATGCGCGCTCTGGGACGGGACTGAGACGGCGGCCCTCCGGGGCCGCGCGGTCCGTCCGGCCACGGTCGCGGTGCCCTTCGGGGTGCCGCGGCCGTATCGTGTAAGGGGCACGTCCGTGCGCGGGTGCGCGCGGGGGAGTGCCAGGGCCAGGCCGTCGCGCGGCAGCGGCGCCGGGGCCCGGAAGTCGACGTAGTCAGTCCCAGAAAGTCCAGGAAGGCGTCAGCCGCATGGTGGAGATCAAGACCCCCGAGCAGATCGCGAAGATGCGCGCGGCCGGGCTGGTGGTCGCCGCGATGCACAAGGCGTGTGCCGAGGCCGCCGTGCCGGGCGCGACGACGAAGGACCTGGACGAGGTCGCGGCCAAGGTGCTGGCCGACCACGGTGCCAAGCCGAACTTCCTGGGGTACGGCGGCTTCCCCGGCAACATCTGCACCTCCGTGAACGACGTCGTGGTGCACGGCATCCCGGACCGCGAGACCGTGCTGAAGTCCGGCGATCTGCTCTCCATCGACGCGGGCGCGATCATCGACGGCTGGCACGGCGACGCGGCGCTGACGGTCTTCGTCGGCGAGGGGCACGCGGCCGAGCTGCACGAGCTGAGCAGGGTGACGGAGGAGTCGATGTGGGCGGGCATCGCCGCCGTCCGCAAGGGCAACCGCCTCGTCGACATCTCCAAGGCCATCGAGGGCTACATCCGCCGCCAGCCGCGCCCCGCCTCCGGCAAGTACGGCATCGTCGAGGACTACGGCGGCCACGGCATCGGCTCCCAGATGCACATGGACCCGCACCTGCTGAACTACGTGGACCGCCGCCGTGGCCGCGGGCCCAAGCTGGTGCCCGGGATGTGCCTGGCCATCGAGCCCATGGTGAGCCTCGGCACGGCCAAGACCCACGTCCTCGAGGACGACTGGACGGTCAAGACGAACGACGGCACCTGGTCCAGCCACTGGGAGCACTCCGTCGCGCTGACCGAGGAGGGGCCCGTCGTGCTGACGGCTCCGGACGGCGGCAAGGCGAAGCTGGCGGAGCTGGGCGTGACGGCGGCCCCTGACCCGCTGAGCTGACCCGCTGGGCTGGGCGCCCCCTTCTCGGCCCCGCAGGTGCCGCGAGGGTGTCGTGGGGGCGGCGTGACGCCGCGTGACGGCGGGCCGCGGAATGCGCCGGTCCGGTCACGTCGAGTGATGATTTGGCCGGAATCCGGCCGTTCGACGGTTATTGATCTTGGAGTTCGGGGAGAATCCACGAATTCGTCTTTCCGGGTGGTTGTGGCGTAGACTGGCTCGTCGGTCCAGGTGTATCCGTATGCCCGGACCACCCCAGGTAGCCGATCCCGGAAGGTGAAGCGCTAGAGCATGGCCAAAAAACAAGGGGCCATCGAGATCGAGGGCACCGTCGTCGAGTCTCTCCCGAACGCGATGTTCAAGGTGGAGCTCCAGAACGGGCACCAGGTCCTCGCGCACATCAGCGGCAAGATGCGGATGCACTACATCCGTATCCTTCCCGACGACCGGGTCGTAGTGGAGCTTTCTCCGTACGACCTGACGCGCGGGCGGATCGTCTACCGCTACAAGTAGACCGACAGATCGAGCCGCGGCCTCGCCTCCCATGAGGGTCCCGTGAGGGTGCGGCCTGACCCGGAGAGCCTCAATCCCATGAAGGTCAAGCCGAGCGTCAAGAAGATCTGCGACAAGTGCAAGGTGATCCGCCGCCACGGCCGGGTCATGGTCATCTGCGACAACCTGCGCCACAAGCAGCGCCAGGGCTGAAGCTTCCAGACCCCTTTCCTACGCACTTCGCACTCTTCGCGCGACGCATAGCGAAAAGTACATACGCAGACGCCCGACCCCCCGCCGTGATCGGTTTTCATGTCGGTGGGGACGACACCCCCGGTCGGAGGCCGGGGACCTTGCCCGTACGGCGTGTACGCGCAAGGGACGGTGCTGTGGAAGACCTCCGACGAGCAATCAGGAGCCACATCAATGGCACGCCTCGCAGGCGTCGATCTCCCGCGTGAAAAGCGCGTCGAGGTCGCCCTCACCTACGTCTTCGGCATTGGTCGTACCCGTGCCCAGCAGACCCTGAGTGAGACCGGTATCAACCCGGACACCCGCGTTCGTGACCTGTCCGAGGAGGACATGGTCAAGATCCGCGAGTTCGTGGACAACAACCTCCAGGTCGAGGGTGACCTCCGCCGGGAGATCCAGGCCGACATCCGCCGCAAGGTCGAGATCGGCTGCTACGAGGGTCTGCGCCACCGGCGCGGCCTCCCGGTCCACGGTCAGCGCACGAAGACCAACGCCCGTACCCGCAAGGGTCCGCGTCGCGCAATCGCCGGCAAGAAGAAGCCGGGCAAGAAGTAGTCCACGCCGGACGCTTTTGAAGCGGTCCGCGCAGTAGGACCGACCACCTCCACGGGAGAGTTCATTTATGCCTCCGAAGGGCCGTACGGCGGGCGCCAAGAAGGTGCGCCGCAAGGAAAAGAAGAACGTTGCCCACGGGCACGCTCACATCAAGAGCACGTTCAACAACACCATCGTGTCGATCACTGACCCCACGGGCAACGTGATCTCCTGGGCCTCGGCCGGCCACGTCGGCTTCAAGGGCTCGCGCAAGTCGACGCCGTTCGCGGCGCAGATGGCGGCCGAGAACGCCGCCCGTCGCGCGCAGGAGCACGGCATGCGCAAGGTCGACGTCTTCGTCAAGGGTCCGGGTTCCGGTCGTGAGACCGCGATCCGCTCGCTCCAGGCCACCGGCCTCGAGGTCGGGTCCATCCAGGACGTCACCCCGACCCCGCACAACGGCTGCCGCCCGCCGAAGCGCCGCCGAGTCTGACCCACTGACGTAGGAGACAAGTAGATAATGGCGCGTTACACCGGGGCCGACTGCAAGCGTTGCCGTCGGGAGAAGCAGAAGCTCTTCCTCAAGGGGAGCAAGTGCGAGAGCGCGAAGTGCCCGATCGAGATCCGTCCTTACCCCCCGGGTGAGCACGGTCGCGGGCGCACCAAGGACTCCGAGTACCTTCTCCAGAAGCGTGAGAAGCAGAAGGCCGCTCGTATTTACGGGGTTCTTGAGAAGCAGTTCCGCGGGTATTTCAACGAGGCCAACCGTCAGCAGGGCAAGACTGGTGAGAACCTGCTGCGGATCCTCGAAACCCGTCTGGACAACGTGGTCTACCGGGCCGGCTTCGCCAAGTCCCGCGACCACGCACGTCAGCTGGTCAAGCACGGCCACATCGCCGTGAACGGCCGCAAGACCGACATCCCGTCGGCTCGCGTGTCCGTGAACGACATCATCGAGGTCCGCGCGTCCTCCCGTAACCTGACCCCCTTCCAGGTGGCGGCTGCGGAGGCCGGCGAGAAGACGGTTCCGGCCTGGCTGGAGTCGATTCCGTCGAAGCTGCGGATCCTCGTGCACTCGCTGCCCGAGCGCCCGGTGATCGACACCCAGGTGCAGGAGCAGCTGATCGTCGAGCTCTACTCCAAGTAATCCGGAGCAGATCTCACCCCGGACACGGGCGGAGCCGCGCAAAAGGGTGGTTCCGCCCGTATCCTTGAAAGCACCGTTGTCTGGCTCGGCATCAAATAGCGGGTGCCGAAGACTGGAGTACACCTCTCATGCTGATCGCTCAGCGTCCCTCTCTGACCGAAGAGGTCGTCGACGAGTTCCGCTCCCGGTTCGTGATCGAGCCGCTGGAGCCGGGCTTCGGCTACACCCTCGGCAACTCCCTGCGTCGCACGCTCCTCTCCTCGATCCCCGGCGCTGCTGTCACCAGCATCCGGATCGACGGTGTCCTGCACGAGTTCTCCACCGTGCCGGGCGTCAAGGAGGACGTGACCGACCTCATCCTCAACATCAAGTCCCTCGTCGTCTCCTCGGAGCACGACGAGCCGGTCGTGATGTACCTGCGCAAGCAGGGCCCTGGCCTGGTCACCGCCGCGGACATCGCGCCGCCGGCCGGTGTCGAGGTGCACAACCCTGACCTGGTCCTCGCCACGCTGAACGGCAAGGGCAAGCTGGAGATGGAGCTGACCGTCGAGCGCGGTCGCGGCTACGTCTCGGCCGTGCAGAACAAGCAGGTGGGCCAGGAGATCGGCCGGATCCCGGTCGACTCCATCTACTCGCCGGTGCTCAAGGTCACGTACAAGGTCGAGGCCACCCGTGTCGAGCAGCGCACCGACTTCGACAAGCTGATCGTCGACGTCGAGACCAAGCAGGCCATGCGGCCGCGTGACGCGATGGCGTCGGCCGGTAAGACGCTGGTCGAGCTGTTCGGTCTGGCGCGCGAGCTGAACGTCGACGCCGAGGGCATCGACATGGGCCCGTCGCCGACGGACGCCGCGCTCGCCGCGGATCTGGCGCTGCCGATCGAGGAGCTGGAGCTCACGGTCCGCTCGTACAACTGCCTCAAGCGCGAGGGCATCCACTCCGTGGGCGAGCTGGTGGCCCGCTCGGAGGCGGACCTGCTCGACATCCGCAACTTCGGTGCGAAGTCGATCGACGAGGTCAAGGCGAAGCTCGCCGGAATGGGCCTGGCCCTGAAGGACTCGCCTCCCGGGTTCGACCCGACCGCCGCGGCCGACGCCTTCGGCGCCGACGACGACGCGGACGCCGGTTTTGTGGAGACCGAGCAGTACTGATTCGTCTGCGTGGTTGCCGCCGGTCCGTGAGTGCGGGTCCGTTGTGGCTGGTCGCGCAGTTCCCCGCGCCCCTACCCCGGGGCGCGGGGTCACAGGAACCCGGTACCTGATACGGCCGGGACTGCCGCCGGTACCTCGTACGGCCGGTGCAGGGACAACGAAGGAGAAACATCATGCCGAAGCCCACCAAGGGTGCCCGTCTGGGCGGCAGCGCCGCGCACCAGAAGGCCATGCTGGCGAACCTTGCCACCAACCTTTTCGAGTACGGCCGCATCACCACGACCGAGGCGAAGGCCCGCCGGCTGCGTCCGGTCGCGGAGCGTCTGATCACCAAGGCGAAGAACGGCGACCTGCACAACCGTCGTCAGGTCATGCGCACCATCCTCGACAAGAGCGTCGTGCACACCCTCTTCACCGAGATCGGCCCGCGCTACGAGAACCGCCCGGGTGGCTACACCCGCATCACCAAGATCGGTAACCGCCGTGGCGACAACGCGCCCATGGCCGTCATCGAGCTGGTGGAGGCCATGACCGTGCAGCAGTCCGCTGTGGGTGAGGCCGAGGCCGCAACCAAGCGTTCCGCCAAGGACGCCGCTGGTGACGAGGCCGTGGCGGACCTCAAGAAGGACGAGACCCCGGCCGAGGCCGAGGCCGCTTCCGAGGAGCCCAAGGACGACTCCAAGGAAGAGTCCAAGGACGCCTGAAGCAACGCCTGAAGCGTCTTGTGCGGGCCCGTTTCCCTTCGGGGGAGCGGGCCCGCTCCCTTGTGAGCCTTTGAGAGGATCCGTTGCGTGAGTGACGCGGTAGAGGCGGGGCGTACCCGCGTGCGGCTGGACCTGTCGTACGACGGCAAGGACTTCTCCGGCTGGGCGAGACAGCGGGGTCGGCGCACCGTGCAGGGCGAGCTGGAGGAGGCGCTGCGGGTGGTGCTGCGGCTGCCGGAGGACGAGGCTCCGGAGCTGACGGTCGCGGGGCGCACGGACGCGGGAGTGCACGCGAGGGGGCAGGTGGCGCACGTCGACCTGCCGGAAGCGGTGTGGGCCGAGCACGGGGAGCACCTGCTGCGGAGGCTGGCGGGGCGGCTGCCGATGGACGTGCGGGTGTGGCGGGTCACGGAGGCGCCCGCGCACTTCAACGCCCGCTTCTCGGCGATCTGGCGCCGCTACGCGTACCGGGTGAGCGACCACCCGGGCGGCGTGGACCCGCTGCGGCGCGGACATGTGCTGTGGCACAACTGGCCGCTCGACCTGGACGCCATGAACGCGGCGGCCCGTGAGCTGCTGGGGGAGCACGACTTCGCCGCGTACTGCAAGAAGCGCGAGGGCGCGACGACGATCCGTACCCTGCGCGAGCTGCGCTGGGAGCGGCACGCGGACGGCGTCCTGGAGGCGACGGTGCTCGCCGACGCGTTCTGCCACAACATGGTGCGCTCGCTGGTGGGCGCGATGCTGTTCGTCGGCGACGGTCACAGGCCGCCCGAGTGGCCGGGCAAGGTCCTGGCGGCGGGCGTCCGCGACTCGGCCGTCCACGTGGTGCGTCCGCACGGGCTGACCCTGGAGGAGGTCGGCTATCCGGCGGACGACGAGCTGGCGGCGCGCAATCTGGCGGCGCGGAACAGGCGTACGTTGCCGGAGGCGGGAGGGGGGCCGGAGGCGGGAGCGGGGCCTGGGCCGGGGGCACTCGGTGGGACGGGGTGCTGCTGAGGAGCGGGCCCCGGTCCGTTTCGGTGCTCCGGTCCCTCCCGGCGCTCCTTCAGTACGCCGGAGGGTGCGGCGGGCGGTGCGGGGGCAGGCCCGCTGAGGCGGCGAGGGTGAGGTCGAAGCCCTCGCGGCGGATGCGGCGGTCCACGTAGAGGAGGGTCGCCGCGACGTAGGGGAACGGCACCGTCAGCACCGAGCCGAGCACCAGCAGGACCACCATCATCGCGAACACCGTGATCATGGAGCCGATGTGCGGGTCCTGGCCCGCTGCCGCAGCGGAGAAGATGCCGAGGAAGACCACGGCGTACTGCACCATCTGATCGACGATCGCGACGATGATCGCGATCAGCATGGTGATCCCCAGCACCCGCCACCACGCGCCCTTCACCAGCACGGCGGAGCGGCTCATCGAGGCACCGGCGCCGGTCCCCTCCAGGGCGGCGGCGGAGGGGGCGAGCGCGTAGCGGACGTAGAGGTACGTGCCCGCCACGGCCACGCCCAGGAAGACCAGCACTCCGGCCAGGACGGCGACGACGGTGATCCCGGTCATGCTGCTCTCGCCCGCGCTCGCGATGGTGCCGACGATCATGCCGATGACCGTCCCGTAGCCGACCGCGAGCAGCCCGCAGACGATCAGCGCCCGCAGCAACTGCACGCCGACGACGGACGGCACCCGCGGCCTGGTCTGCCGCCACAGGGCGCCGAGGGTCAGCGGGTGGCCGGTGACCGCGTGCGAGACGGTGACGGCGTGCGCCGCGGTCAGCGCGGACATCACGTAGACGCCGATCGCGATCAGCAGCAGTGCCGCGATCACACCCGCCGAGATGAGGGTCAGGAGCTGGTCGCCGTCGGCCTCGGGGTGGTCGACGTCCCGGAAGACCTCGTCGACCGTCCCCCACACGACGGCCAGCGCTCCCCCGACCACGACGGCACCCGCGACGAGGGCCGCGCCCATGAGGGCGAAGGTGAGGCCGTAGAGCTGCTTCCAGTAGCGGCCGACGGTGCTGAAGACGGCGCCGAGGAGATCGCCGACGCCGAGGGGGTGCAGGGGTATGACGCCGGGCTTGGGTGCGTACGGGGGCGGTGGGCCTGCGCCGTAGGGTCCGGGGCCTCCGGGTCCGTACGCGTAAGGCCCCGGCCCCCCGCCGGGCCACTGACCGTGCTGCCCCTGCGCCCCCGGGCCGCCGCCCCATCCCGCGTCGCCTGCCATGGCTGGTCCCCCCTGTGGTGTGTCCGCCCGCCGCCGTGCCTGTGCGCGTGCCCGCGTGGGTGAGCACGCGGGCACGGGGGAGGGTGGTTGCGTTCGTGGCCCGGTACGGGGCAGGCCGCCCCTGCCTCTCCGGTTACCCCTGTGGCGGGGCCTGGCCGCCCGGGGTCGGGGTCGGGGAGCCCGAGGCCGCCTGTGCCGCCTGGTCCTTGCCGCGCTGGAGGACGCGCGCGTACGCGTAGTCCGAGCCGTCCAGGCCCGCGCGGACCGCCTTCTCGTCGGCATCCGTCGAGGGCTTGCCGTTCGTGCGGCCCGCGATGGTGAAGAAGGCGTAGCGGCCGAGGGAGTTGGCGGTCGTGCGGCAGGTCACCGTGCGGCAGAAGTCCGGGACGCCGCTGCCGGGGAGGGCGACGAGGTTCGGCTCGTAGTCCTTCTTCACCGCGGCCGCGGTCTTCGTGTCGGCGAACACGGCGATGCCGATGGTCACGGCGAGGCCGTCGTTGGTGAACGTCGCGCGGTAGATGGCCGTGCAGTCGTGCTCCTTCAGCACCGGGCCGAGCCCCGAGTGTGCCGAGTCCGTGCAGTCCGTGCTCGCGTCGGTCTTGGCCCGGGTGTACGGGCGGCCGTTGATCGTCACCTTCTCGCCGGGGAAGAGGGTGTCCACGCTCAGCGGCGCCGTGTCGCGCTTCGTGTCCGCGATGAAGTCACCGGGCGGCGGCGGGGGCGGCGGCTCGTCCTTGAAGGTGGGTTCCGGCTGCCCCGGCGTACTGGAGGGGATGTCCTCCGGGGTGGGCAGCGATTCGGAGGGCTTGTCGGACGCGCCGGAGCCCCCGCCCTCGTTGACGACGGCGACCGCGACGATGCCCCCGACCAGCACAGCGGCCAGCGCCGCACCGCCCATCATCAGCCAGCGCTTCCGGCGCCTGCGCCGGTCTTCGCTCTCGTCGGCCAGTGCCGCCCAGTCCGGAGTGGAAGAACCCCCGGGACCCCATCCGGGTCCCCCCTGCCCAAAGCTCATGGGGCGCATCATATTCGCTTGGTTTCGCCACGGGCGTCCCGCCAGAATCACGGTCATGGGACATCTGGAGGCCGCGCATCTCGACTACTACCTGCCGGACGGGCGCGCTCTGCTCGCCGATGTCTCCTTCCGGGTCGGTGAGGGCGCCTCCGTCGCCCTCGTGGGGCCGAACGGCGCGGGCAAGACGACGCTGGTCCGCCTGATCGCGGGCGAGCTGCGCCCCGACGCGGGCACCGTCACGATGAGCGGCGGGCTCGGGGTGATGCCGCAGTTCGTCGGCTCCGTACGGGACGGGCGCACGGTGCGCGATCTGCTGGTCTCCGTCGCACAGCCCAGGATCCGGGCGGCGGCCGAGGCCGTGGACGCGGCCGAGCTGCGCGTCATGGAGGCCGACAGCGACGACGAGGCGGCCCAGCTCCAGTACGCGCAGGCCCTCGCCGACTGGGCCGAGGCGCAGGGCTACGAGGCGGAGACGCTCTGGGACATGTGCACCATGGCCGCGCTCGGCATCCCGTACGAGCGGGCCCAGTGGCGCCAGGTGAACACCCTCTCCGGGGGCGAGCAGAAACGGCTCGTCCTGGAGTCGCTGCTGCGCGGCAACGACGAGGTGCTGCTGCTCGACGAGCCGGACAACTATCTCGACGTCCCCGGCAAGCGCTGGCTGGAGGAGCGGCTGCGCGCCACCCGTAAGACGGTCCTGTTCATCTCGCACGACAGGGAGCTGCTGGACCGCGCAGCGGACAAGATCGTCAGCGTCGAGCCGAGCCCCGCGGGGAGCGACGTGTGGGTGCACGGCGGCGGCTTCGCCACCTACCACGAGGCACGCCAGGAGCGCTTCGCGCGCTTCGAGGAGCTGCGGCGGCGCTGGGACGAGAAGCGGGCCCAGCTGAAGAAGCTGGTGCTGGACATGCAGCAGTACGCGTCGCGCAGTGACGAGATGGCCTCGCGCTACCAGGCGGCGAAGACGCGGCTGCGCAAGTTCGAGGAGGCCGGACCGCCGCCCGAGCCGCCGCGCAAGCAGCGGCTGACGATGCGGCTGCGCGGCGGACGCACCGGCGTACGGGCCGTGACCTGCGAGAACCTGGAGCTGACGGGCCTGATGCGGCCCTTCGGGCTGGAGGTCTTCTACGGGGAGCGGGTCGCCGTGCTCGGCTCCAACGGCTCGGGCAAGTCCCACTTCCTCCGGCTCCTCGCGGGGGAGCCCGTCGCGCACACGGGGAGCTGGAAGCTGGGCGCGCGCGTGGTGCCCGGCTACTTCGCGCAGACCCACGCGCACCCCGAGCTGGAGGGGCGCACCCTGCTGGACATTCTGTGGACCGAGCACGCCCGCGACCGCGGCGCGGCGATGTCGGCGCTGCGGCGCTACGAGCTGACGGGTCAGGCCGAGCAGCGGTTCGAGCGGCTGTCGGGAGGACAGCAGGCCAGGTTCCAGATCCTGCTGCTGGAGCTGGCCGGGACGACGGCGCTGCTGCTGGACGAGCCGACGGACAACCTGGACCTGGAGTCGGCCGAGGCGCTCCAGGAGGGGCTTGAGGCGTACGAGGGCACGGTGATCGCGGTCACGCACGACCGCTGGTTCGCCCGCTCCTTCGACCGCTTCCTCGTCTTCGGCGCCGACGGGCGGCTGCGCGAGGTGCCGGAGCCGGTGTGGGAGGAGGGGCGGGTGGCGCGGGCGCGGTAGGCCCCGCGTGTGGCGGGTCCCGGCGGTTCCGGACGGGTAGGCGCTGGCCAGGGGTGCAGTGGACACGTGTTTTGACCCGTACGGGGGCGCGCCGGTATTCTGCGAGTTCGTTGTGTGTATTGGCTTGCTCATTCTCACGTGAGAGGGCCCTTACACCGGCCCACCGGTCGAGCACCAGTGATCAGCACATGCGGCTTGCGTCACCGTAGTGCGGACAAGACTGTTGTGATCGCCAGGTGGCCTTGTCAGGACCCGTCCCCACGGCCCTCACGGGCTTGGGGAGACCCACTCACTGAAGAAGCGAAGGCTACGACCGTGCGTACGTACAGCCCCAAGCCCGGCGACGTCCAGCGCCAGTGGCACATCATCGACGCGCAGGACGTCGTCCTGGGCCGTCTGGCCTCTCAGGCCGCCACCCTTCTCCGGGGCAAGCACAAGCCGGTGTACGCGCCCCACGTCGACACCGGTGACTTCGTCATCATCATCAACGCCGACAAGGTGCACCTGTCCGGCAACAAGCGGACCCAGAAGATGGCCTACCGCCACTCCGGCTACCCGGGTGGTCTGCGGTCGGTCCGCTATGACGAGCTGCTGGAGAAGAACCCCGAGAAGGCCGTCGAGAAGGCCATCAAGGGCATGATCCCCAAGAACACCCTGGGCCGTCAGATGCTCTCCAAGCTCAAGGTCTACGCGGGCCCCGAGCACCCGCACGGCGCCCAGCAGCCGGTGCCGTTCGAGATCACTCAGGTCGCGCAGTAAGTCCGGCCACCCCCTAAGACGAAGAGAAGCTGAGGAGAATCGTGGCCGAGACCACCGCTGAGACCCCCGTCGAGGGCGTCGAGGAGTACACCACCGAGACCCCGGACGGCGCCCTGGAGGAGTACACCTCCGAGTCGATGGCGTCCCGTTTCGGTGACCCGCAGCCGGCCGCCGGCACCGGGCGCCGCAAGAACGCCATCGCCCGCGTCCGGATCATCCCGGGCACCGGCAAGTGGAAGATCAACGGTCGCACCCTTGAGGGCTACTTCCCCAACAAGGTGCACCAGCAGGAAGTCAACGAGCCCTTCAAGGTGCTCGAGCTGGACGACCGCTACGACGTCGTCGCCCGCATCGCCGGCGGCGGCATCTCGGGCCAGGCGGGCGCGCTGCGCCTGGGCGTGGCCCGTGCGCTGAACGAGGCGGACGTGGACAACAACCGCGGCCCGCTCAAGAAGGCCGGCTTCCTGACCCGTGACGCTCGCGCCGTCGAGCGCAAGAAGGCCGGTCTCAAGAAGGCCCGTAAGGGCACGCAGTACAGCAAGCGCTGACCCTGCGCCTGCTGGACCGCTTCCGCGCGCCCGGGTTCGCGCCCGGACGCCCGTAGCGTCGACGCCCCGGCGGCACGAAAAGTGCCGCCGGGGCGTTCCCTTTGGGGGGCTCTCCGGGCCCTCTTCGGGGGCGCGCGGGGTCCGGTACGGGGACGTACGGCGTGCCGCCGTTCACGCGGCCGTCGCACGGGGACCACGGGGCGTATACCTGGAAAGGCCGGACGGGCGGGAGGCCCTCCGGCCAAGTTCTAACTCTCGGAGGAACGACGGTGGGACGACTCTTCGGTACGGACGGCGTACGCGGTGTCGCCAATGAGGGACTGACGGCCGAGATGGCCCTCGGACTCTCGGTCGCGGCGGCCCATGTGCTGGCCGAGGCGGGCTCCTTCGACGATCACAGGCCGGTGGCCGTGGTCGGACGGGACCCGCGCGCCTCCGGAGAGTTCCTGGAGGCCGCCGTCGTGGCGGGCCTCGCCAGCGCGGGCGTCGACGTGCTGCGGGTCGGGGTGCTGCCCACCCCCGCCGTCGCCTATCTGACCGGCTCGCTCGGCGCCGATCTGGGCGTCATGCTCTCCGCGAGCCACAACCCCATGCCGGACAACGGCATCAAGTTCTTCGCGCGCGGCGGGCACAAGCTCGCCGACGAGCTGGAGGACCGCATCGAGACGCTGTACCACGAGCACGAGTCGGGCCGGTCCTGGGACCGGCCGACCGGCGCGGGCGTGGGCCGGGTCAGGGACTACGACGAGGGTTTCGACAACTACGTCGCCCACCTCGTCGGCGTCCTGCCGAACCGGCTGGACGGTCTGAAGGTCGTCATCGACGGCGCGCACGGCGCGGCGGCGCGGGTCTCGCCCGAGGCGTTCGCGCGCGCGGGCGCGGAAGTGATCACCATCGGGACCGACCCCGACGGGCTCAACATCAACGAGGAGTGCGGCTCGACGCACCTCGACGGGCTGCGCGCGGCGGTGGTGGAGCACGGCGCGGATCTGGGCGTCGCGCACGACGGTGACGCGGACCGCTGCCTCGCGGTGGCCGCGGGCGGCGAGGAGATCGACGGGGACCAGATCCTCGCCGTCCTCGCCCTGGCCATGAAGGAGGCCGGGCGGCTGCGGCACGACACGGTGGTGGCCACGGTCATGTCCAACCTCGGCTTCAAGCTGGCGATGCGGCGCGAGGAGATCGGGCTGACGCAGACCGCCGTCGGTGACCGCTATGTGCTGGAGGAGATGAAGCGCGGGGGGTACTCGCTCGGGGGCGAGCAGTCCGGGCACGTCATCGTGCTCGACCACGCGACGACCGGTGACGGCACGCTGACGGGGCTCATGCTGGCGGCGCGGGTCGCCGTCACGGGGACGCCGCTGCTGGAGCTGGCCGGGGTCATGGAGCGGTTGCCGCAGGTGCTCGTGAACGTGCGGGACGTGGACAAGTCGCGGGTGGGGACGTCCGCAGAGGTGGCCGCGGCGGTGGCCGAGGTGGAGCGCGAGCTGGGGGAGACGGGGCGGGTGCTGTTGCGGTCGTCCGGGACGGAGCCGTTGGTGCGGGTCATGGTGGAGGCGGCGGACAGCGAACAGGCCCGCTCCGCCGCGGCGCGGCTCGCGGACGTGGTGAAGAGCGCGCTGGGGTAGCGGGCGCTGTGCTTTGCGGTTCGCCGTTTGCCCGGTGCGGCTCTGTGGGGGTGCGCCGTGGTGCGGTGCTGTGTGGGTGGGGTCGGTGCCGCGCCGGGGTGTCTCCTCGGGCGGCGACAAGTGCGGGTCTCGTTGCTGGCTTTCCGCCGTCACTCGTCGCCACCACTTGCGGGGACACCCCACCGCGTCCCCTCCTGGCCGGAGAGCGACCATCGGCCGGTTCCAAGTGCTGTGGGCAGGCGCGCCCCCCCCCGGCCGTGCCTCCTGACGAGGCAGGGAGCTGGGGCTACAGCTTGCGCAGGCTGAGGCGTTCGACCTTGTGGTCCGGGGACTTGTGGAGTTGGAGCGTGGCCCGGCCGCGGGTGGGGGCGATGTTCTGTTCCAGGTTGGGGCGGTTGATCGTGCGCCACGTGTTGCGGGCGTAGTCCAGCGCCTCTTCCTCGGACACCCCCGTGTACTTGTGGAAGTACGAGCGCGGGTCCTGGAACGCCGTCTGGCGGAGCTTGCGGAAGCGGCTGAGGTACCAGCGCTCGATGTCGTCCGTACGGGCGTCCACGTAGACGGAGAAGTCGAAGCAGTCCGAGACGGCCATGCGCGTGCGGCCGTCCTTGCCGGGGAGGGCGGGCTGGAGGACGTTGAGGCCCTCGACGATCAGGATGTCGGGGCGGTGCACCGTCAGACGTTCGCCGGGGACGATGTCGTACGTCAGGTGGGAGTAGACCGGGGCCGAGACCCCCTCTTTGCCGGACTTGACGTCCGCGACGAAGCGGGTCAGCGCGCGTCTGTCGTAGGACTCGGGGAAGCCCTTGCGCGACATCAGCCCGCGCTGCTCCAGTTCGGCCTTGGGCAGCAGGAAGCCGTCCGTCGTGACCAGCTCGACGCGGGGGTGTTCCGGCCAGCGGGCGAGGAGCGCCTGGAGGAGCCGGGAGACCGTGGACTTGCCGACGGCCACGCTGCCCGCGACACCGATGACGAACGGGGTGCCGCGCTGTGCGCCGCCGAGGAACGTGTTGAGCGCGTCGCGCAGGCCGTGGGTGGCGCCCACGTAGAGGTTGAGGAGCCGGGAGAGCGGCAGGTAGATGTCCCGTACCTCGTCGAGGTCGATGACGTCGCCGAGCCCGCGCAGCCGCTCGACCTCGTCGGCGGTGAGCGGGAGCGGTGTGCGTTCCCGGAGCGCGCTCCACTGGGCGCGCGTGAGATCCACGTAGGGCTTCGTTGACACGCGGCCATTCTGCGCCGCCGGCCTGCGGCGTTCACGTCGGGGGTGGCGCGTAGCGTGAATGCGGGGTGCCTGGATGGTGTACGCCAGATGGGTTTACCGCTACCTTCCCGTCATGTCCGACCGCATGAGCCGCTTGAGCCGCAAGTACCGCGTCCGAAGACGCCGTTCACTTCCGTTACCCGATGTCGCGGGCGAGCTGGCCGTCGATCTTCCTGACGAGGATCTGGCGGAGGATCTCGACGAGGCGCTGGACCTGTATGTGCTGGGCAGCAAGCCGAGGTGCGAGGAAGCGGAGTATCTGGAGCTGGTGGAGGAGGCCATTGAGCGGATCGCCTGGGGCGACTGACACGCGGTTGACCGTCGTGGCGGAGGGTGCGGCGTAGGCTTCCCCGCATGTGCGGAATCGTGGGTTACGTAGGAGGGCAGGCGGCCCTCGATGTGGTCTTCGCCGGTTTGCAGCGGCTGGAGTACCGGGGCTACGACTCGTCGGGTGTCGCCGTCCTCGCCGACGGCGGTCTCGCCGCGGCGAAGAAGGAGGGGAAGCTCGCCAACCTCCACAAGGAGCTGGCGGAGCGCCCGCTGCCCACGGGTACCACGGGCATCGGGCACACCCGCTGGGCCACCCACGGCGCCCCGAACGACGTCAACGCGCACCCGCACCTGGACAACTCGGGCCGGGTCGCCGTCGTGCACAACGGCATCATCGAGAACTTCGCCGGGCTGCGGGCCGAGCTGACCGACCGAGGGCACGAGCTGGTGTCGGAGACCGACACCGAGGTCGTCGCGCATCTGCTCGCCGAGGCGTTCTCCTCGTGCGGCGATCTGGCCGAGGCCATGCGCCAGGTGTGCGGGCTGCTGGAGGGCGCGTTCACGCTGGTCGCGGTGCACGCCGACGAGCCGGACGTGGTGGTCGGGGCCCGCCGCAACTCGCCGCTGGTCGTCGGGGTGGGGGAGGGCGAGGCGTTCCTCGCCTCCGACGTCGCCGCGTTCATCGAGCACACCCGCGAGGCGATCGAGCTGGGCCAGGACCAGGTCGTGGAGCTGCGCAGGGACGGGGTGACCGTCACAGGGTTCGACGGCGCACCGGCCCAGGTGCGCACGTACCACGTGGACTGGGACGCCTCGGCCGCCGAGAAGGGCGGCTACGACTACTTCATGCTCAAGGAGATCGCCGAGCAGCCCAAGGCCGTCGCCGACACCCTGCTGGGCCGGATCGACGCGTCCGGCTCGCTGACGCTGGACGAGGTGCGCATCCCCGTCTCGGTGCTGCGGGAGGTCGACAAGGTGGTGATAGTGGCCTGCGGCACGGCCTACCACGCGGGCATGATCGCCAAGTACGCGATCGAGCACTGGACGCGCGTCCCCTGCGAGACGGAGCTGGCCAGCGAGTTCCGCTACCGCGACCCGATCCTGGACTCCAGGACGCTGGTGATCGCGGTCAGCCAGTCGGGCGAGACGATGGACACCCTGATGGCGCTGCGCCACGCGCGGGAGCAGGGCGCGAAGGTGCTGGCCATCTGCAACACGAACGGTTCGACGATTCCCCGCGAGTCGGACGCCGTCCTCTACACGCACGCGGGCCCCGAGGTCGCCGTCGCGTCGACGAAGGCGTTCCTGACGCAGCTCGTCGCCTGCTATCTGGTGGCGCTGTACCTCGGGCAGGTGCGGGGCACGAAGTGGGGCGACGAGATCGGCACCGTCATCGAGGAGCTGTCCGAGATCGGGAACGAGGTCGAGGAGGTCCTCGGCACGATGGAGCCGGTCCGTGAGCTGGCCCGTTCCCTCGCGGACAAGAACACGGTGCTGTTCCTCGGGCGGCACGTGGGCTATCCGGTGGCGCTGGAGGGCGCGCTGAAGCTGAAGGAACTCGCGTACATGCACGCCGAGGGCTTCGCGGCGGGGGAGCTGAAGCACGGGCCGATCGCGCTGATCGAGAAGGACGTGCCGGTCGTCGTGGTCGTCCCGTCGCCGCGCGGCAGGTCCGTGCTGCACGACAAGATCGTCTCCAATATCCAGGAGATCAGGGCGCGCGGCGCCCGCACGATCGTGATCGCGGAGCGCGGTGACGAGACGGTGCACCCGTACGCGGACCACCTCATCGAGATTCCGCGCACCCCGACGCTGCTCCAGCCGCTGGTGGCGACGGTGCCGTTGCAGGTCTTCGCGTGCGAGCTGGCGACGGCGCGCGGCAACGAGGTGGACCAGCCCCGCAACCTGGCCAAGTCCGTCACAGTGGAGTGAGTGAGTTCGAGGGGGAGCAAGTGAACCTGAGGGGGAGCGCGTGATCGTGGGGGTGGGGATCGACGTCGCGGGCATCGACCGCTTCGCCGAGGCGATGGAGCGCACGCCGTCGCTGGGCGAGCGGCTGTTCGTCGACGCCGAGCTGTGGCTGCCCAGCGGGGAGCGGCGCGGCACGGCCTCGCTGGCGGCCCGCTTCGCGGCGAAGGAGGCGCTGGCCAAGGCGCTGGGCGCGCCGAAGGGGCTGCGCTGGACGGACGCGGAGGTGGTGACGGCCGACTCGGGCCGGCCGTCCCTCGTCGTGCGCGGCACGGTCGCGGACCGTGCGGCGGAGCTGGGGGTGCGTGGCTGGCATGTGTCCCTGTCGCACGACGCGGGGGTCGCCTCGGCCGTCGTGATCGCCGAGGGGTAGCGCGGGCCGCCGGGTCGCCGGGCCGCCGGACCGGGCCCGGCGCTTCCCCGGGAAGGCTCGTGCCGCGTCCGCCAGACTGGGGGCATGAGGACTGCGTACAGCGTGGAGACCGTACGGGCCGCCGAGCGGGAACTGATGGGACTGCTGCCCGAAGGGGAGCTGATGCGGCGCGCCGCCTCCGGACTGGCCGCCGCGTGCGCCGGGATGCTGCGGCGCGTCTACGGGGCCCGCGTCGTGCTGCTCGTCGGCAGCGGTGACAACGGGGGCGACGCCCTCTACGCCGGGGCCAGGATCGCCCGGCGCGGGGCCGGGGTGACGGCGGTGCTGCTCTCGCCCGAGCGCGCGCACGAGGGCGGCCTCGCCGCGCTGCGCGCCGCCGGTGGCCGCACCGTGGTGGCGCCGGGCGCGGTGGTCGAGGGCGAGATGATCCCGGTGGGGCCCGTGCTCGCGCGCGCCGACCTCGTCGTGGACGGCATCGTGGGCATCGGCGGCAAGGGCGGGCTGCGCCCCGTCGCCGTCGAGCTGATGGACCTGGTGCGCGAGGCAGGGGTGCCGGTCGTCTCCGTCGATCTGCCCAGCGGCGTGGACGCGGACACGGGCGAGGTGCGCGGCGCTGCCGTACGGGCCGACGCGACGGTGACCTTCGGCGCGTACAAGCCGGGGCTGCTCATCGACCCGGCGCGGGAGTACGCGGGCGCGCTGCGGCTCGTCGACATCGGGCTCGGCCCGCATCTGCCGCACGGGGCGGCAGCGGGTGGTGCGGAGGCCGAGGCGTTGCAGCACGCCGACGTGGACGCGCTGCTGCCCCGCCCGGCCGCCGAGAGCGACAAGTACCGGCGGGGCGTGGTCGGCGTCGTCGCCGGGTCCGCGCGCTATCCGGGCGCGGCCGTGCTCGCCGTCGCCGGCGCGCTGCGCGGGGGCGCGGGCGCCGTGCGCTACGTGGGACCCGCCGCCGACGCCGTGCTCGCGCGCTTCCCCGAGACGCTGGTCTCGCCGGGCCCGCCCGCCAAGGCGGGGCGGGTGCAGGCGTGGGTCGTCGGGCCAGGGCTCGGCGACGGCAAGGAGGCCGAGGAGCACCTGCGCGAGGTGCTCGCCTCCGACGTGCCCGTCCTCGTCGACGCGGACGGACTGCGGCTGACGGACCGCGCCGCCCTGCGCGCACGCACGGCCCCCACCCTGCTCACCCCGCACGCCGGGGAGGCCGCCGCGCTGCTCGGGCGGCAGCGCGAGGAGGTCGAGTCGGGGCGCCTCGCGGCCGTACGGGAACTGGCCGGGGCGACGGGCGCGACGGTGCTGCTCAAGGGCTCGACGACGCTGATCGCCGACCCGGACGGGGACAGCGGCGACGGGACCGGGGTACCGGTGCGGGTGAATCCGACGGGGACGGGGTGGCTGGCCACGGCCGGGACCGGCGACGTGCTCTCGGGCCTCGTGGGGGCGCTGCTCGCGGGCGGGCTGGCCGCGCGCGACGCGGGCTCGGCCGGTGCCTACCTCCATGGCCTCGCGGGCCGCTTCGCCCCGCAGCCGCCCGGCGCGAGCGAGGTGGCGGGGGCGCTGACAGCCGCGTGGCGGGACGTCACGGAGGGCTGAGGCCGAGGCCGAGGGGGCGGGCCCGGTCAGGCGAGCCGCTTCTCGAACCAGTGGTCCGCGTACTTGCCGTGGTGGTACGGCGGGATCTCCACATAGCCGTGGCGCCCGTACAGCCGTCGCGCCTCGACGAGATCGGTGCGGGTGTCCAGGCGCATCGTCGTCGCGCCCAGGTCCAGCGCCGCGTGCTCGGCCGCGCCGATCAGCGCCGAGCCGAGCCCGCAGCCACGCGCGGCCGGGGTCACCCAGACCCGCTTCAGCTCGGCGGTCTTCGCGCTGAGCAGCCGCACGCCGACGCAGCCCAGCACGGCACCCGGCGCGGTACGGGTGGCGTCCGCCTCCCTGGCGAGGAGGAACGTGCCGTGCGGCGGGGCCAGGTCGTCGCTGGGACTCTCGGCGAGCGTGGTGTCGATCTCCTCGCGGGTGGCGGGGCGCGCGTAGTAGCGGCCGGCGATGTCGTCGATGTACGCGCGCAGTACGGCCTCGGCCTCGGCTGTGTCCACGGAAGCCGGTGCGATGTTCCAGGTCATGCGCTCATTGAGGAGAGCGGGGCACGGGCGCGCAAGCGGATTTCCCCCAGGCCCTGTGTGCCGGGTGCGTCCGCTGGTCCCACCGGGCGAATTGCGCGGGCGCGTGGGTGGACTCGGGCGGGAGAAGGAGGGCGCTCGGGGTGCTTAGGTGCATCCGTAGAGCGTGTCTTCATATAAGCAGTCTCCGCGGTGCCGCCTCGGTGCGGCCCTCCTCGCCGCCGCGACGCTCGTGCCTCTCGCCCTCGGGAGCACGGGCACGGCCGACGCGGCGGGCGTGCCGAGCGCCGTCGGCCCACCCGCCTCCGCTTCCTCCTCCGCCTCCGACCCCGCACCCGTGCCCGAGGACAAGCTCGTCCCCGGCCTCCCCGTCCCCGCCGAGCGCCCCATCGACAGGGACACCCCCGACCAGGCTCTCCCGCCCTCGCGCCAGAGGGAGAGCGGCGGCAAGCATCCGGCGCGGACACCGGGTGCCGAGCAGGGCTTGCAGGGCAAGCACATCGAGTACGTGCCGCCCGGCGAGAACGTGCGGCGCCTCCCCGTCGACCAGCGTAAGGACGCCCGCGTCGAGCCCGGGCCCGCCGCCTCCCCGGACCCGACGGACCCGACGGAGCCCAAGGACCCGAAGGACCCGTCGGACCCGGACGAGCGGGAGAAGTGCAGCACCAGTACGGGCCCGTACCAGAAGCAGGTCGAGCGGTATCTGGGGCTCAAGGCCGACGGCAAGCAGTCGCCCGCTGACTGCCTGGCGATCCAGAAGTACCAGCGCACCCACGACATCAGCCCCGCCAACGGCTTCGCCGGTCCTGTGACGTACCGGTTGCTGATGCTGGACTGGGCCCGCAGGAACTACGGCAAGCTGAAGGGCTGCCCCGTGCGGGCCGGGCGGGTCGTGTGCGTGGACCTGACCCGGCAGATCATGTGGGTGCGCAAGGGCAGCAAGATGATCTACGAGCCGGTACTGATCCGCTCCGGGCGCAAGGGGTACCGGACGCGGACGGGATGGTTCCGGATCTACTGGCGGGACCGGGACCACCGGTCGTCGATCTACGGCTCGCCCATGCCGTTCAGCCAGTTCTTCAGCGGAGGGCAGGCGCTGCACGGCATCTACAAGAGCATCTTCAGCCCCGGCGGCTCGTACGGCTGCGTCAACCTCCAGTACGGCGACGCGGAACGCGCCTGGAAGGTGCTCCGCAAGAACGACCGCGTCTACGTGTGGGGGCGCAAACCCGGCACGTAGCCCTTCGCGGGCCGCGGAAGGAAACGAGGGGCTGCCCCTTCACCGTGGTGTGCCCCTTCACGGGGTGCGGGGTGAAGGCCACACGGGGTGCCTGTTTCTTGTAGGGGTGCGCCTTGGCTGGTGCCTCTTGGGGGTTCGTTCGCGTGTTGCGGGCCGGTGGCACGGGTTGTGCCCACCCGTCCCGCCTTGCGGGACGTTTGCCCACAACATTTGGGTGCCGTCGCCCTGCGGTACGGGGCCGGGTG
>NZ_JBSHAO010000016.1:0-153874 GCF_053611545.1 Streptomyces sp. NPDC054796 | reverse complement strand
GATGGTACTGCATGCGGGAGCGTGTGGGAGAGTAGGACGCCGCCGAACTCCTTTTGAAGAAAAGCCGTGGTCCCTGAACAGTTTGGTTCAGGGACCACGGCTTTTTTGCGTCGCTTCACCCGGAGTTCACGTGGCGTGGACAACATCCGCGACATGGGGACGACACAGACGGCACAGTTGATTGCCGCAGGAGCAAGCGTCGGGGACGAGGTCGTACTGCCGGCCTTCGGAGGTGCGGAGGCCGCCGAGGCTGTGTGTCAGACCGGGGCGCGGCCCGTCTTCGCCGACATCGATCCGAAGAACTTCTGCCTGGACCCCAAGGCCGCGGAGGCCGCGGTCACGGACCGGACCGTCGCCATCGCGGCCGTCCACCTCTTCGGGCACCCGGCCGACATGGTCTGCCTGCTGGAGCTGGCGCAGCGCGCCGGGCTCCAGGTCGTCGAGTTCGGGGCCATGCCGCCGGTGATCGCCGTCGACGCGGTACGGCGCCGTCAGCACGCCGCCTATCTCGACCGCAGGCTCTCCGGCGTGGTCAAGCCCTCGGTGGGCCAGGGAGTGGAGCACGCGTACACGGAGTACGTGGTGCGGGTGCCCGGCAACGGCCGTCCCGACCGGGACGCCTTCAAGCGGGCGCTGCGGGCGCGCGGCGTCGAATGCCAGGTACCCGTGAAGACCCCCGCGCACCGGATGCCGGAGTACCGCTGCGACGTCCATCTGCCGGAGACCGAGCGGGCCGCGGACGAGACGCTGGCGCTGCCCATGAGCGCTTCGCTGACGAAGCGTGAGCTGCACCGGATCGTGTCCGCCTGCAACGCCCTCGGCGGTCTGCTCATGGAGCCCGCCTGCTGAACCGACGGGTCAGACGGGCCAACTGACGGGCCGGGGCGGCCGGTCGCAAGCACCCCGCGGTGTCGGGTAAGATCTATTCCGCTGACCGCACGCCCCAATAGCTCAGTCGGCAGAGCGTCTCCATGGTAAGGAGAAGGTCAACGGTTCGATTCCGTTTTGGGGCTCAGTACACGTGATGTACGCGTGAGTTGAGAAAGGCCCCCGCCAATTGGTGGGGGCCTTTCTCGTCTTCCGGGGCTATTCGGGAACACGCATCGCGAGGATGGCCATGTCGTCGGAAGGCGCGTCGCTGGCGAAGCGTTCGACGGCGCGCATGATACGGGCTGCGACAGCACCCGCCGTAAGCCCCGTACACGTGGTGAGAACGTCCGCGAGGCCGTCGTCGCCGAGCATGCGGGTGCCCTCGCGGCGTTCGGTGACGCCGTCGGTCACGCAGAGCAGCACATCGCCCGGATCGAGCGTGACGTGCTGCTCGTACAGCTCCAGGTCCTCCATCACGCCCAGCAGCGGCTGCGGTTCTGCGGCGGGCTCGACGCTGCCGTCCTGGCGCAGACGCAGCGGCAGGGGATGACCCGCGCAGACGACCTTCAGTTCCGCGCCGCCGTTCTCCTGGGGGCGCATCTCGCCGTAGAGGAGCGTGAGGAAGCGGCTGCGGGCGCCCTCGTCGAGGATGGCGGTGTTCAGACGCTCCAGCACGGCGGGCCCGCCCAGGCCCTCGCGGGCGAGCAGGCGCAGCGCGTGGCGGGCCAGTCCGGTGACGGCAGCGGCCTCGGGCCCTGTGCCGCAGACGTCGCCGATGGCGAAGCCGTAGGTGCCGTCGCTGATCTCGAAGAGGTCGTAGAAGTCGCCGCCGACCTCGTTGCCCTCTCCTGCCGCGCGGTAGATGACGTCGACCTCGACGCCGCCGCTGACCTCGGGCAGTTCGGGCGGCAGCAGGCTGCGCTGGAGGGACTGGCTGATGGCCGTGCGCTCCGAGTACAGGCGGGCGTTGTCGAGGGCGAGGGCAGCCCTGCGGGAGAGGTCCTCGGCCAGCTCCAGGATCTCCTGGCGGAAGCGCTCGTCGGTGGGCTTGCCCAGGGTGAGCATGCCGATGACGCGGTTGCGCGCGACGAGCGGCAGGACCACGGTCTCGCCGCCGACAGCGGCTGCCGTGGCGAGCGTCGCGCCGGGAGTCAGATGGTGATCTTCCTCACCCATGACGACGCTGCGCAGCGACGTGCGCAGCGCAGCGGAGTGGGCCGCGTCCGAAGGGGCCGTCCACACGCGGGCGCCCGGCGTCGGGACGGGGTCGGGGGGCTCGACCTTGGAGAGCAGCGCCTTGAGGTTGTCGATGCGGTCCTCGTCCTCGTGCAGGACGTAGGAGAGCTTGGGGTCCGAGCCCTGGTCGGCGACGGTGTAGACCGCGCACCAGGTGGCCAGCGTCGGAACCGTCATCTGGGCCATGAGGGCGAGGGTCTGGTCGCGGTCCAGGGTGCCGGCGAGCAGGTCGGACGCCTCGACGAGGAAGGAGAGGGAGCCGCGGCGCAGCCGCTCCAGCTCGGTGAGGCGGGCGCGCTCCACGGCCAGGGCGATGCGGTCCGCGGCGAACTGGAGGCGCAGCGCCTCCTCGTTCGTGTAGCGGCCCGGGGTCTCCGTGGCGACGCCCAGGGAGCCCGTGAGGCGCCCCTCCACCTTCAGGGGGACCGTGACCACCGAGCGCATGCCGGTGCCCGCGAGGAGGGGCACGGCGCCGGGGACGACGGTGAGGTCCTCGTGGACGGAGGGCATGCGTGCGGAGCCGTAGCGTCCGCTGCCTGCCTCGACGGGGACGCGGGCGAAGCGCTGGCGTGCCGAGGGGAGGCCGGTGGAGGCGCGGACCTCCAGCTCGGTCTCGTCGTCGGTGGCGAGCAGCAGGTAGGCGGCGTCGCCGTCGAGCATGTCGCGGGCGCGCTCGACGGTGCGCTGGAGGAGTCCGTCCAGGTCATCGGGGGCCGGGGAGCCGATGAAGACCTCGAAGGGGTCGGCGGAGCGCTCGGGGGAACTGCCCTGGGAGGCGGCGTCAGGCGCCGGGGTGCGCGGGGGCGACTGGAGCACGGCGCGCTCGCGGTCGCGCACCAGGAGGCAGATGGTGGAGGGCTCGCCGTCGCTGTCGCGTACGCGCAGGTGGGAGGCGTAGACGGGGATCGTACGGCCGTCGGCGCCGCGTACCCCGTAGGAGCCCTCCCAGCGGGAGAGCTGGAGGGCCTCGGCGATGCCGGTGCCGGTGCCGGGGGTGTGGGGCCAGGCGGCGAGGTCGGAGAGGGGCTTGCCGACGACCTTGTCCGCCGGATAGCCGAACAGCTCCTGGGCGCCCTCGTTCCACGCGGAGATGGCGCCGGTGCGGTCGATCTGGATGACGCCGACGTGGATGCGCGATTCAGTGACGGGCAGCGCCGAGTCCGGGAGGGCCGGACCGGCGGAGCGGGCGCCCACGGGCCGCTCAGGGAGGTCCAGGCGGAACCAGACGCGCTTGTCGGCCGCCGTGTAGTCCACGCCCCAGCGGGTGGCCAGCGCGGCGCACAGCAGCAGCCCGCGGCCTCCCTCGCGGTCCGGGTTGGCGATGATCTGGCCGGGGTCCTGGAGGGGCAGCTCACGCTCGGGGTAGCGGTCGACGACCTCGATGCGGACGCCGTCCTCGTCGCGGAGGCAGAGGACCTCGGCCGCCGTGCCCGCGTGGACGACGGCGTTGGTGACCAGTTCGCTGGTGAGGACGACGGCGTCGTCCACGATGTCGCCGAGCCCCCAGCCCTGGAGGGTGTCCCGGACGAAGGCCCGTGCCGTCGCGACGGAGCGCCCGACCGGCTCAAAGGTGGCCGCAGCCCGCGCGGTGATCACTGGTCTCCCCATCGGTGTCTGGTCACTGCCTGTGCGCACCGGTGTGCGCTGGGCGGCGACAGTGGTGATCTGCCTCCGCTCGGCGCCCTGCTTTTGCGTCACCGCAGCGCCTCTCCGTTGCTTCGTGCTCACGCGGCTGCCCTTGTGCTCCCGGCCCGGCGGACCGGGGCGGATGGACAGCCGGATGCCAGGTTACTTACGTTCGCTGTATGCGCGGGTGCCGGATGCCGGTGTTTTCCCTTCCGGCCGGGCGGAGAGCGGTGTGCCATGCTGCCGAACTGTTATCGCCTGGTTCGGGCAGGGTGAAACACTGGGAAGGCTCGAAGTAAATGCCCGGGTAGGACGGTCGACCCTACGGGAGGGACACGGTGGAGTCTGGCGCAGCGGCGCGTAGCACAAACACGCGCGCGAAGGGCGGACGCTCCCGGAAGAACGGGACGATCGAGGTGGACGCCGCTGCCGTCAATAGGTTGTTGACGGCTCTGGTGTCCATGCGCGACGGCAACTTCCGAAAGCGTCTTACCGTCACCGGCGACGGGCCGATGGCGGAGATCGCGGCTGTCTTCAATGAGGTCGCGGATCAGAATTTGCATCTGACGGGAGAGCTGGCGCGCGTCCGCCGGGTCGTCGGACGTGAGGGAAAACTCACGGAACGGCTGGAGACCGGTACCTGCGAGGGCTCGTGGGCCTCGGCGATCGACGCGGCGAACGCGCTGGTCGACGATCTGGTGCGCCCAGTGTCCGAGGTCGGCAGGGTGCTGTCGGCGGTCGCCGACGGTGACCTGGAGCAGCGCATGGACCTGCGCTCCCGTGGCTCGGACGGTGCCGGGCATCCGCTGCGGGGCGAGTTCCTGAAGGTGGGCCGTACGGTCAACGGGCTTGTCGACCAGCTCTCGACGTTCACCGACGAGGTGACGCGCGTCGCGAGCGAGGTCGGCACGGAGGGGAAGCTGGGCGGGCAGGCGCGGGTGCGCGGCATGTCCGGTTCCTGGAAGGACCTCACGGACTCCGTCAACACGATGGCGTCCCGGCTGACGGCCCAGGTGCGCGACATCGCGCTCGTGACGACGGCCGTCGCCAAGGGCGACCTGTCGCGCAAGGTCACGGTGCACGTGGCCGGCGAGATGCTCGAACTGAAGAACACCGTGAACACCATGGTGGACCAGCTCTCTTCGTTCCAGTCCGAGGTGACGCGCGTCGCGCGCGAGGTCGGCACCGAGGGCGAGCTGGGCGGCCAGGCGCGGGTGCAGGGCGTCGCGGGCGTGTGGAAGGACCTGACCGACTCCGTCAACCTCATGGCGGGGAACCTGACCTCCCAGGTGCGGGAGATCGCGCAGGTCACCACGGCCGTGGCCAACGGCGACCTGTCCCAGAAGATCACCGTCAACGCGCGCGGCGAGGTCGCGCAGCTCGCCGAGACCATCAACACGATGACGGAGACGCTGCGCACGTTCGCCGACGAGGTGACGCGCGCGGCGAACGAGGTCGGCACGGAGGGCGTGCTGGGCGGCCAGGCGCAGGTGCCGGGCGCGGGCGGGATCTGGAAGGACCTGACCGACTCGGTGAACACGGCCTTCCGGAACCTCACCGGGCAGGTCCGTGACATCGCGCAGGTGACGACGGCTGTGGCCAACGGCGACCTGTCGCAGAAGGTCACCGTGGACGTCTCCGGCGAGATGCTCGAACTGAAGAACACCGTGAACACGATGGTGGACCAGCTCTCCTCCTTCGGTGCCGAAGTCACCCGCGTCGCGCGGGAGATCGGCGTCGAGGGCGAGCTGGGCGGCCAGGCGCAGGTGCCGGGCGCGGCCGGAACGTGGAAGGACCTCACCGACTCCGTCAACACGGCCTTCCGGAACCTCACGGGCCAGGTGCGCAACATCGCGCAGGTGACGACGGCTGTGGCCAATGGCGACCTGTCGCAGAAGGTCACCGTGGATGTCTCCGGCGAGATGCTCCAGCTCAAGAACACCGTGAACACGATGGTGGACCAGCTCTCCTCCTTCGCGGAGCAGGTCACCCGGATGGCCAGGGACGTGGGCACGGAGGGCCGCCTAGGCGGTCAGGCCCGCGTGGACGGGGTGTCGGGGACGTGGAAGGACCTGACCGACTCCGTCAACTTCATGGCGGGAAACCTGACGTCGCAGGTGCGTCAGATCGCGCAGGTGACCACGGCGGTGGCGCGGGGCGATCTGTCGCAGAAGATCGAGGTCGACGCGCGGGGCGAGATCCTGGAGCTGAAGAACACCATCAACACGATGGTCGACCAGCTCTCCGCGTTCGCCGAGCAGGTGACGCGCGTCGCCCGCGAGGTGGGCACGGAGGGCCGTCTGGGCGGCCAGGCGCAGGTCCCCGGGGTCGCGGGCGTGTGGCGCGATCTGACGGACTCTGTGAACGGCATGGCGGGAAACCTCACCGCGCAGGTCCGCAACATCTCCCAGGTCGCCACAGCGGTGGCGCGGGGTGACCTGAGCCAGAAGATCGACGTGGACGCGCGCGGCGAGATCCTGGAGCTGAAGACCACGCTCAACACGATGGTCGACCAGCTCTCGTCCTTCGCCGAACAGGTCACCCGCGTCGCCCGCGAGGTGGGTACGGAGGGCATCCTCGGCGGCCAGGCGGAGGTCAAGGGTGTCTCGGGCACCTGGAAGGACCTCACGCAGTCCGTGAACTTCATGGCGAACAACCTGACCTCCCAGGTGCGCAACATCGCCGAGGTGACCACGGCCGTCGCGCAGGGCGACCTGTCGAAGAAGATCACCGTGGACGCGAAGGGCGAGGTCCTCGCGCTGGTGACGACCGTGAACACGATGGTGGAGACGCTGTCGTCGTTCGCCGAGCAGGTGACGCGGGTGGCCCGCGAGGTGGGTACCGAGGGTCAGTTGGGCGGCCAGGCGCGGGTGCGGAACGTCTCCGGCATCTGGAAGGACCTGACCGACAACGTCAACCTGATGGCCAACAACCTGACCACGCAGGTGCGTCAGATCGCCCAGGTGACCACCGCGGTCGCGGGCGGCGACCTGTCGAAGAAGGTCACCGTCGAGGCCAGCGGCGAGGTCGCGCAGCTCGCCGACACCGTCAACACGATGGTGACGACGCTCTCGTCCTTCGCCGAGCAGGTGACGCGCGTGGCCCGCGAGGTGGGCACGGACGGCGTGCTGGGCGGCCAGGCGCGGGTGGCCGGGGTCGCCGGGACGTGGAAGGACCTCACCGAGTCGGTGAACTCGATGGCGTCCAACCTCACAGGGCAGGTGCGCAACATCGCGATGGTGACGACGGCCATCGCCCGCGGTGACCTCACCAAGAAGATCGACATCGAGGCCAGCGGCGAGATCCTGGAGCTGAAGACGACCATCAACACGATGGTCGACCAGCTCTCCTCCTTCGCCGAGCAGGTGACCCGCGTGGCCCGCGAGGTGGGTACCGAGGGCCAGTTGGGCGGCCAGGCGCGCGTCACGGGCGTCGCGGGCGTCTGGAAGGACCTCACCGAGTCCGTGAACGAGATGGCGGGCAACCTGACCCGTCAGGTGCGCGCGATCGCCGAGGTGGCCACGGCGGTGACCCGCGGCGACCACAACGTGCGGATCGACGTGGAGGCCGCGGGCGAGATCCTCCAGCTCCAGGGCTACATCAACACGATGATCACCAACCTGCGCGAGACCACCCTCGCCAACCAGGAACAGGACTGGCTCAAGGGCAACCTCGCCCGCATCTCGGGCCTGATGCAGGGCCGCCGCGACCTCACGGACGTCGGCGGCCTCATCATGAGCGAGCTGACGCCGGTCGTCTCGGCGCAGCACGGCGCCTTCTTCCTCGCCGTACCGAGCGGCGGCGAGGGCGAGGACATCGGCGCGGGAGAGGGCGAGGACGGCTCGTACGAGCTGCGCATGCTCGGCAGCTACGGCTACTCCATGGGCGTCATGCCGACGACCTTCGCGCCCGGCGAGTCCCTTGTGGGCACGGCGGCCGAGGAGAAGCGCACGATCCTGGTGGAGAACGCGCCGCCCGGCTACCTCAAGATCTCCTCGGGGCTCGGGGAGGCGCCCCCGGCGCATGTCATCGTGCTGCCGGTCGTCTTCGAGGGCACGGTCCTCGGGGTGATCGAGCTGGCCGCGTTCCAGCCCTTCACGCAGATCCAGAAGGACTTCCTTAGCCAGATCGCGGAGATGATCGCGACCAGCGTCAACACGATCAGCGTCAACACCAAGACCGAGCTGCTGCTGAGCCAGTCGCAGGAGCTGACCGAACAGCTCAAGGAGCGCTCGGCCGAGCTGGAGAACCGGCAGAAGGCGCTCCAGGAGTCCAACGCGCAGCTCGAGGAGAAGGCCGAGCAGCTCGCGCAGACCAACAGCGACATCGAGATCAAGAACCGCGAGATCGAGGAGGCGCGCCAGGTACTGGAGGAGCGCGCCGAGCAGCTCTCGGTCTCCATGCGCTACAAGTCCGAGTTCCTGGCGAACATGTCGCACGAGCTGCGCACCCCGCTCAACTCGCTGCTCATCCTCGCCAAGCTGCTCGCGGACAACGCGGAGGGCAACCTCTCCCCGAAGCAGGTGGAGTTCGCCGAAACGATCCACGGGGCCGGTTCCGACCTGCTCCAGCTCATCAACGACATCCTCGACCTGTCCAAGGTGGAGGCGGGCAAGATGGACGTCAGCCCGACGCGTATCGCGCTGGTCCAGCTCGTCGACTACGTAGAGGCCACTTTCCGGCCGCTGACGGCGGAGAAGGGGCTCGACTTCTCCGTACGGGTCTCGCCGGAACTGCCCGCAACGCTGCACACGGACGAGCAGCGGCTGCTCCAGGTGCTGCGCAACCTCCTGTCGAACGCGGTGAAGTTCACCGACGGGGGCGCCGTCGAACTCGTCATCCGCTCGGCGCGGGAGGACGTGCCGGACTCGATCAGGGAGCAGATGCTGGAGCACGGCTCCCTCCGGGACGCCGACTCCGATCTGGTGGCCTTCTCGGTCACCGACACCGGGATCGGCATCGCGGCGAGCAAGATGCGCGTCATCTTCGAGGCGTTCAAGCAGGCGGACGGCACCACGAGCCGCAAGTACGGCGGCACGGGCCTTGGCCTGTCCATCAGCCGGGAGATCGCGCGGCTGCTGGGCGGCGAGATCTACGCGGCCAGCGAGCCGGGCCGCGGCTCCACGTTCACGCTGTACCTGCCGCTGCACCCGACGGAGCTGCCGCCGCAGGGCTACCCGCAGCTCGGCTCGGGCACCCTGGCCATCTCGGCAGCGGCCGAGTCGAGCGCCGCCGCGGCGGAGCCGGTCAGGGCGCTGCCGCCGGGGGCCACGGGCACGGGCGCCGAGGCGGCGGCGGAGGAGCCTGGCGGGACGTCAGGAGCCGCTGAGGGCCCCGCAGGGGGCGGCGCGTACCAGGAGGGGCCGGAGGAGGACCCGCAGGACGCCGCGGCCTCGGAGGCCGAGCGCGCGGCGGCCTCGCTGGCCCGCAGGCGCCGTCAGCGCTCAGCGGAGGCCCTGGAGCGGGTGCTGCCGCCGGAGGCGCAGCCGCGCACGCAGATGCTCCAGAACGGGCACGACGGCGGCTCCGCCGAGGCGGGCGCCGACCGCCAGGGGCACCGGCAGGACGAGGAGTGGATGCACAGCGGCCAGGACCTGGTGGCCCCGGGGCCCGGCGGCGACTTCGGGGGTGAGAAGGTCCTCATCGTCGACGACGACATCCGCAACGTCTTCGCGCTGACCAGCGTGCTGGAACAGCACGGGCTCCAGGTGCTCTACGCGGAGAACGGGCGCGAGGGCATCGAGGTGCTGGAGCAGCACGACGACGTGGCCGTGGTGCTGATGGACATCATGATGCCGGAGATGGACGGCTACGCTACGACGGCGGCGATCCGTAAGATGCCTCAGTTCGCCGGACTGCCCATCATCGCCCTCACCGCGAAGGCGATGAAGGGGGACCGGGAGAAGAGCATCGAAGCGGGCGCCTCGGACTATGTCACCAAGCCGGTGGACACGGATCATCTGCTGTCTGTCATGAAGCAGTGGATGCGCACAGGTTGATGTGACACCGTGCAGTTGACGGCCAGATGTTGACGGAGGGTGGTCAAAGACGTGTGGAAACGCGGTAAACGGGGAACCTTTTGGTCCCCCGGGACGTTTCTGCTACGTGCACAGTGACATCACGGTGACAGGGTGTGGTGGGCCGCGGGGTGCGGCTACCATGACCGGCACAAGGACGGGCGGCGGTGTGAAGGAGCCGCTCCCAGGGGCGGCGTCCGATGGGCTGCCGGGGCGAGGAGGACGGGCCATGGTGCAGAAGGCCAAGATCCTCCTGGTCGATGACCGGCCGGAGAATCTGCTCGCGCTGGAGGCCATTCTCTCCGCGCTCGATCAGACGCTGGTGCGGGCATCGTCAGGGGAGGAAGCGCTCAAGGCGCTGCTGACGGATGATTTCGCGGTCATTCTGCTGGATGTCCAGATGCCGGGCATGGACGGTTTCGAGACCGCCGCCCACATCAAGCGCCGCGAGCGCACACGGGACATCCCCATCATCTTTCTCACGGCCATCAACCATGGCCCGCACCACACCTTCCGCGGCTACGCGGCAGGCGCGGTGGACTACATCTCGAAGCCCTTCGACCCCTGGGTGCTGCGCGCCAAGGTCTCGGTCTTCGTGGAGCTGTACATGAAGAACGTCCAGCTCCGGGAGCAGGCATCCCTGCTGCGGCTCCAGCTCGAGGGCGGCGGCCACCAGCCGGAGGCGCCCTCCGGGGACGAGGGCGAGCCGCCCGGGCTGCTCGCCGAACTCTCGGCGCGGCTCGCCGCGGTGGAGGAGCAGGCCGAGGCGCTCTCCAAACAACTCGGCGATTCCGCCGATTCCGCCGCGGTCGCCACGGCCGCCCATCTGGAGCGCAAACTCACCGGGCTCCGCAGGGCACTTGACGCCCTGGAGCCGGGCGCGGGCGGCGGCGGCAGCTCGGCCCAGGTCCCCTCGCAGAACTGATCCCCTCCGGGCGGCCGGCGAGGCCGCCTCCCGCCCGGCCGGTGCCGGGCCCCTCGGCGTGTCTCCCGCGAGGGGGGCGCGGCGAGGGGCCCGGCCCACGGAGCCCTCGGTTCACCGCGGCGTCCGGCCCTCGCGGCCCACGGTGGCGTCCACGCGCGTTGACGCCACGTCACCAGAGGCGCCCACCGGCCCCCTTCGCACTGCTGTGCCTCCAGGCATCCGTGCCTCAGCCGTCCGTCGGCGGTAACCTCACCACCATGGCCTCACGTACGTCCGGAACCGGAAAGGCAGCCAAGAAAGCACCCGCGAAGAAGGCTGCCGCGAAAAAGGCCCCGGCGAAGAAGGCCACCGCCAAGAAAGCACCGGCCAAGAAGCCGGGAGCCAAGGCGCCCGCTAAGCCGGCGCCCTCGCCCACCTCGGGCGTGCTGCGCCTGGTGCGCGGCGTCTGGCTCGGCACCGCGCACGGCGTCGGCGCCCTGTTCCGCGGGATAGGACGCAGCACCAAGGGCCTCGACCCGGCGCACCGCAAGGACGGGCTGGCGCTGCTCCTTCTCGGCCTCGGCCTGATCATCGCCGCCGGCACCTGGTCCAACCTCCAGGGACCGGTCGGCGACCTCGTCGAGATGCTCATCACCGGCGCCTTCGGACGGCTCGACCTCGTCGTGCCCATACTGCTCGGCGTGATCTCCGTACGGCTGATCCGGCACCCGGAGAAGCCGGAGGCCAACGGACGTATCGTCATCGGGCTCTCTGCGCTCGTCATCGGCGTTCTCGGGCTCGTCCACCTGGGCTGCGGCGCGCCCGGCAGGGGCGAGGGAATCGGCGCCATACAGGACGCGGGCGGCCTGATCGGCTGGGCCGCCTCCCGGCCGCTGGTCTTCACGGTCGGCGACGTGCTCGCGGTGCCCCTGCTCGTCCTCGTCACCGTCTTCGGGCTGCTGGTCGTCACCGCCACGCCCGTCAACGCCATTCCGCGGCGGCTGCGTGCCCTGGGCGTGCGGCTCGGCGTGGTGACGCCGGGCCCTGACGAGACGGCCGCCGCGTACGACGACGCCGAGGACGGCGCCGAAACCGGCTCCCGTGGCGGACAGCGGCACAGCATGCGCAAGGACCACCTCGACCCCGCGCTCGCGGAGAAGGAGGCGCTGGACAGCCGTCGCGCGGCCCGCAAGGGCGGCAGGAGCAGGCGCGCGTCCGGTGCGCCGGGCCAGGACCCGCTGCCCGCCTCCGGCTCCTCGGACGCCGTGGACGTCGCCACCGCCGCCGCGGCGGCCCTGGACGGCGCCGTGCTGCACGGCGTGCAGCCCTCCCCGCTCGTCGCCGACCTCACCAGCGGGGTGTCGGCCGAGCGCAGGAGAGCCGCGCGGGACGGGGAGCCGGACGCTACCGGAAGCGGAGCCTCCAGCGGCGGGGGCAGGGTGCCCGGGGCGCGCGGTGAGGAGGAGCCGACCGAGCGCACGCCCGTACCCGATCTGACGAAGGCCGCCGCGCCGCCGGACCCCGAGAGCCTGCCCCCGCGCGCCGAGCAGCTCCAGTTGCGCGGCGACATCACGTACGCGCTGCCCTCCCTCGACCTGCTGGAGCGCGGCGGCCCCGGACGCACGCGCAGCGCCGCCAACGACGAGGTCGTCGCGTCGCTGTCCACCGTCTTCACCGAGTTCAAGGTGGACGCGGCCGTCACGGGCTTCACCCGGGGCCCGACCGTCACGCGCTACGAGATCGAGCTGGGCCCCGGCGTCAAGGTCGAGAAGATCACCGCGCTCGCCAAGAACATCGCGTACGCCGTGGCCAGCCCCGATGTGCGGATCATCAACCCGATCCCCGGCAAGTCCGCAGTCGGCATCGAGATCCCCAACAGCGACCGCGAGATGGTCAACCTGGGGGACATCCTGCGGTCGGCCGAGTCGGCGGGTGACGATCACCCGCTGCTCGTCGGGCTCGGCAAGGACGTCGAAGGGGGGTACGTCTCGGCCAATCTCGCGAAGATGCCGCACATCCTGGTCGCGGGCGCCACCGGCTCCGGCAAGTCGTCGTGCATCAACTGCCTCATCACCTCCGTCATGGCCCGCGCCACCCCGGAGGACGTGCGGATGGTGCTGGTGGACCCCAAGCGCGTGGAGCTGACCGCTTACGAGGGCATCCCGCACCTGATCACGCCCATCATCACCAACCCCAAGAAGGCCGCCGAGGCCCTCCAGTGGGTCGTGCGAGAGATGGACCTGCGCTACGACGACCTGGCCGCGTTCGGCTACCGCCACATCGACGACTTCAACGCCGCCGTGCGCAGCGGCAAGGCCAAGGCGCCCGAGGGCAGCGAACGCGAGCTGTCCCCGTACCCGTATCTGCTGGTCATCGTGGACGAGCTGGCCGACCTGATGATGGTGGCGCCGCGGGACGTGGAGGACGCGATCGTCCGCATCACCCAGCTGGCCCGCGCCGCGGGCATCCACCTGGTGCTGGCCACCCAGCGCCCCTCGGTGGACGTCGTCACCGGCCTGATCAAGGCGAACGTCCCCTCCCGCCTGGCCTTCTCCACCTCCTCGCTGGCCGACAGCCGCGTCATCCTCGACCAGCCGGGCGCCGAGAAGCTCATCGGCAAGGGCGACGGGCTCTACCTCCCGATGGGCGCGAGCAAGCCCACCCGTATGCAGGGCGCCTACGTCACGGAGGACGAGGTCAGCGGGGTCGTCGAGCACTGCAAGGCGCAGATGACGCCCGTCTTCCGCGAGGACGTCACCGTCGGGCAGGGGCAGAAGAAGGAGATCGACGAGGAGATCGGCGACGATCTGGACCTGCTGTGCCAGGCGGCGGAGCTGGTGGTCTCCACCCAGTTCGGTTCGACCTCGATGCTCCAGCGCAAGCTGCGGGTGGGTTTCGCCAAGGCGGGACGGCTCATGGACCTGATGGAGTCACGTGGCGTGGTCGGGCCCAGCGAGGGCTCCAAGGCGCGGGACGTGCTGGTCAAGCCCGATGAATTGGAGGGCGTGCTCGCGGTGATCCGGGGGGAGACTCACCCGTAAGGGTCAGCGAGGCAACCGTTTCCTCAGTCGATACGTCAAGTTGAGGAAAGAAGCGGCCGGAAGTGACACCGTCAGGCGGTATGGCAATCCTGATGGCGGACAAACTCGGTCCGCCCGCTTGCCCCACCCTTTTGCAACGGCCCTAGACTGAACCTCCAGCAGGTGGCTACACGCTCGAAAGGCGCCCCCGTGTCCATCGGCAACTCCCCGGAAGAGGACCGGCCATCGGTCGGTCGAGCCCTCCAACAGGCCCGAATCGACGCACGGCTGACCGTGGACGAGGTCAGTACGTCCACCCGCGTGCGCGTGCCCATAGTGCAGGCGATCGAGGAGGACGACTTCTCCCGGTGCGGCGGCGATGTCTACGCCCGCGGGCACATCCGCACCCTCGCTCGCGCCGTCGGACTCGACGGCGACGCACTCGTGGAGCAGTTCGACTCCGAGCACGGCGGGCGCCCCAAACCCACGGCCCCTGCGACGCTCTTCGAAGCGGAACGCATCAGGCCCGAGCCGCGCCGCCCGAACTGGACGGCCGCCATGGTGGCCGCCATCGTCGCGGTGGTCGGCTTCGTCGGCTTCACGGCGTTCAGCGGCGGCGACGAGGGCGGCGATTCGGGCAAGCCCGTCGCCGAGGACACCCCCAGCGAGAAGCCCGCAGAGAACGGGAAGGAGTCGGACGGGAGCACCACCCCGCCGCCCGACCCCGACCCCAAGCCCTCCGACAGCGCCATCGCCGCGGCCCCGGCCGACAAGGTGACGGTGCGCATGACCGCCGAGAAGAGCAGCTGGGTCTCCGCCAAGGACCACAACGGGCGCCTGATCCACGAGGGCGTCCTGAAGCAGGGCGAGTCCAAGACCCTGACCGACGACAAGCGGCTCGACCTGGTGCTCGGCAACGCGGGCGGGGTCAAGCTGTGGGTCAACGGCAAGGAGGTCAAGGACGTCGGCGAGGTCGGCCAGGTCCAGCGCGTCAGCTACACGCGGGGCGATCCGGAAGCGGGCTGAGCCCCCGGCGACAGCGCGGGCGGCAGCCACGGCGGTTCGGGCGGCAGCCCTGGCGACAGGGCGCCCTGCCGGGACAAAGTACGCTGAGTCCATGCCCGAACGCCGTACCGTCGCACTTGTCACTCTCGGCTGCGCCCGTAACGAGGTCGACTCGGAGGAGCTCGCAGGCCGCCTGGCGGCGGATGGCTGGGACCTCGTGGAGGAGGCCGCCGACGCCGATGTCGCCGTCGTCAACACCTGTGGCTTCGTCGAGGCCGCCAAGAAGGACTCCGTCGACGCCCTGCTCGAAGCCAACGATCTCAAGGATCACGGAAGAACCCAGGCCGTGGTCGCCGTGGGCTGCATGGCCGAGCGTTACGGCAAGGAGCTGGCCACAGCCCTGCCCGAGGCCGACGGCGTGCTCGGCTTCGACGACTACTCGGACATCTCCGACCGTCTCCAGACCATCCTGAGCGGCGGCGTCCACACACCCCACGTGCCCCGGGACCGGCGCAAGCTGCTGCCGGTCAGCCCGGCCGAGCGGCAGTCGGCCGGAGCCGTCGCGCTGCCGGGCCACGCGCAGACCCTCGCCGAGGTGCCCGAGGTTCCCGAGGTCCCGGATGTGCCGCCCGCCGACCTGCCGGACGGGCTGGCCCCCGCCTCCGGGCCCAGGGCGCCCCTGCGGCGGCGGCTCGGAACCAGCCCGGTGGCCTCCGTGAAGCTCGCCTCGGGCTGCGACCGCCGCTGCTCGTTCTGCGCCATCCCCTCCTTCCGCGGCTCCTTCATCTCGCGCCGCCCTTCGGACGTGCTGGGGGAGACGCGCTGGCTGGCCGAGCAGGGCGTCAAGGAGGTCATGCTCGTCTCCGAGAACAACACCTCCTACGGCAAGGACCTCGGCGACATCCGGCTGCTGGAGACGCTGCTGCCCGAGCTGGCCGCCGTCGACGGCATCGAGCGCGTCCGGGTCAGCTACCTCCAGCCCGCCGAGATGCGTCCCGGACTGATCGACGTGCTCACGGGCACGGACAAGGTCGCGCCCTACTTCGACCTCTCCTTCCAGCACTCGGCGCCCGGGGTGCTGCGCGCGATGCGGCGCTTCGGCGACACCGAGCGCTTCCTCGAACTGCTCACCACGATCCGGGGCAAGGCCCCGCAGGCGGGCGTCAGGTCCAACTTCATCGTGGGCTTCCCCGGCGAGACCGAGGCGGACGTGGCCGAGCTGGAGCGCTTCCTCGGCTCCGCCGGGCTGGACGCCATCGGCGTGTTCGGCTATTCCGACGAGGAGGGCACCGAGGCCGCCGGCTACGGCGAGAAGAACGACCCGGAGGTCGTCGCCGAGCGCCTGGAGCGCGTGTCCCGGCTGGCCGAGGAGCTGACCGCGCAGCGCGCCGAGGAGCGGCTGGGCGAGACGGTCCGGGTGCTGGTCGAGTCGGTCGACGGCGACGACGGGCCCGTTGGCCGCGGTGCGCACCAGGCCCCGGAGACCGACGGGCAGATCCTGCTGGCCGCCTCCGAGGGCGAAGGTGCTGGTGTTGGTGCGGGTGCGGCCTCACGGGGACAGGGACTGGTGGTCGGACGTATGGTCGAAGCGAAGGTGGTCGCGACCGAGGGGGTGGACTTGATCGCCGAGCCGCTCGGCGAGGGGGCCGAAGGGTTCAACGAGGAGGCGGGCAGATGAGCGGGGTGCCTGCCTCCGCGGCCGGAGGCGGTGCGATGGCCAAGCCGAAGGCTGCCGTGGCAGTGCGGCAGGTCAGTCTCTGGAACATCGCCAACATCCTCACGATGGTGCGGCTGCTGCTGGTGCCCGGCTTCGTGGCGCTGATGCTCTACGGCGGCGGGCACGACCCGGTGTGGCGCTCGTTCGCGTGGGCCGCGTTCACCGTCGCCATGATCACCGATCTCTTCGACGGTGAGCTGGCGCGCCGCTACAACCTCGTCACCGACTTCGGGAAGATCGCCGACCCCATAGCCGACAAGGCGATCATGGGCGCGGCGCTGGTCTGCCTCTCGGCGCTGTCCGATCTGCCGTGGTGGGTGACCGGTGTCATCCTCTTCCGCGAGCTGGGCATCACGCTGATGCGGTTCTGGGTGATCCGGCACGGCGTGATCCCCGCCAGCAGGGGCGGCAAGCTGAAGACCCTGGCGCAGGGGGTCGCGGTGGGCATGTACGTGTTGGCGCTGACCGGGCCCCTGGCGACGCTGCGCTGGTGGGTCATGGCCCTGGCCGTGCTGCTGACCGTCGTGACCGGGCTCGACTACGTACGCCAGGCGCTCGTGCTGCGGCGCGTGGGGCGCGCGCGGGAGCGGGTCGCCGCGCGGATGGCGGACGAGGGCGCGGGTGCGGGTGCCGGTACGGGTGAGGGCGCGGGTGCCGGTACGGGTACGGGGGCCGACGCCGGGTCGGGGATCGGGTCCGGGTCCGGGGGCGAGCGGGCGCCGGGAGCGGAGCAGCCGTGACCGGGGCTGAGGACGTGCGCGGCGCGGAGACCGGGGCCGGTGCGGAATCCGGCGCGGAGTCCGTGGCCGCGCGGCTGCTGGAGGAGCTGGCGCGGCGCGGGGAGACACTGGCCGTCGCGGAGTCGCTCACCGGTGGCCTGGTGGCCGCGCGGATCACGGCGGTGCCGGGCGCCTCGCGGGTCTTCCGCGGCTCCGTCACGGCGTATGCCACCCCGCTCAAACGCGACGTCCTCGGTGTGGACGCGGCCCTGCTGACGGAGCGGGGCGCGGTCGACGCCGAGGTGGCCAGGCAGATGGCGGGGGGCGTGCGCAAGACGCTGGGCGCCGACTGGGGCGTCTCCACAACCGGCGTGGCGGGCCCCGAGCCGCAGGACGGCCAGCCGGTAGGAACTGTTTTCGTGGCCGTCGCGGGGCCCGGCGGAGGCGCGCGTGCCGTGCGTCTGGCGCTGGCGGGGGACCGTTCGGCCATCCGCGCGGAATCCGTCGACAAGGTGCTCGCGCTGCTCTTCGGGGAACTCACGGAGAATGCGCGGGCACAGGATACGGAACAACCAGGGGGGAATGGATGTTTGCAGCCCTGAGTGAACACGACATCGCTCCCCGCACGGGCACAGCCCGAGGCGGTACGGTGGAGCGTGAAGGATCCAGGGAAGGATCCTGGCCCAACGGGCCAGTCGGAATCAGGCTGTGGAAGACGCCGCGCGTTGAGAGGGAGGAGCACCGATGATTCTGCTCCGTCGCCTGCTGGGTGACGTGCTGCGTCGGCAGCGCCAGCGCCAGGGCCGTACCCTGCGCGAAGTCTCTTCGTCCGCCCGTGTGTCGCTCGGCTACCTCTCCGAGGTCGAGCGCGGTCAGAAGGAAGCCTCGTCCGAGTTGCTGTCCTCGATCTGCGACGCACTCGACGTACGGATGTCCGAGCTCATGCGGGAGGTCAGCGACGAGCTGGCGCTCGCGGAGCTGGCCGAGTCTGCCGCGAGCGACTCGGTGCCGCCGATGCGACCGGTGCTCAATCCGGTGACGGTGACCTCCGTCACAGGTGTGCCGGAGGAGCGTGTCACGATCAAGGCACCGGCGGAAGCCGTGGACGTGGTCGCGGCCTGAGATCTGTGATCCGCCCCGCCGGGCGTGACCACGGTCCCCGTGACCGGCCGCTTCTTCACAGGCGTGCGAAACGTATGAGGTGAGGGGCCCTGCTGGAAGGTTCCAGCGGGGCTTTTTGCTGTCCGCTTGCTCTTGACGGGTCTCCTGTGCGCTTCCGCTGTGTGGTCGCGCGTGTGCGTGGGGTGCGGGACGATGGACGGTGGGGCGGGGGAGCGCCCGGCCCGCGAGGCGGGAGGTGACGGACATGGCCGAGATGAACGTGGGCCCGCTGCTGGTGGCCCGCTGCGTTCTGAGTGCAGTCTTCGCCGTGGGCTGGCTGTGCGCCATATGGCGGCTGGCGGTGGGGGAGGGCGGCCCGCTGGAGGCATCCGTGACGGCGGGGGGATGGGGGCTGAGCCTGCTGCCGGTGAGCGTGACGCGTGCGCCGGGGAGCCGTACGGGGGCGGGCGTCCCGCGCGGCCCGGTGCGGGGTGCGGATGTGGGCGGGGGCGAGGGTGTGGGGACGGGGTTCGCGACGGAGGCTGGGACTGCTGCGGGGTCGGGTGCTGCGCCGGATGCTGGACCTGGACCGGGGTCCGCCATGAGGCCGGGCGCGGGGCCGTACGGGGGCGAGGCGCGGGGAGGCCGCAGGGATGCCGGGTCCCGGGCGGGGGCCGACGCGGGGCCGGGCGAAGGGCTCGGCGCCGTGACCGCCAGGGCCGCCGGGGTTGCCAGGGCCGTCGGCGCCGTCAGGCCGGTCAGGTCGGCCAGAGGTGTCAGGGCCACTGGACGTGTCCGGTCTACCAGGGCATCGCCACGCCGCCGTTCGGGCGGAGGATCTGGCCGGTCGTGAAGGCGGCGGCGTCCGAGGCGAGGTGGAGCACGGTGTGGGCCACGTCCTCGGGTTCGCCGACCCGCCCCAGGGGCGACATCCGCGTCATGACCTCCTCGGTCCTGCGCTGCGCCGCGTCGTCGTTGCGCTCGGTCATGGGGGTGCGGATCCAGCCGGGGGCGACGGCGTTGACGCGGATGCCGTGGCGGCCGACCTCGGTGGCCAGGGTTTTGGTCAACTGGACGACGGCGGCCTTCGCCGCGCCGTAGCAGAGCAGCCCGGGGCCGCCGGTGTCCACGGCGCCGGAGGCCATCGTGACGATGCTGCCGCGCGTACCGGTCTCGATCATGCTGCGGGCCGCCGCCTGGCAGGTGCGGAGCACGCCCTTGAAGTTGATGTCGAGCACCCGGTCGAGGTCCGCCTCGTCCGTCTCCAGCACGGGGCTGCTGTGCATCACGCCCGCGACGGCGGCGGCGATGTCGAGGCGGCCACCGGTACGTACGGCCGTGGCGACCGCCGCGTCGACGGCGGCGCGGTCGGTGACGTCGACGGTGTGCGCGTGCGCGGCGCCGCCCCCGGCCGTGACGGCGGCGGCCGTGGCGTGGGCGCCCTTCTCGTCGCGGTCGGCGCAGTGGACCGTGGCGCCCGCTTCGGCGAGCAGCAGTGCTGTGGCGCGGCCGATGCCGCTCGCCGCTCCGGTGACGAGCGCGGTGCGGCCTGTGAGGTCGTACGCCGGGAGGCTCATGGCGTACGACGGTACGCAGCGATCTGACGGGGCGTCAATTGTCGTGCGGGGTCCGCCCGTGCGGGGCGGGAGCGGGGCGGGTTCATCGGGCTCAGTCGGGTTCGGTGGGGGCGCGGGTCCCGGCGTCGGTGCCGGTTCCGGTGCTGTGGCCGGGTGCGGGGGCGGGGCCGAGGCCGGGGAGGGGGCCCGGCTGGCAGTGGGGGCAGTACCAGACGGTGCGGGGCCGGTCGGGCGGGCCGTACGTACCGGTGCGGATCGTGGTGCCGCACCGATGGCAGGGGCGGTGCTCGCGCCCGTAGACCCACAGCGCGCGGTCCCGGTCGTACGGGCCCCCGCGCGCACCGCCCCTGGGTGTACGCAGCCCGGTCTTGGTGGTGCGCCGGTCGTAGGTGTCCTTGTTGGCCTCCAGCAGGGTGTGCGCTGCGGCGAGGAGGCGGGGCAGCAGCGTGCCGGAGAGGCTGCCGACGGGTGTCCAGGGCGAGACGCGGGCGAGGAAGCACAGCTCGGCGGCGTAGACATTGCCGATCCCGGCGAGGTTGCGCTGGTCGAGCAGGGCCTCGGCGAGGGGGCGTTCCGGTGCGGAGCGGAGGCGGCGCACGGCCTCTTCCGCGTCCCAGTCGGGTCCGAGCAGATCGGGGCCCAGATGGCCGACGGCGTGCGACTCCTCGGCGGTGCGCAGCAGTTCGAGGAGAGGGAGGCGGTAGCCGGTGGCGGTGTTGTCCTCGGTGGTGAGGACGGCCCTGATCTGGTGGGCCGGTCCGCCGCGGGGGCCGCGTCCGGTGGGGGCGATCCGCCAGGAGCCGTCCATGCCGAGGTGGGAGTGGAGCGTCAGGCCGCCCGTGACGCGGGTCAGCAGGTGCTTGCCGCGCGGGGCCACCTCCAGGACCTCGCGCCCGGTGAGGTCGGCGGTCGCGAGGCGGGGGACGCGGAAGTCGGTGCGGGTCAGGACGCGGCCCGCGAGCGCCTCGTGGAGCCGGTGCGCGGTGTGCCAGACGGTGTCTCCTTCGGGCATGCGGTCATCCTCGCAGGAGCGCGGGGCCGGGGCGCGTCGTCGGCGCCGGGGCGGTGCCGTTGCCTGTGCCGGTGCGCACCTCCGTGCTCGACTTGGCGCTCACTCCGCTCACCCCGCTCGCAGCCGCAGCCCGCGCGGGGTCGCGAGGAAGCCCGCGGCCTCCAGGAGACCGCCGAAGGGTGAGGTGAGGGCCGGGGAGCCGTTGATCCGCTCGACCGTGACCGTGCCCAGGGCGCCCTCGCGCGCCGAGCGCGCCAGCGCCTCGGCGGCGGCGCGCAGGCGTGGCGTGGCCTCGTCCGGGGCGGCGCCGTCTGCCGCGCGGCCGACGGCGGTCGTGGTGCCGGTCCCGGGCGGGCCGCCCGGTGCCCCCGGACCCGGCGCCCCGGCGAAGGCGAACGCGGCGCCGACCCCGCCGCCGACCCCGGCCTCGGCCGACGCGTCCGCCGCCGCCTCCGCGCTGGTGCCCGGCCAGGCGAGGAGGGTCTTGCCGCCCCGCTCCATGTAGAGGGCCAGTTCGCCGTCGACGAGGACGACGACGGCTCCCGCCTTGCGCCCCGGCTTGTGTGCCGCGCCCGCCGCGCGTGCGCCGCCTCCTCCGGAGGAGGGCGGCTCCGGCCAGGGGAGGGCCGCGCCGTACGCGTTGGCCGGATCGGCGGCGGCCAGGACGGCCGCACGGAGCTGCGGCTCGCGCTCGCGGGCCGTGCTCACCGCGCGGAGGCGGTCGACGGCGCCGTCCATCGCGAACTGGGCCGCTCCCAGCCCCTCCACCACATAGCCCCTGCGCGCCTGCCCGCTCTCCTCGAAGACCGCCAGCACCCGGTACGCGGCCGAGAAGCCGCCCTCCACCCCCTCGGCGGCGACGGCCCCGCGCGTCACCACGCCGTGCCGGTCCAGCAGGGTACGGGCCAGGGCGTGGGCGCGGTGGGTGGGCTCCTGCTCCAGCGCTGGGAGCAGGGACCAGCGCCCGGCGACCGTCGGCGGTCCGCCCCGCGAGGCCGTCGGCCGGTTGGTGCCCGCGCGAGCCGTGGCGGCGGTCAGCGAGCCGTAACGTCCGCGGGGCACCGTTCTCTTGGCGCGGTGCGCTGTGGCGCCCGCGGTACGCCCCGAGCCCAGGAGGGAGCGCAGGGGGGACAGCGTGTCGTTGGTGAGGCGGCCCGACCAGGCCAGGTCCCACAGCACGTCGGCGAGCTGCGGGTCGGTGGCCTCGGGGTGGGTGGTGGCGCGGACCTCGTCGGCGATCTGGCGGAAGAACAGGCCGTAGCCGGGAGCGAGGACATCCAGCGCCGACTGGTGCAGCGGCGTCAGTTCGACGGGCAGCGGGGGCGGCAGGAGCAGCGGTGCCGTGTCCGCGAGGTGGAGGGAGACCCATCCGTCCTTGCCGGGGAGGGCGCCCCCGCCCACCCACACGACCTCTCCGGAGGCGGTCAGTTCGTCGAGCATGGCCGGGGTGTAGTCGTGGACGCGGCCGGGCAGCACCAGCTTCTCCAGTGCCGAGGCGGGCACGGGCGCGCCCTGCAACTGCTCGACGGTGCGCAGCAGCCCGTCGATGCCGCGCAGACTGCGGGTGCCCACGTGCTGCCACTGCGGGAGGAACGCGGCCAGCGCGGCGGGCGGCACCGGTTCCAGCTCCTCGCGGAGCGCCGCGAGGGAACGGCGCCGCAGCCGACGCAGCACCGCGGGATCGCACCACTCCTGCCCGGCGCCGGCGGGGTGGAACTCGCCCTGGACGAGACGGCCGTCGGCGGCGAGCCGGTGCAGGGCGCCGTCGGCGACGGCGGTGCCCAGGCCGAAGCGTGCCGCCGCGTCGGCGGAGACGAACGGGCCGTGCGTACGCGCGTACCGTGACAGCAGATCGCCCAGCGGGTCGGCGACGGGCTCGGTGAACGCCTCCGGCACCCCGACCGGCAGCGCCACCCCCAGCGCGTCCCGCAGGCGTCCCGCGTCCTCGACGGCCGCCCAGTGCTCGTGCCCGGCGACGCGCACCCGGATGGCGCGCCGGGCCGACTCCAGTTCGCGGGGCCAGGCGTGCTCGGCGCCGCGCTCGGCCAGTTCGCCGTCGGTGAGGGGGCCCAGCAGCCGCAGCAGATCGGCGACTCCTTCGGCGTCCTTGACGCGGCGGTCCTCCGTCCGCCACTGGAGTTCGCGTTCCAGCTCGGACAGGACGTCGGCGTCCAGCAGTTCGCGCAGCTCGGCCTGGCCCAGCAGTTCGGCCAGCAGCCGGGAGTCGAGGGAGAGCGCGGCGGCGCGGCGCTCGGCCAGGGGCGAGTCCCCCTCGTACAGATACTGCGCCACATAGCCGAAGAGGAGGGAGCGCGCGAAGGGGGAGGGCTCGGGTGTGGTGACCTCGACCATGCGGACGCGGCGGGCCTCGATGTCGCCCATCAGCTCGACGAGACCCGGCACGTCGAAGACGTCCTGGAGGCACTCGCGCACGGCCTCCAGAACGATCGGGAACGAGCCGAACTCGCTCGCCACCTGGAGGAGCTGCGACGCGCGCTGGCGCTGCTGCCACAGCGGGGTGCGCTTGCCCGGGTTGCGGCGGGGGAGGAGCAGCGCGCGGGCCGCGCACTCGCGGAAACGGGCGGCGAACAGGGCCGAGCCGCCCACCTGGTCGGTGACGATCTGCTGGACCTCGCCCTTGTCGAACAGGACGTCCGAGACGCCGACGGGCGCCTGCTCCGCGTCGTAGGCGCCCCCGCCGGAGCCCGCGCCTCCGCCCGCGTTGCCGCTCGCGCCACCGGGGCCGGTGGCGGCGACCTCGTCCAGCAGATCGAGGCCCAGCAGATCGGCGTCGGGCAGGCGCAGCACCAGCCCGTCGTCGGCGTGCATCACCTGGGCGTCCATGCCGTACCGCTCGGTGAGGCGGGCGCCGAGCGCCAGCGCCCAGGGGGCGTGCACCTGGGCGCCGAAGGGTGAGTGGACGACGACGCGCCAATCGCCCAGCTCGTCACGGAAGCGTTCGACGACGATGGTGCGGTCGTCCGGGACATGGCCCGCCGCCTCGCGCTGCTCCTTGAGATACGCGAGCAGGTTGGAGACGGCCAGTTCGTCCAGCCCGGCGGAGGTGAGGCGGGCGTGTGCCTCCTCGGGGGTGAGGGAGCCGATCTCGCGGAGGAAGGCGCCCAGCGCGCGGCCCAGTTCCAGCGGGCGGCCGAGCTGGTCCCCCTTCCAGAACGGCAGCCGCCCCGGCACCCCCGGGGCGGGCGAGACCAGGACGCGGTCCCGGGTGATGTCCTCGATCCGCCAGGAGGTGGTGCCCAGGGTGAAGACATCGCCGACCCGCGACTCGTAGACCATCTCCTCGTCCAGCTCCCCGACCCGGCCGCCGCCCTTCTTCGGATCGGCTCCGGCCAGGAACACCCCGAACAGGCCGCGGTCCGGGATGGTGCCGCCCGAGGTGACCGCGAGCCGCTGCGCCCCGGGGCGGGCACTGACCGTCTGCGCGACCCGGTCCCACACGACGCGGGGCCGCAGCTCGGCGAACGCGTCGGACGGATAGCGCCCGGCGAGCATGTCCAGCACCGAGTGGTACGCCGACTCCGGGAGCGAGGCGAAGGGGGCGGCCCTGCGCACGACGGCGAGCAGTTCCCCGACGTCCCAGGTGTCGACGGCGGTCATGGCGACGAGCTGCTGCGCCAGCACGTCCAGCGGGTTGGCGGGGACGCGCAGCGCCTCGATGGCGCCCTCGCGCATCCGCTCGGTGACGACGGCGGACTGGACGAGATCCCCCCGGTACTTGGGGAAGACGACACCGGCCGACACCGCCCCCACCTGGTGCCCCGCGCGGCCGACCCGCTGGAGCCCGGAGGCGACCGAGGGCGGCGACTCGACCTGGATCACCAGATCCACCGCGCCCATGTCGATCCCCAGCTCCAGGCTGGAGGTGGCGACCACGGCGGGGAGGCGGCCCGCCTTCAGGTCCTCCTCCACCTGGGCGCGCTGCTCCTTGGACACCGACCCGTGGTGCGCGCGGGCCAGGAGCGCCGGTGCGCCCTTCGCCGCGCCCGCCTCGGCCATCACCTCGGCGGGGGAGTGGTGTTCGGGAAGGGGCTCGCCGGTCTCCCGTTCGTACGCGATCTCGTTCAGCCGGTTGCACAGGCGCTCGGCGAGGCGGCGGGAGTTGGCGAACACGATCGTGGAGCGGTGTGCCTGGACGAGATCGGCGATGCGCTCCTCGACGGAGGGCCAGATGGACGGCTTCGCGCCGCCCCCGGGGCCGTCGCTCCCGGCGTCCTGTGCGGGCGAGGCGCCCAGCTCCCCCATGTCCTCGACGGGGACGACCACCGACAGCTCGAACTCCTTGCCCGAGGGCGGCTGCACGATCGTCGCGCTGCGGCGCGGGGAGAGGAAGCGCGCGACCTCGTCGACCGGGCGCACGGTCGCGGACAGGCCGATGCGCCGGGCCGGGCGCTCCAGCAGCTCGTCCAGCCGCTCCAGGGAGAGCGCCAGATGGGCGCCGCGCTTCGTGCCCGCGACGGCGTGCACCTCGTCCAGGATCACCGTCTCGACGCCGGAGAGCGCGTCCCGCGTCGCGGAGGTGAGCATCAGGAACAGCGACTCGGGTGTGGTGATGAGGATGTCCGGCGGGCGCCGGGCGAGAGAGCGGCGCTCGGCGGGCGGGGTGTCGCCGGAGCGGATCCCGACCCGGATGTCGGGCTCGGGCAGCCCGAGCCGCACGGATTCCTGGCGGATGCCCGTCATCGGGCTGCGCAGGTTCCGCTCGACGTCCACGGCGAGGGCCTTGAGGGGCGAGACGTACAGGACCCGGCAGCGCTTGACCGGGTCGGCGGGCGGAGGCGTGGACGCGAGCTGGTCGAGGGAGGCGAGGAAGGCGGCCAGCGTCTTGCCGGATCCAGTGGGCGCGACGACGAGCGCGTCCGACTCCTCGGCGAGCGCCTTCCACGCGCCCGCCTGCGCGGCGGTGGGCGCGCTGAAGGCCCCCGTGAACCATGCCCTGGTCGCGGGGGAGAAGGCGTCGAGTGCCGAGATCCCGTCCATGTCCCCCATCGTGCACCCCGCCACTGACAACGCCCTCGCACGGCGCAGAACGGGCCCGTGACCGGGCCGGGGGACGGCGGCCGGAAGGGCCGAACGGGGGACGCGGACGCTGACGCGCACACGGATGCGGATGCGAGTGCGGACGTGGGTCCGGTCGCGGGAGCCGGTACGGGCACCGGTACCGGCTCGGGCGCGTCCGGCGCGCGGGGCGGCGGGGAGTGGGCGCGGCACTGGCGGTACACGAGGCTGCCCGGACTCGATCTGCTGCGCGCCCGCTACGTCGCGCACACTTTCCCCCGCCACACCCACGACGGCTACGTCTTCGGCGCGGTCACGCGCGGCGTCGAGGAGGCCGGGCCGCCGGGAGGAGCGGTCCGGGCGGGCGTCGGCAGCGTCATCATGATCAACCCGGAGGTGCCGCACACCGCGCGGGGGGCCGGAGCGCCCGAGGGATGGGCCTGCGCCCACGCTCTGCCCGGGCCCCGCGCACTGATCGAGGATGTCGCCGCCCCCGTAGCGGTGTCCGTGCCGGTACGGGCCCCTACCCGTACCGGCACCGGTTGCGGGACGGGCGCCCCGGACCGTTCCGGGTGCCCCCGGCCCCGCGACGCCCCGGGGTCACGCGCCGTGTCCCGGGGAGCGGCCCCCGCCCCCGGCGCCCTCCCCGGCGCCTTCGGTACCCGCCTTGTCCGCCGCGGACCCGGACACCTCGCCGACGCCGATGACGCCCGCCGCGCGCCGCGCCCCCTCCGCGCTGCGTGTCAGCTCCGTCGCGGTGTCCGTGCCCTCGGCGACCGCCGCTGCCTCTGCCGACGCCCAGTGGAAGACGCCGCGCGCCATGGTGGACGTCTCGGCCTCCGCACGCCGCGCGTACACCTCGGACCGCACCCGTGCGACCTCCCGGTCCTCGGGGGCCGCCTGGGCCGCCGTCTCCGCCAGGTGCGCGGCCAGCCGCAGTTCCCCGCGCTCCAGGAGCCCCGTGGCGCGCTCGGCGAGCCTGCCCGCGCCGCCTGCCGCCGCCGCCAGCTCGGCGGCGAGGTCGCGCTCGGGGGCGGGCTTGAGATGGGCGGGGTTCTGGTCGTACCAGCCGCCCCACAGCCGCCACAGGTTGCGGACCACGAACTCCGGCTCGTCGTACGCCGGGTGGAGGTACGGGCGTTCCAGCAGCTCGCGCGGCACCTTGACCGTGTGCACGATCTCGTCGAGCCGCTTGCCCTCGTTCATGAGGGTGCGGGTCTGCTCGCACAGGGTCTCCAGGAGCGCAGCGCTGTCGCCGAGCGCCTGGCTGACCCGGTCGGCGCCGGTGATCGGCACGCCGTGGCCAGGAAGCAGCACCTCCGCGCCCAGCTCCCGCATCGCCCGCAGCGCCCGTGCCCACTCCTCGGGGTAGCGCTGCACCTTCTGCGGGTTGCCGGCGTTGGGGCTGTTCCAGATGAACAGGTCCCCGGTACACAGGACGCGCAGTTCGGGTATCCACACGTACGTGGCGTCGTCCGTCTCGCCGCGCGCGTGGACCAGCTCGAAGGTCAGGTCGCCGTGCCGCACGGTGAGCCGGTCGCGGTAGGTGGTGTCGGGGTAGCGGTAGCTGGTCGGCCAGTTCAGCGAGGGCACGCCGAACTGGCGGCGGTTGATCCAGGAGTTGTAACCGGCCGTGCTGACGTAGCGGTCGAAGCGCTCGGACACCGCCTCGTGCCCGATGACCTCGGGCAGCGGAACTCCCGCTTCCGTGGCCTCCTGGTCGAAGGGCGCGACACCGAAGACGTGGTCGACGTGGCCGTGCGTGTAGACGACGGTGCGGACGGGCGCGTCCGAGTAGTCCCGTACGGCCGCGTGCAGTGTCTTCGCCGTACGGAAGTCTCCGGAGTCGACGAGCACCAGGCCGTCGCCCGAGTCGAAGACCGCCACGTTGGCGAACGCGGGGAAGAATCCTGCGCGTTCGCCGATCCGGACCAGCTCGGGGCGCGTGTACGTCCCCGTCAGGTGCGGCAGCAGGGTCTCCTCGCCCTGCCAGACCCGCTCCGCGTAGTCGAGATACCCGTCGTCGTTCTCCTTGTGCTGCGTCATACCGGGCGGCTCCTTCTGCGTTCCATGGGCGTGTGCTGGACCTGTGCCGGGCCTGTGCCGCGATCACCAGGTGTTTCCCGAGTCTCGGCCGGACACCCGGAGCACCGACATCCGCTCTCGTCACACGAGGGAGCCGTGCGTAATGTGACGCATCACAAGGCGGCAGTCTTGTCGGCGTCGGAGAGCCGCACCAGGGGACGAACGACAGAGTCCGTCGAGAAGGAGGCGCGTGCCATGGCCGAACGCGGGAACGCCGGGGGCAGCGGTGCGGCGGGCGAGGACGAGCGCGGCACAGGCGGGGGCATCGCGGGACTGTCCGACGCGGCACGGGAACTGGCACTGCGCTGCGAGCCCCGCGTCAACGAACTGGCCCGCCGCATGGCACGTGACGCCTTCGAGCGGATTCCCGGGTACGCGGCCATCCCCGGCGACATGAAGGACCTGGAGATCGCCGCGACGGCCCGATACGGGATGCGCCTGTTCATGCGCCGCGTCCGCGACCCGGACGCCCGGCACGGCGACAACGGCCTCTTCCGCGAACGCGCCGCCCAGCGCGCGGAGGAGGGAGTTCCGCTCCATCTGCTGCTGCGCTCGCACTCCATGGGCGTCCACGTGCTCTGGCAGGCACTGCGCGAATCAGCCCGCCCCGGGGAGGACGCCGCGCTCACGGAACTCGCCGACCTCCTGCTCCGCACGCACGAGAGCACCATCGGAGCCGTCGCCCAGGCGTACATGGACGAACGCGCGGCCCTGGACGCCGAGCGCCGCGAACACCGCCGCTCCCTGGTCCGCGCCCTGCTCGACGGCTCCCTGGGAGCGGGCACGGGCGCCGCGCCACCGCGCCCACGGGGGACGGGGACGCCGGGCAGCGCGGCGAACCACCCGGAGGAGGAAGCGGAAGAGAGAGCCGCACGGGAAACGGAAGGAAACGTCGGCAACACTCACAGCGGGCGTGACGGGCGCAGTGGACGACTGGCCGAACTCGGACTGGAGCCTGGCGGCGCCTGTCTGGTGCTCGCCCTGGCCGTCCCCGCGTCGCCGGGACAGGACTCGCCCGTGGCACGCCGCCGCGTGCTGCGCCGCGTCCAGACGGTGCTCGACCACGCCTTCGGCACGGAGGTCGCCGCGCTCCTCGACGGCGAGCACGACGGCGGCGTCGGCAAGGCGGTGGTGCCGGGCAGTCCCGAACCGCCGCCCGGCCTCATGGACCGGCTGCGCCGGGCGAGCGGCGGCCCGGTGCGCGCCGCGGCCGTCTCCGCGCGGACGCCGGGCGAGGTGCCGGAGGCCGCCCGTACGGCGGCCGAGGTGGTGCGGGTGGCACGCGCCGCCGGGCTGCCTCCTGGGCTGCACCGGCTGGAGGACGTGCTGCTGGAGTTCCATCTGTCGCGCCGCGACGCGAGCAGCGGCGCCATCGCCGCGCTGCTCGACCCGCTCGGCGGCAGCCCGGAGCTGACCGGGACCCTCCGCGTCCATCTGGAACAGTCCCAACGGCGCCGCGACACGGCCAGGCTGCTGGGCGTCCACCCGAACACCGTCGACAACCGGCTCGCCAGGATCACCGAGCTGACCGGCCTCGACCTCTCCGCACCCCGGGGCACCGCCCTCGCCCTCGCCGCACTGCTGCTGCGGGGTGAGGCGGGCGCGCCGGAGCAGCCGTAGGAGCCGCCGTAGCAGGGCCCCTGCCGCGGACCGGGCCTCGGACCTGGGCCTGGGCTGCCTGGACCCGGACCTTGGCCCGGCCCCGGAACCGGAAGCCGGACCTGGTCCCAGGGGCCGGCCCCGGAACCGGATGCGGACCGTCCGTCTAGATCGCGCGCCCGTAGGCACGCAGCGTCAGCAGCGCCTCGATCGTCAGCCGGGGACGGCTCTCCAGCTCCGTACCCGGCGCCCACAGCCGCCAGTTCACCGGCCAGCCGCCGTCCTCGCACTGGCGCGCCTCGAGGGCGTCGAGACCGCGCGCCATCTCCTCGTCCGTGAACCAGCGCCGCGCCAGGGAGCCGGGCTCACGAGCGAAGTCGGTGACGTAGTGGTACTCGCCGGGCGCGTAGCCCTCCGCGACGGGGAACTCCGCCTCGCGCTCCGGATCCGTCACCGCCAGCCGCTGCTCCCGTACGAGCCGCCCCAGCCGCTCGGCCGCCGCCTCCGCGCGCGGCCGGTCGGGGACGCCGTCCAGGAAGGCGACGGCCGCGTGCACCTCGTACGGGTGCGTCGTCTCCAACCCCTCGACAGTGGCCCAGCAGAAGTCGGTCGCCCGGAACAGCCAGGCGTGCCACACGTCGTTGCGGTGCAGCGTCCCGACGACGGGCCCCGTGGCGAGCAGATCGCTGGGGGGATCGTCCACGACGGGGATCCAGGGGGCTGCGGGATAGCCGCGCAGCGAGGGATGCAGCGCGGGCAGCGCGCCCTCACGCGTGGAGACACCGGTCAGATAGCGGCAGACGCGCTCCACCCGCTGCCCTCCGCAGCGCCCGATCCCGTCCAGCACCCGCAGCGCCGTGGCCGTGTGCAGCGGCTGGCTGACTGGGCCGCGCAGATCGGGCTCCAGCGCGTGCCCGTAACCGCCGTCGGAATTGCGGTACGCGTCGAGCGCCGTCTCGACGGTGTCGGCGTCGCCGCCCAGGAAGTGGTGCTCGAACCGCCGCTGCTCCAGCACGCGCGCGGTCAGCCAGACGAAGTGTTCGGCCCGGGAGAGGGGCGTCGCTGAGGTGGGGACCATCGTCCGACCGTAGGCGCAAGCGGCTGCCCGGTCACGGGACCGGACGGGAGGCCCCCTGTGGGCGGGATACTGGAGGCATGCGGTTGACGGACTTCTGGGAGCGGATGGCCGACCACTTCGGTGGTTCCTACGCCGACTCCTTCGCACGGGACCACGTGATGGCCGAGCTGGGCGGGCGTACTGTCCGCGAGGCACTCGACGCCGGGTGGGAGGCGAAGGACGTCTGGCGGGCCGTGTGCGCCGCCATGGACGTTCCGGCCGACAAGAGGTGAGTCGCGCGGCGGGCGCCTGACCCCGTGAGCGAGACTTTGCACCGTGGGAGCGCCAGAAGACGAGGCCCGGAACGCGCCGGGCGGCCCGGAAGGGCAGCGGAAGGGCCGCGCGGAGACCGGCGGCGAGGGGACCGGCGGGGGGACCATGGCCGACGAAGGGACCGGTGGCGGTGCGCCCCGTGGAGGGGCCGACGGCGCGACCCGCGACGGCGCGACGCGTTGCGCGGGTGACGGTGACGCGGCGCGTGGCTCGGGTGACGGCTGCGGTGAGGGCGCGGGCCGGGACACGGGACCGCACGCGGACGGCGGCCGGCGGGAGCCCGGCCACAGCGGCATGCCGCGCTGGCTGCCCCGCGCCTTCGTGCTCGCCCTGGCCCTCGTGGGCTGCTACCAGCTCGCGAGCTGGGCCTTCCACCAGCTCGTCGGACTGCTGCTGAACGTCCTGATCGCCTTCTTCCTGGCGCTGGCCATGGAACCCGCCGTGAACCGGCTCGTGGCGCGCGGAATGCGCCGCGGACTCGCCACGGGCGTCGTCTTCCTGCTGCTGCTCGCGCTGACCGTCGGATTCTTCGGCGCGCTCGGCTCGGTGTTCGCCGACCAGATCACCCGGATCATCGACGACCTCCCCTCGTACGTGGACGACGTGGTCGTCTGGATCAACCAGACCTTCCACGCGGACCTGAACGTCGGCAAGCTCCAGGACAACGTCCTGCACTCCGACTGGCTGCGCGGCTACCTCCAGGACAACGCCGAGAATGTGTGGGGCCTGTCCGCCACCGTCCTCGGAGCTGTCTTCCAACTGCTGACGGTCTTCCTGTTCGCCTTCTACTTCGCCGCCGACGGGCCCAGGCTGCGGCGCGCACTGTGCTCCGTGCTGCCGCCCGCGCGGCAGGCAGAGGTGCTGCGGGCCTGGGAGATCGCCGTCGCCAAGACCGGCGGCTACATCTACTCGCGCGCCCTCATGGCGGTGGTCTCGGGCGTCGCGCACTACCTCTTCCTCGAACTGCTCGACGTGCCGTACGCGCCCGCGCTGGGCATCTGGGTCGGCGTGGTCTCCCAGTTCGTCCCGACCGTGGGCACCTACATCGCCGGAGCCCTGCCGATGCTGCTCGGGTTCACCGTCAACCCGTGGACGGCGGTGTGGGTGCTGGCCTTCGTCGTGGTGTACCAGCAGTTCGAGAACTACCTGCTGCAACCGAGGATCACCGCCAGGACCGTGGACATCCACCCGGCCGTCGCCTTCGGCTCGGTGATCGCGGGCACCGCGCTGATGGGAGTGATCGGCGCGCTGATCGCCATCCCGGCGACGGCGACCCTCCAGGGGTTCCTGGGCGCTTACGTGAAGCGGTACGACGTGACCGACCCGCGGGCCCACGAGGTGCGGCGGCACCGGATCCGGCGCCGCCGCACCTGATCCGTCTCCGATCCTGAACCGGGTGTCCGGCGGCGCGAAGACCGTTTTCCGAGGATTTCCGAGGGCTCGGAGGCAGGTTCCCGAAGTCGCGAAGAAGCCTCCTGAGCTGCTCCGAGCAACGAAGAGGACCGCTCTGAACTGCGGTTTCGTGAGTTATCCACAGGCTCAGGGAGTGGCTTGACTCAAATATCGAACATGGATTCTTATAGGTGTCCTCGGCGAGTTCCCCCACTCCGGACGCTCCGGACGGGGGCGGGTCCGGGCCGATTGTCAGTGGCAGCCGCTAGCGTCTCTGAACGTGAAGCGATCGACTCAAGCAAACCGGGTGGCACCCATGGCAGAAACCGACCGCGAGAAGGCGCTTGAAACCGCCCTCGCGCAGATTGAACGGCAGTTCGGCAAGGGCGCCGTGATGCGCATGGGCGAGCGGCCGAACGAGCCCATCGAAGTCATCCCGACCGGATCCACCGCCCTTGACGTGGCCCTCGGCGTCGGCGGCCTGCCGCGCGGCCGGGTCGTCGAGGTGTACGGCCCGGAGTCCTCCGGCAAGACGACTCTGACCCTCCACGCGGTGGCCAACGCCCAGAAGGCGGGCGGCACGGTGGCGTTCGTGGACGCCGAGCACGCCCTCGACCCCGAGTACGCCAAGAAGCTCGGCGTCGATACCGACGGCCTGATCCTCTCCCAGCCGGACAACGGCGAGCAGGCGCTGGAAATCGTGGACATGCTGATCAGGTCAGGCGCGCTCGATCTGATCGTCGTGGACTCGGTCGCCGCGCTCGTCCCGCGCGCGGAGATCGAGGGCGAGATGGGCGACTCGCACGTCGGCCTCCAGGCCCGGCTCATGAGCCAGGCCCTGCGCAAGATCACCGGTGCGCTCAGTCACTCCAAGACCACCGCGATCTTCATCAACCAGCTCCGCGAGAAGGTCGGCGTGATGTTCGGCTCGCCGGAGACCACGACCGGTGGCCGCGCCCTGAAGTTCTACGCCTCGGTGCGGCTCGACATCCGCCGCATCGAGACCCTCAAGGACAGCACCGAGGCCGTGGGCAACCGCACCCGCGTCAAGGTCGTCAAGAACAAGGTCGCGCCGCCCTTCAAGCAGGCCGAGTTCGACATCCTCTACGGCCAGGGCATCAGCCGCGAGGGCGGCCTGATCGACATGGGCGTCGATCACGGCTTCATCCGCAAGTCCGGCGCCTGGTACACGTACGAGGGCGATCAGCTCGGCCAGGGCAAGGAGAACGCCCGGAACTTCCTCCGGGACAATCCCGACCTCGCCAACGAGATCGAGAAGAAGATCAAGGAAAAGCTCGGCATCGGCGTGCGGCCGGAGGAGCCCGCGGCCGAGCCCGGCGCGGACGCCGCCGGTGCGGGCGCTGAGGGGGCCCCGGGCACTGCGGAAGCGGCCAAGACCGTGCCCGCCCCGGCCTCCAAGGCCAAGGCGGCCAAGTCCTCCGCAGCCAAGAGCTGATCCGTGACACGGCGCACCCACTGGCCGGAACACGAAGACAGCGGTGGCCCTGACTCGTCGAGGGCCGAGACAGGGCCACCGCGTACCTCGCGCTTCTCACGGCCACGGGGAGCCGAAGGGAAGGGGGAGGGTGCTCCACAGGAACCGCAGGACCCCGCGGAACGGGCGCGTGCGATCTGTCTGCGGCTGCTCACCGGGACCGCTCGCACCCGGCAGCAGTTGGCCGAGGCACTGAGCAAGCGGGAGGTGCCCGAGGACGTCGCGGAGGAGGTGCTGTCCCGCTTCGAGGAGGTGGGGCTGATCGATGACGCGGCCTTCGCGGACGCCTGGGTCGAATCGCGGCACCACAGCCGCGGGCTGGCCCGGCGGGCCCTCGCCCGCGAGCTGCGGACCAAGGGCGTGGACTCCGCCCTCGTCGAGGAGGCGATCGGGCAGCTCGACGCCGACCAGGAGGCGGAGACGGCCCGCGCCCTGGTGGACCGGAAGCTGCGCTCCACCCGGGGCCTCGACAGGGAGAAGCGGATCCGCCGCCTTGCGGGGATGCTCGCCCGCAAGGGGTACGGCGAAGGGCTCGCGCTGCGCGTGGTGCGACAGGCGTTGGAGGACGAGGGGGAGGACCCGGAGGAGCTGGAACAGCACCTCCCGGACCACTGACGACCACCGACGGGGGACGGGGGGACGGGGCGCTGGACAACTGACGGGGGTGGGGGGGGGGAGGGGTGGGGGGCGGCAAAACGGGGGTTTTGTGGGGCCCCCCCCCCGACGCGGCCCCCCCCGGCTGCCACACCCCCCCCCGGGGGCGGCCCCCCCCCCACCGGGGGGGTGGCCGGCCCCCCACCCCCTTACGCGCCCCGCCCGTGCTCCCTCACGCCCGCCCGGGTCCGGCCCCGCCCCTACCTGATGCCCCAGCCTTCCCGGCCTTCCCCAGGGGCCGTGTCTTCTCCCGCGTTTTCTCCCGCGACTTCTCCAGGGCGGCGGCCCGCGCCGTGGCGGCGGTGCGGCCGGTGACGGCGTCGACGCAGGCGCGCAGTTCGCCGGTGCGGATGCCGGGGAGGGCGGCGACGAGGTGGCCGTCGGCGCGGATGACCAGCACCGTGTGGGCGGCGGCGCCCGGATAGCTCTCCGTCACCAGCAGCTCGGCGCGCAGCGGCAGGGCATCGACGGAGGCGGCCAGTTCCGGCATCATGCCCGCCGACAGCCAGTGGCGGCTGTCCCACACCCCCGTGCCCGGCGCCACCAGGAGCACCAGCAGTTCGCCCCCCACGCCGCCGAGCCGCTCCCGCAGGCGCACCTGCTGCCCGTTGAGGGCGGTCACCGGCACGTCGCGCACCGGCGAGCCCGGAGCCGTACCCACGGGAACCGAGGCGACGGCGCCCCGTGGCAGGGTCAGCGGGGACCGCTCGTAGGCGGGGGGCGCGCCCAGCAGTCCGCTGCCCACATGGCCGTCCGTGAGGAGGCCGAGGTGGGAGCGGGCGCCACCGCCGGGCAGCAGGGCGCGCAGTCCGCCGCCTCCGCGCCGTACCACGGTCATGGCCTGGTCGACGGCGCGCAGCCGGGCGGCGACGGCGGTGCGCCGTTCCGCCTCGTAGCTGTCCAGCAGTGCCTCGGTCGCCTCGCCGAGCCCGCTGGTCGTCGCCCCTGTGGGGTGCTGGGGGTGGGGCGGGCGGTCGCCGTGGTGCCAGGCGTGGGCGATCTTCCAGGCGAGGTTGGTCGCGTCCCGCAGCCCCTCGTCGACCGACTGGACGCCCAGCGCCCCCATCAGATGGGCCGCGTCCCCGGCCAGGAACGCGCGGTCGACGCGCCAGCGCCGGGCCAGTCGCTGGTGGGTGGTGTAGACGCCGGTGTCGAGGAGTTCGTACGGGCCGACGGCCGAGGCGTCCGCGCTGTCGGTGCCGTACCACTGGGCGAGGGTCGTATGGACGCGGTGGAGCAGTTCGTCGGGCGTGACCAGGTCGCCCCGTGGCGGCAGCAGCCAGTCCAGCCGCCATACGCCCCCCGGCAGCGGCCGGGCCGTCACCTCGCCGGGCCGTCCGCCCAGGTCCCGGTGCAGCAGCGCCTCCCCGTCCCAGGGGAGGCGGGTGCGCAGCGCGGCGACAGCGTGCCGTTCGACGGCCGTACGCCCCGTGAACCGCACCCCGAGCAGCTTGCGCACCGTGGAGCGTGCGCCGTCGCAGCCGACCAGATAGCTGCCCCGCCACCATGTGCCGCCCGCACCACGGGTGTGCGCGGTGACGCCGTCGGCGTCCTGTTCGAGGATGTCCAGGTGGCTGCCCGTGACCACGCGGGCGAGCTTCTCCTCGTCGAGCGCGGCGCGCAGGGAACGCTCGACGGTGTGCTGCTCGACGTGTACGGGGGAGGTCTCCTCGTCGAGTTCGACGCGCCGCACGAGCTGGCGCCGCCGCTGGGCGCGCCAGGCGGACCAGCGGGCGCCGGGGACGGGTGGGAGGCAGGCGGCCGTGTCCGGCCGCAGGACGCAGGTGCGGGCCGCGCGCGGGACGACCTCGCCGTCCGTGGCGTCCAGGACGACGGAGGGGACGTGGTGGCGGGCGAGGGCGAGCGAGAGCGCGAGTCCGGTCGGCCCCGCGCCGACAACGATGACCTCGGACTCGCTCACGCGTCCGTCTCCGGGGCGGTCCGTGGGGTACGAGCCGTACGGGGGCGGAGAGTTGGAGCCGATGGAGCCCGGTGCGCGATCACAGAACGTATGCAACCTAGTGCCTGGTCATGCGTCAAGCTGCGAGGGCGGCGGTCCGGACCTGTCGTGATACGTCCGTGCCGCCGCCCCACCTCGGCCGTTCTCCGTCGCCGGGTCGGCTCGGCCCTTTCCTGGTCACCGCGCTGGCCGCGCTGGCCGCGCTGACCGGGCCGATCGGGCCGACCGGTCTCCGTGGTCCGGTCGGCCCTCCGGTGCGGTCAGCCGATCTTTCCTGCGGGCGGCTCGGGGGCCGCCGGGGCCTCCAGCGTGTCCGCGGTCTCGGTCGCCGCCACGGCGATGCCGGTCTTGGCGCGGCGCCCGCGACGCTCGATCCAGTTGGCGAACGCGGACAGCACGAGACACATGGCGATGTAGATCGCGCCGACGACGATGATCATCGGGACGTACGGGTTGTCGCCGTTGACGATCGTGTTGGAGGCCAGGAGCTGACCGGCCCGCAGCAGCTCCTCGTAGGTGATGACAAACCCGAGCGAGGTGTCCTTGAGGGTCACCACGAGCTGGCCGATGATCGTCGGCAGCATGGAGCGCACGGCCTGTGGGATGAGGACCGTGGTCATCACCTGGGTCTTGCGCATGCCCAGCGCGTACGCGGCCTCGCTCTGCCCCTTGGGCACCGCGTTGATCCCCGCGCGCAGGACCTCCGCCTGGACGGCGCCGTTGTAGAGGGTGAGTCCGAGGACCACGGCCCACATCGGCTCGCTGGTGAAGAAGCCCACCCACAGCACGTAGATGGTGATCAGCAGCGGGACGGCGCGGAACAGTTCGATGAACCCGGTCGCCAGCAGGCTGACGGGCTTGTGCTCCGACAGGCGCGCCACGACGAGCAGCACGGCGAGCACCAGGGAGAGCACTCCGGCGAGCGCGAATGCCTGGAGGGTGCTGACGATGCCGTTGGCGATGGAGGTGCGGATGCCGGAGTAATTGAAGATGTCCCACATCTCGCCCGCGAACTGGCCCTTGTCGGCCAGCCGGATGACGACGAAGACGAGCAGCGCGGCGATGGCCACGGTGCCGAGGACGGCGTAGACGCGGTTGCGGGCGCGGGCCTTGGGCCCAGGGGCGTCGTAGAGGACGGACGAACTCATCGGGCGACCTCCATCCGCCGCTCCAGCAGCCGGAAGAGGCCGCTGATGAGGAAGACGAGAACCAGGTAGGCGAGGGCCACCCACAGGAAGATGACCATGACGTTGAAGCCCTTGTCGCTCAGCACCTTCTGGACGCTGAAGAGTTCGGGGTTGTTGAAGGCGCCGGCGATCGCGGAGTTCTTCGTCAGCGCGATCATGATGCTGCTCAGCGGCGGGAGCACCGTGCGGGTCGCCTGCGGCAGGATGATCATGCGCAGTGTCTGCGTGAAGGTCATCCCGATGCTGCGTGCCGCCTCGGCCTGGCCGAGCGGGACGGTGTTGATGCCGGAGCGGACGGCCTCGCACACGAAGGCGGACGTGTAGAAGCCGAGGGCGAGGACGCCCAGCACGTACGAGCTGACGCCGGGGAAGAGGATCTGCGGCAGCACGAAGAACGCCACGAGGAAGAGCAGCGTCAGCGGGGTGTTGCGCAGCAGGGTCACCCAGGCGGTGCCGAACGCGCGCAGCGGCGGTACGGGCGAGACCCGGAAGCCCGCTATCAGTACGCCCAGCACGAGCGCGAGCAACCCGCTGGCAGCGGTCAGCGAGACCGTTCCGATGAATCCGTCGCGGAACAGGTCCAAGTGGTCGAGGAGCACATTCATTCAAGTACCTCGCGATGGACGCGGGTGAGCCGGGAGCGGCTGGGAGTACGGGAAGGGGAGGGAGGGGCGCCGGAACGACGCGTCCCGTACGCCCGCCCGGGAGGCGGGCGTACGGGACGGTGTGGCGGGTGCGACGGGTAACAGGTGACGGATAACGAAATCTGTTATCTGTTACCTGATAGCTGTCAGCCGTTATCCGTCAGCTGTTACTTGTGAGCCGTCAGGCGTCAGCCGTCAGTCGCGCTCAAGGGCCGGGGGCTCTTCGAACTTGGAGCCCGAGCGGCCCAGCGTCGCGTCGTACGCCTTCTTGTAGCTGCCGTCCTTCTGGTGGGCCTCGACGGCGTCGGTGACGGCGTTCTGGAGCGCCTTGTCGTCCTTCTTGAGGCCGATGCCGTAGGGCTCCTCGCTGAAGGTCTCGCCGACGACCTTCAGCTTGCTGGGGCGCTCGGCCGCGTAGCCCTTGAGGATCGCGTCGTCGGTGGTCATGGCGTCGACCTGGCCGTCGAGGAGCTGCTTGACGCAGTCGGTGTACTTGCCGAACTCGACCGGGGTGGCGCCGTACTTGGACTTGTTGTCCTTGATGTTCTGGAGCGGCGTCGAGCCGGTGATCGAGCAGACCTTCTTGCCCTTGATGCTGTCCGGGCCCTTGATCTCCTTCTCGTCCTTGCGGACGAGCAGGTCCTGTCCGGCCATGTAGTACGGGCCCGCGAAGCCGACCTGCTTCTTGCGCTCGTCGTTGATGGTGTAGGTGCCCACCATCAGGTCGACCTGGCCCTTGGAGATGGCGGTCTCACGGATCGAGGAGTCGATGGTCTTGAACTCGACGTCCTTCTCCGGGTCGAAGCCCAGGTCGGCGGCGACCATCTTGGCGACCTCGATGTCGAAGCCCTCGTACTTCTTGGTCGACTGGTCCTGGAAGCCCAGGTACGGCTGGTCGGCCTTGGCGCCGATGATCAGCTTGCCGCGCTTCTTGGCCTTCTCCCACACCGGGGAGTCGACCTTCGCGTCCTTGGCGACCTCGTACTTCGGCAGCGCCTTGGCGTCGGTGTCGCCGCCCGGCTTGTCACCGGCGGACCCCTCCTTGCCGCCGCAGGCGGTGGCGGACAGGGCGACAGTGAGAACCACGGCCGCCGTGGCGGCGGTTTTGCGGAACTTCATGGTGAACATCCCTTGCTTGATGAGTCTTCAGGGGGCCGTCGGCCACCGTCGCCGACGCGGCGGGGTGCGAGGTGCGGGGCGCGGAGCGGGGGTGCGACCGCGCGTCAGTGGTGGAGGATCTTCGCGAGGAAGTCCTTCGCCCGGTCGCTCCGGGGGTTGTTGAAGAACTGCTCCGGGGTCGCCTCCTCGACGATGCGCCCGTCCGCCATGAAGACGACGCGGTTCGCGGCCGAGCGGGCGAAGCCCATCTCGTGGGTGACGACGACCATCGTCATGCCCTCCTCCGCGAGCTGCTTCATGACCTCCAGGACCTCGTTGATCATCTCGGGGTCCAGCGCGGAGGTCGGCTCGTCGAAGAGCATCACCTTCGGGTCCATGGCCAGCGCGCGGGCGATGGCCACCCGCTGCTGCTGGCCTCCGGAGAGCTGTGCGGGGTACTTGTCGGCCTGGTTGCCGACGCCCACCCGGTCGAGCAGGGTGCGCGCCTTCTCCTCCGCGGCCTTCTTGTCCGTGCGCCGGACCTTGACCTGGCCGAGCATCACGTTCTCCAGCACGGTCTTGTGCGCGAAGAGGTTGAATGCCTGGAAGACCATGCCGACGTCGGAACGCAGCTTCGCCAGCTCCCTGCCCTCCTGGGGCAGCGGCTTGCCGTCGATGGCGATGCTTCCGGAGTCGACGGTCTCCAGGCGGTTGATGGTGCGGCACAGCGTGGACTTCCCGGACCCCGAGGGTCCGATGACGACGACGACCTCGCCCCGCGCGATGGTCAGGTCGATGTCCTGGAGCACATGCAGCGCACCGAAGTGCTTGTTGACGTTGTCCAGTACGACCAGCTTGTCCGCCGTCGGCACGGCGTCCTTGGTCACCGATACTTCGCTCATCGGCGTGTAGCTCCGTCCTCGTCGGTTGCGAGGACACTAATGAGATGCTGCCACCAGCGTCATTACATCTGAGCGGAAATTGAGCATAACGATCCGGCCGCAACCGGGCACACTGGGTGAAGAGGACGTGGAAGGTCTCCCCGGTGTCGTACCGGCTACATAACGGAAACCTCCGCGTGACCGGCAGCCCCTTGACTCACCTGCGCGCATAGGCGTGGATGCAGTGCGTCGTGCACCGCGCGCGCCACGCGTCGGACGCCATTCGCCGACGCCGTTCGCCATGAGGGAGGGCCGGTATGAGACTGCTGCTCGTCGAGGACGACGATCACGTTGCCGCCGCGCTCTCCGCCGTGCTCGCCCGGCACGGCATCACCGTCGTCCACGCCCGCAGCGGCGCGGAGGCGCTCAAGGAGCTGCTGCCCGGCGAGGAGGCGTCGCCCTTCGCCGTCGTCCTCCTGGACCTGGGGCTGCCCGACCAGGACGGCTTCGAGGTGTGCGGGCGCATCCGCCGCGTCAGCACCACCCCCGTGATCATGGTGACGGCCCGCGCCGACGTACGGTCCCGCATCCACGGGCTCAACCTCGGCGCCGACGACTACGTGGTCAAGCCGTACGACACCGGCGAACTCCTCGCCCGTATCCACGCCGTCAGCCGCCGCACGCCCCCCGAGGAGGGCGCGGAGGGCGGCAAGGGCGGCGAGGCCCCATCCGGCGGCGAGGGGACCCTGCGGCTGGGCGCGGTCACCATCGAACTGCCCACGCGGCAGGTGCACGTCGACGGTGACGCCGTCGCGCTCACCCGCAAGGAGTTCGACCTGCTGGCGCTGCTCGCGCAGCGTCCTGGTGTCGTCTTCCGGCGGGAGCAGATCATCAGCGAGGTGTGGCGTACGAGCTGGGAGGGCACGGGCCGCACCCTTGAGGTGCATGTGGCGTCGCTCCGGTCCAAGCTGCGGCTGCCCGCGCTCATCGAGACGGTGCGCGGGGTCGGCTACCGCCTCGTCTCCCCGGCCGCGTAGCGCCAGGGAACACCGGACCACACGTGCGCACCCGCCTCCTCCCGCTCCTGATCATCCTGCTCGCCGGGGTGCTCCTCGCGCTCGGCTTCCCGCTCGCCGCGAGCCAGGCGGCGGCCGAGCAGCAGCGCGTGGTCGTCGACCGGATCGACGACACGGCCCGCTTCGCCGCGCTGGCGCAGTTCGTGACGGAGCCCAGCGACGCGAGCGAGCGGCGCGCGACCCTGCGGGACGAACTCGACCGCTACCAGGAGCTGTACGGAATCCGCGCCGGTGTCTTCTACCGCGACGGCCGTGCCATGGCGTCCGCGCCCGGGGGCTGGCGCGTACCGGACGAGGGGGAGGGCGCGAGGGCGTTCGCCGAGGCGCTGGCCGGGCGGCGCAGCCACGACCCGGGCCAGGTGTGGCCGTGGCAGCGGGGGCGTATCGCCGTCGCCTCGCCGGTCATCAGGGACGGCGACGTCGCGGCCGTCGTCTTCACGGACTCGCCGACGGGGCAGATGCGGTCGCGCATCGTGCGGAGCTGGCTGCCCATCGCGGCGGGGGAGGCGGCGGCGATGCTGCTGGCCGTCGGCGCCGCGCTGCGGCTGACGGGCTGGGTGCTGCGCCCTGTGCGGACGCTGGACCGGGCGGCGCACGAGATCGCCACGGGCGAGATGAAGTCGCGGGTCGTGGCCTCCGGGGGGCCGCCGGAGCTGCGGCGGCTGGCACGTTCCTTCAACGAGATGGCCGACAACGTCGAAGACGTGCTGGAGCAGCAGCGGGCCTTCGTCGCCGACGCCTCGCACCAGTTGCGCAACCCGCTGTCCGCGCTGCTGCTGCGCATCGAACTGCTCGGCCTGGAGCTGCCGGAGGGCAACGAGGAGTTCGCGTCCGTACAGGCCGAGGGCAAGCGTCTCGCCCGGGTGCTGGACGACCTGCTGGACCTGGCACTGGCCGAGCACGCGGCGGCCGACCTGCGGCTGACGGACGTGGCCGAGGTGGCGGCCGAGCGCGTCGAGGCGTGGCGGCCCGTCGCCGAGCGCAAGGGGGTCACGCTGGCCTCGGCCGGGCAGTCGGCGGTGACGGGCTGGGCCGACCCGGTGGCGCTGTCCAGCGCGCTGGACGCGGTGGTGGACAACGCCGTGAAGTTCACGCCCGAGGGGGAGGGCGTGACGGTGACGGTGGCACCGGAGGGGGAGCGGGTCACGGTCACCGTGGCGGACGGCGGGCCGGGGCTGAGCGACAGCGAGCTGGAGCGCGTGGGGGACCGGTTCTGGCGCAGCGGGCGGCACCAGAACGTCTCCGGTTCGGGGCTCGGCCTCTCCATCACGCGCGCGCTGCTGTCCGCGGGCGGCGCCGGTATCGCCTTCGCGCGCGGCGAGCCGCACGGGCTGCGCGTCGTGATCACGGTGCCGCGCAACGAGCCGGGCGGCGCGGCGGACTGAGCCCAGGAGCGTCGGCCCCCGTCCGCACCCCGCACCCGTCCGCACCCCGCACCCGTCCGCACCCCGCACCCGTCCGCACCCGCCCGCACCCGCCCCGCTCATCCTCGAACAGATATGGCGGGATGTCTCCTATGCGGGGCATCACCGTGATGGCATGGTCATGCCCCACTGAGGCATGTGTCGCGCGACGTGACCCTCGCTACGGGACCCACGCGACGTGACCCATTCGCCCAAGGGGGGCCCGATGTTGTCGTCGACGTGTGCACGCGGACTGTCCCGGCTCAGATCCCGGGGACTGCTGCTGATCGCCGTGCTGGCGGTCCTCGCGGCCTTCGCACCACTGGTCACCGCGGGTGACGGCCCTGCCGTCGCCCGCGGTCGCGCGTCGCCCCCCTCGCCCGGCGGCACAGCGCCCCCGCCCGCACCGCACCACCAGAAGGCCCCGGCCTCCGCGATGGAGCCCGCCGCGCCCGAACTGCCGCGCACGGGCTGGACGGCCACGGCCAGCGACGAGGAGACGGCGAGCGAGAACGGCCGCGCCGCCAACGTCCTCGACGGGGACCCCGCCACCCTGTGGCACAGCAAGTGGTCGGGTACGGCGGCGCCGTTGCCGCACAGCATCACGCTCGACATGCACCGCACCGAGGTCGTCTCGGCGCTCCTCTACCGCCCGCGCACCGGCAGCGCGAACGGGCGGATCGGCGAGTACGCCATCCACCTCAGCACCGACGGCCAGAGCTGGGGCCAGGCCGTGGCCACCGGCACCCTCGCCGACGACGCCACCGTGAAGACGCTGAGCTTCGCGGCACGCGGCGCCCGCTACATACGGCTGACGGCGCAGACCGAGGCCGGAGGGCGAGGCCCGTGGAGTTCGGCGGCCGAGCTGAACCTGCTGGGCGACCCGGGGCTGCCCGCCTCGGTCGTGGACCTGCCCCGGACGGGCTGGACGGCCACGGCGAGCGACGAGGAGACGGCGAGCGCGGACAACCGCGCCGCGAACGTCCTCGACGGCGAATCCGACACGCTGTGGCACAGCAAGTGGTCGGGTACGGCGGCGCCGTTGCCGCACAGCATCACGCTCGACATGCACAGCACCCGGACCGTCTCCGCGCTCTCCTACGAGCCCCGCAGATCGGGCGCGAACGGCCGGATCGGCGCGTACACCGTGGCCACCAGCACCGACGGGCAGACCTTCGGCGCGCCCGTGGCGAGCGGGACGTGGAAGGACGACGACACGGTCAAGAGCACCACGTTCACCGCCCCCGTCAGCGCCCGCTACGTGCGGCTGACGGCCACCACCGAGGCGGGCGGGCGAGGCCCGTGGAGTTCGGCGGCCGAGATCCGGCTCAGCGGCCCGGCGAACCCGGCGACGGCGGGCTCCTGGGGCAGGGTCACCGGCTTCCCGCTGGTCCCCGTGGCCACGGCCGTGCTGCCGAACAACAAGCTGCTCGCCTGGTCGGCGTACGGCGTGGACAGGTTCGGCGGCAGCAACGGCTACACCCAGACCTCCCTCATGGACCTGACCACGGGCCAGGTGACCCAGCGCAGGGTCGACAACACCGGGCACGACATGTTCTGCCCCGGCATCGCCGTGCTCGACGACGGACGCGTCCTGGTCACAGGGGGCAGCAACGCCGAACGCGCCAGCCTCTACGACCCGCGCACCGACGCCTGGACCTCCACCGCCGACATGAACATCCCGCGCGGCTACCAGGCCATGACCCTGCTCTCCGACGGGGACGCGTTCGTGCTCGGCGGCTCCTGGAGCGGCGGCGCGGGCAACAAGGGCGGCGAGGTGTGGGACAAGGACACCGGCACCTGGCGCACCCTGCCGGGTGTGCCCGTCACCTCCACGATGACCGGTGACCCGGCAGGCCCCTACCGCGCGGACAACCACCAGTGGCTGCACGCCACCTCGGGCGGCAGGGTGCTCCAGCTCGGGCCGAGCAAGCAGATGAACTGGATCGGCACCCAGGGCGGCGGCTCGGTCACCTCGGCGGGCAACCGGGCCGACAGCCAGGACGCGATGAACGGCAACGCGGTCGCGTACGACGTCGGCAAGCTGCTCACCCTGGGCGGTGCCACCGCGTACGAGAACGTCAACGCCACCCGGCGCGCGTACACGGTGGACGCGGGCGGCGGCCGGCCCGTCAGCGCCCGCACCGGGGACATGTCCTATGCGCGGGCCTTCTCCAACAGCGTCGTGCTGCCCGACGGCAAGGTGGCCGTCTTCGGCGGGCAGTCCCACCCCGTGCCCTTCAGCGACGCGACCTCCGCCATGACCCCCGAGATCTGGGACCCGGCCACGGGCCAGTTCTCCCGCATGGCGAGCATGGCGGTGCCCCGCAACTACCACAGCGTCGCCAACCTGCTGCCCGACGGACGGATCTTCACGGGCGGCGGCGGCCTCTGCGGCGACTGCGCGACGAACCACATGGACGGCGCCGTCTTCACGCCGCCCTATCTGCTGAACGCCGACGGTACGGAGAAGTCCCGCCCCGTGATCACCAGTACCCCGCCGTCCAGGGTGGGCCACGGAGCCTCGGTACCGCTGACGACAAACCGGGAGGTCACCGCCTTCTCGCTGGTCAGGACGGGCGCGGCGACGCACTCCACGGACAACGACCAGCGACGCGTCCCGCTCGACTTCACCCGCACGGGCACCGGCGCCTACACGCTGGACATCCCCGACGACCCGGGCGTGGCACTGCCGGGCACGTACCTGCTGTTCGCGCTCGACTCCCAGGGGGTGCCGAGCGTCGCCAAGACGGTCACCGTCAACTGACGGGCAGTCCGTAGGGCCGGGCGGCCGGGCGGCCCCCCGCGCCCGGCCGTACCCGGCCCCCTAGCGGGGCGACAGCCGCAGCGTCCGGATCTCGAACGGGCGCAAGGCGACCTCGATGCCGCCGTCCGGCGTCGGCTCGTACGCGGGCGCGGTGGACAGCGGACGCTCCAGCAGGTCCGTCCCGGTGGCCGAGGCCAGCGCGAACCCCGGGGTGAGCACCGCGCGGGCCCGGCCGCCGTGCGACTCGTAGAGGCGCACCACCACGTCGCCGCTGCGGTCCTCGGCGAGCTTGACGGCCTCGATCACCACCTGGTCGTCGTCGACGCTCACCAGGGGCGCCACCGGCGCACCGTCGCCCGTGACGGTGCGCTCGGGCAGGTTGATCCAGTGGCCCTCGCGCACCGCGTCGCCCACGGACGCTCCCGGCGCGAGCGCGTAGCGCAGCCGGTGGACGCCCTGGTCGGTCTCCGGGTCCGGGTAGCGCGGGGCGCGCAGCAGGGAGAGCCGCACCGTGGTGGTCTGGCCGCCGTCCTCGCGCATGTCGCGGGTGACGTCGTGCCCGTACGTCGAGTCGTTGACGAGCGCGGCGCCCCAGCCCGGCTCCTCGACGTGGAGCCAGCGGTGCGCGCAGATCTCGAACTTCGCCGTCTCCCAGGTGGTGTTCGTGTGCGTGGCGCGGAAGACGTGCCCGAACTGGGTCTCGGCCGCCGACCTGTCCGCCTTCACGTCGAGCGGGAACGCGGCCTTGAGCAGCTTCTCGCTCTCGTGCCAGTCCACCTCCGTGTCGATGTCCAGCACGCGGGAACCGGCACGCAGGGTGAGCAACTGCGTGACGGAGGAGTCGCCGAAGGAGCGGCCGACCCGGACCGTCGCGCGCCGCCCGCCGCTCTCCGTGAGGGTCAGTTCGTCGGTGTCCACCAGGTCGGTCACGTTGTTCCGGTAGAAGGCGTCCACGTCCCAGGCGTCCCAGTGGTTGGGCAGGTCCGGGTGCAGTTGGAGGAGGTTGGCGGCCGAGCCGGGGGCCACGGTCTCGCGGCGGGCGCGCAGGTCGCGGGCCGAGACGACCAGCCCTCGCCCGTCGATCTCGATCCGCAGCAGCCCGTTGGCCAGCACCCAGCCGCCCCCGGGCCGCTCCTCCGCCGCGACGGGCGCTCCCCTTTCCGGTACCGCGCCCTCCTGGGCATCCGCCGTACCCTCCCGCGTGACGGGCAGCGCGCCGCCCGCCGGGACGCCGCCCCGCGCGGGCGGGGCGGCGTTGAAGACGACCGGCTCGGCCCCCTCACCGGCGAGCGCCGTCTGCGCCTCCCCGATGATCCGCTCCAGCTCGGACCGCACCCGCGCGTACGTCTCACGGGCCTCGCGGTGCACCCAGGCGATCGAGGAGCCCGGCAGGATGTCGTGGAACTGGTGCAGCAGCACCGTCTTCCACAGGCGCTCCAGTGCCTCGTACGGATACGCGTGCCCGGGGACGCGCAGCGCCGCCGTCGCCGCCCACAGCTCGGCCTCGCGCAACAGGGACTCGCTGTGCCTGTTGCCCTGCTTGGTCTTGGCCTGCGAGGTGTACGTGCCCCTGTGCAGCTCCAGATACAGCTCGCCCACCCACACGGGCGCCTCGTCCGCGTACTCCTCGTGGGCCTTCTCGAAGAAGGCGGCCGGTTTCTCCACCGTGACCCGGGGCGAGCCCTCCAGGTCCCGCAGGCGCGCGGCGCGCGCCAGCATCTCGCGGGTGGAACCGCCGCCTCCGTCGCCCCACCCGAAGGGCGCGAGGGAGCGTGAGGCGCGGCCCTTCTCCTGGTAGTTGCGCGCCGCGTGCGCCATCTCGCGCCCGCCGAGGTCGGAGTTGTAGGTGTCGACGGGCGGGAAGTGCGTGAAGACGCGCGTGCCGTCGATGCCCTCCCACCAGAAGGTGTGGTGCGGGAACTTGTTGGTCTGGCTCCAGGAGATCTTCTGTGTCAGGAACCACTTCGCGCCCGCCAGCTTCACGATCTGCGGCATGGCCGCCGTGTAGCCGAAGGTGTCGGGCAGCCACACCTCGCGGGTGTCGATGCCGAACTCGTCCAGGAAGAACTTCTTCCCGTAGAGGAACTGGCGGGCCATGGCCTCCCCGCCGACCATGTTGGTGTCCGACTCGACCCACATGCCGCCCACCGGCACGAACTGTCCCTCGGCCACCTTCTTCTTGACCTTCGCGTAGACCTCGGGGCGGTGCTCCTTGATCCAGGCGAGCTGCTGCGCCTGCGACATGGCGAAGACGAACTCCGGGTGGTCGTCCATGAGGGCGACCATGTTCGACGCCGTACGCGCCACCTTGCGGACCGTCTCGCGCAGCGGCCACAGCCAGGCCGAGTCGATGTGCGCGTGCCCCACGGCGCTGATCCGGTGGGCCGACGCGCGGGCCGGGGCCGCCAGCACCCCTGAGAGCGCCTCTCGCGCACGCGCGGCAGAGCCTGGTACGTCGGCCAGGTCCACCGCGTCCAGCGCCCGTTCCAGCGCGCGCAGCAGCTCCCAGCGCCGCGCGTCCTCCAGCGGCAGCTCCCGCATCAGCGACCCGGCGACCTCCAGGTCCTGCACCAGCTCCCACACCCCGGTCTCGAACACGGCGAGATCCATGCGCCGCAGCCGGTAGAGGGGTTCGCTGCCCGCCGTCAGCCGGTCGCCCTCGTACGTCGGCGTCTGGGGGGTGTTGACGATGGGGTTGGAGGCGGCCTCGACGAACAGCTCCACCGCCTCGCCGCCCCGGGCGCGCTCGGCGACCCGCACCCAGTCGTTGCGCGGATGCAGGCCCTTCACGGCCTCGCCGTCGGCCCGGTAGACGAGCCCCTCGCACTGGAAGCCGGGCATGTTCCGGTCGAACCCGAGGTCCAGCACGGCCTCGACGGTCCGGCCCGCCCACTCGCGCGGCACCTGCCCCGTCACCCGGAACCAGGTCGTCCCCCAGGCGGGCCCCCACGTCTGGCCCACCTCGGCGGGCCCGTAGGGCGCTGCCAGCCCCTCCTGGACGTCCACCGGTTCGCCGGGGGCCTCCCAGCGCTCGACGGTCAGCGGCACGGGCGCGCCGTGCACGGCGGGCCTGATCCGCTCGTCCAGTACGCGGCGCAGGCGGTCCTCGACGATGCTGCGGTCATCGTGCATACGGGCGGCTCCGATGGTGGTCGTCGGCAGGGGCTCCAGAGGGCTTTCCCTGCCGGGCGGCGCCCGAAGACTCGCGGTGCCGCCCACCCCGTCGAGGAGGGCGGCAGCGGCTACGGCTTCTCGGACCGGTAGTAGCGCCGCGCCCCCTCGTGCAGGGGCAGCGGATCGGTGTAGATCGCGGTACGCAGGTCCACCTTCTGCGCCGCGTGCACCTCGCGCCCGATCTGGTCCCTGCTGCCGATCACGGAGCGGGTGATGCCCTCGGTCAGCGCCGCGTCCGTGCGGTCCGTGGTGACCAGGAGGTTGGCGATGGCGACGGTCTTCACCGACTCGCCCTGCTGGACGGAGGGGTAGGCGTCGGGCGGCATGACGGCGGCCCGGTAGTAGCGGGTCTCGGGCTGCTGCGCGTGCAGCGCGGGCACGAGATCGCCGAGCTGCACGAGCTGGATGTCGGTGCGCGCGGCGAGCCGCTCGACCGCCGTCGTCGGCAGGCCGCCCGACCAGAAGAAGGCATCCAGTTCGCCGTCCTCCATCAGCTCCGGCATGCGGTCGATCCCCGCGCGCACCGCGTGCACGTCGTGCTCGATGTCCAGGCCCGCCGCGCGCAGCAGCCGCCCGGCGATCAGATTGACCCCCGAGCGCTCCTGGCCCACCCCCACGGAGAGCCCCTTGAGGTCCTTGGCGCTGCGCACCGTGGAGCCCGCGGGGACAATGAGCTGCATGTAGTCGTCGTAGAGCCGCGCGCACGCCCGCAGCCGGTCGGCGCCCGGGCCGCGTTTCGCGCGGTATGTCGCCACCGCGTCCGCCGCCGCGATGGTGAAGGCGGCCTTGCCCGAGGCGACCCTGTCGATGTTCTGCACCGAGCCCTGGCTGGGCTGGAGCCGCAGGTCCACCCGGGGCAGCTCGCGGGCCAGCCGCTCCTTGAGGAGGGTGCCGTAGCGCGCGTAGACGCCCGTGGGCACCCCCGTCGCGAAGGTGACGGTCCCCCCGGGCGTCGCGCCGCCGCCCGGCGCCAGCCACCACGCCAGCAGCCCGAGCACGACGGCCGCCGCCCCGGCGGCGCGCAGCGCCCGCGACCGCGCGCGGCGAGGCGACGCGGGACCGCCGGTGGCGGCGTCGCGCTCTGTGCGGGAGCGGCCGGAGCGGCCGGGGAAACGGAGGCTGACCATGGGCGGGCATCCTGCCAGCCCCCGGCCGGGGAAGGGAGGGGCGGGGGCGCGGGGCGAGCGCGTACCCTGGTCGACTGAGATGACTGCGAAGACTTATGAGCTGCGGACGTTCGGCTGCCAGATGAACGTCCACGACAGCGAGCGGATGGCGGGTCTGCTGGAGGACGCGGGCTATGTGCGCGCGCCCAAGGACGCGGACGGCGCGGACGTCGTCGTGTTCAACACCTGCGCGGTGCGGGAGAACGCCGACAACAGGCTGTACGGCAACCTCGGCCAGCTCGCGCCGAAGAAGGCCGCGCGGCCCGGGATGCAGATCGCCGTGGGCGGCTGCCTGGCGCAGAAGGACCGCGACACCATCGTCCGCAAGGCCCCCTGGGTCGACGTGGTCTTCGGCACCCACAACGTCGGCAAGCTGCCGGTGCTGCTGGAGCGCGCCCGCGTCCAGGAGGAGGCGCAGGTCGAGATCGCCGAGTCCCTGGAGGCGTTCCCCTCGACGCTGCCGACGCGGCGCGAGAGCGCCTACGCGGCCTGGGTCTCCGTCTCCGTGGGCTGCAACAACACCTGCACCTTCTGCATCGTCCCGCAACTGCGCGGCAAGGAGAAGGACCGCCGCCCCGGTGACATCCTCGCCGAGGTCGAGGCCCTGGTCGCCGAGGGCGTCTCCGAGATCACGCTGCTCGGCCAGAACGTCAACGCGTACGGCTCGGACATCGGCGACCGCGAGGCGTTCAGCAAGCTGCTGCGCGCCTGCGGCCGGATCGAGGGCCTGGAGCGCGTCCGCTTCACCTCACCGCACCCCCGCGACTTCACGGACGACGTCATCGCCGCCATGGCCGAGACCCCGAACGTGATGCCCCAGTTGCACATGCCGCTCCAGTCGGGCTCCTCGCGCGTGCTCAAGGCGATGCGCCGCTCGTACCGCCAGGAGCGCTTCCTCGGCATCATCGAGAACGTCCGCGCGGCCATGCCGGACGCGGCCATCTCCACCGACATCATCGTGGGCTTCCCCGGCGAGACCGAGGAGGACTTCCAGGAGACGCTGCACGTGGTGCGCGAGGCGCGCTTCGCGCAGGCGTTCACCTTCCAGTACAGCAAGCGCCCCGGGACCCCGGCCGCCGAGATGGACGGGCAGATCCCCAAGGAGGTCGTCCAGGAGCGCTACGAGCGGCTCGTGGCGCTCCAGGAGGAGATCTCCTGGGAGGAGAACAAGAAGCAGGTGGGCCGCACCCTGGAGGTCCTGGTCGCCGAGGGCGAGGGCCGCAAGGACGACGCCACGCACCGCCTCTCGGGCCGCGCCCCCGACAACCGGCTCGTCCACTTCACCAGGCCGGACGAGCCCGTACGCCCCGGTGACACGGTCACTGTCGAGGTCACCTACGCGGCACCCCACCACCTCCTCGCCGAGGGCCCCGCCTCCGCCGTGCGCCGCACGCGCGCGGGCGACGCCTGGGAGCGGCGCCAGGCGGCACCGCAGGAGCCGGCGGGGCCTGGCCAGGGCGTCATGCTGGGCCTGCCCACCGTGGGAGCCCCTGCGCCGCTGCCCGCCGCCGAGCAGGGCGCCTGCGGCACCTGCTGAGCGAGGACACCGGCGAGAACACCGGGAGAGGACGCGGCACGCATGGCGAACTGGGGGCTCTTCGTCGAGTCGGCCACCGGCTACCGCACCCGCGAGTGGACGATGCGGCAGCTCGGCTCCGTCGAGGGCACGCGCGAGGAGGCGCTCGCGCGGCTCAAGGAGCACGCCGCGGGCTTCGCGCCCGAGCACCCGCGGCGGCCCAAGCGCAAGCAGCTCCACCGCACGGCCGACGACGGCTTCCTGCTGACGGTGCACGGCTCCGTCGACACCTTCACCTGCCGCTTCACCGTGGCCGAGCTGCTGTATGACAGTGACAACGGCGGCAACACGGGCGCGGGAACATAACCCTGCCCGCGCCTCGCGTAACACGGACGGGCGCCGCGTGGGTGTGGGAAGAGCTGGCGTAGACCTCTAAGCTGCGCAGCATGCTTGTCGCCGCTGCCGTATGTCCCAGTCCGCCCCTGCTCGTGCCCGAGGTCGCGGCCGGGGCCGCGCACGAGATGGATGACGCGCGCGCCGCCTGTTACGACGCCCTCGGCGTCCTGGCCGCCTCCCGGCCCGACCGGCTGGTGGTCCTCGGCCCCGCCGAACAGCCGGCCCGCGGCCCCCACCCGCAGGGCGCCCGCGGTTCCTTCCGCGGCTACGGAGTCGATCTGGAGGTGAGCCTCGGCAAGGGCGAGCCCGCGCACCGCGAGCTGCCGCCCTCCCTTGCCGTCGCCGCCTGGCTCCTGGCCCGTACGGACTGGACGGCGGCGCCCGTCGAGGGCCTCGGCGTGGGCGAGCCGCTCACCCGCGACCGCTGCGCCGCCTCCGGCAAGGAGCTGGCCCAGAGCGCGGACCGCGTCGCGATGCTCGTCATGGGCGACGGCACCAACTGCCGCACCCTGAAGGCTCCCGGCTACTTCGACGAGCGCGCCGCGGCCTTCGACGCCGAGGCGGCCCGCGCGCTGGGCTCCGCCGACACGGGGGCGCTGCTGGCGCTGGACGAGGAGCTGGCGTACGAGCTGAAGGCCACGGGCCGCGCCTGCTGGCAGGTGCTGGCGGGCGCCGCGGAGGGCGCGCGGCTCGACGGGCGGCTGCTGTACGACGAGGCGCCGTACGGGGTCGGCTACATGGTCGCGAGCTGGTCGTGACCGGCAGCCCGTAGCCCGCGGGCCCGCGCGGTCCGGGACGTGGGCATGCGGCCCGCACACGCGGCGCGTACGCCCGTGCCGGACCTGTCCCGGACACACGTGTGGGGTGCACGGCCGCGCGGGCCGCGCACCCCACACGCCCCGCGGTCCTTCGGCGGACCGGAGGCCGGAGCCGCAGGGATCAGTGGCCGCCGGGGCCCCGGCCGCCGCCGGCGCTTCCGCCGCCCTTGCCCTGGTCGGGCCCGAGGCGCGTCGCGGCGTCCTTCGCCTTCTCTGTGCCGGTCCTGATCTGGCTGCTGTACTTGCCCTTGGTCTTCGAATCGGCCACCTGCGCGGCCTTGTCCAGGCCCTTGGAGACCTTGTCCCCGTGCTGGCCCAGCAGGCCCTTGACCTTGTCCATGAACCCCATGGCGGTCACCTTTCTCCAGTCCTTGCTTCCCGTGGGGAACGGTCTGCTCGCGGGCGCTCTCGCCCCCGTCTTCGTCTGTCACGGCGTCGGCCACGGGAGCCGACGTCTTCTCCGACGTCCAGGGCGTCCCATCCGTTCCCGGGAGCCGGTCCCTCGTACGGGTCCGGCCGCCTTGGCCGCATGCGCCGGACAGAGGGCGCAGAATCTTCGCGAATACGCCCATATCTGCTCCAGACCTTACTCGTGCGGGCGAAATCTCGCGCCTTACGGGGGGCTCGCGTCGCCGTGCTTCGGCCCTCCGGTGCCCTTCCCGCGCCCCTCCGGCGGCCTCCGTGGGCCCTTCCTGCGGCACCGTCCGGTCACCGGCCCCGGAACCCCGCGCCGGGCAACGACACCGCGCACCCGGTGTCACGTCGCTCGTTCGAGAAGGGCGGGCGGGGTTTGGGAGACTTGCGGAGTGAACGCCGCACCCGATCCCGCGCCCGCACCCGCCTCCGCCCGCAGTGCCCCGCCCGTCGTCGCCGTCGTCGGCCCGACCGCCGCCGGCAAGTCCGACCTGGGCGTCGCGCTCGCCCGCCACCTGGGCGGTGAGGTCGTCAACGCGGACTCCATGCAGCTCTACCGCGGCATGGACATCGGCACCGCCAAGCTCACCCCCGAGGAGCGTGCGGGTGTACCGCACCACCTCCTGGACGTCTGGGAGGTCACGGAGGCGGCGAGCGTCGCGGAGTACCAGCGCCTCGCCCGCGCCCGGATCGACCTCCTGCGCGCAGAGGGCCGCACCCCCGTCCTCGTCGGCGGCTCGGGGCTGTACGTGAGGGGCGCGATCGACGCCATGGAGTTCCCCGGAACCGACCCGGCGGTACGTTCCCGGCTGGAGGCGGAGCTGGCCGAGCACGGCCCCGGTGAGCTGCACCGCCGCCTGGCCGCCGCCGATCCGGAGGCGGCGCGGGCCATCCTGCCCGGCAACGGCCGCCGCATCGTGCGCGCCCTGGAGGTCATCGAGATCACCGGGCGCCCCTTCACCGCCAACCTGCCGGGACACGAGTCGGTCTACGACACCGTCCAGATCGGCGTCGACGTCGCCAGGCCCGAGCTGGACGCGCGCATCGCGGACCGCGTCGACCGCATGTGGCGGGCCGGTTTGGTGGACGAGGTGCGCGCACTGGAGGCCGCGGGGCTGCGCGAGGGCCGTACGGCCTCCCGGGCGCTCGGCTACCAGCAGGTGCTGTCAGCGCTGGCCGGAGAGTGTACGGAGGAGGAGGCGCGGACCGAGACCGTCCGCGCGACGAAGCGCTTCGCGCGGCGCCAGGACTCGTGGTTCCGCAGGGATCCGCGCGTGCACTGGCTCAGCGGCGCGGCCGACGACCGGGGGCAACTCACCGGCCGGGCGCTCGCCTTGCTGGAAGAAGCGGTCACAGCCTGATCACGTGATGGCATCGGGACGCGCTGGGGGTCATGGCGGACTGCGTGGCCGTGCCATCATCGACCATCGTTCGGAGCCGTGAAACCGGAAGTTGGGAGGGCACGTGGCGATGGAGGCCGGCCCTCGTGACAACGAAGAGACCACGGTCGGTGCCCCCCGGGACCCCCGGGACGCGCGCGAGAACCGGGACCCGCGCGACGACTCGCGCGACCCCCAGGGCGTGGTGGGCCCCCGGGACGCGGCGGAACCGGAGCGCCGGAACGATCCGCCGCTCCCTGAAGGCCCCGGTGCCCCCGGGACTCCCGGGACCGACGTCCCCGACGTCTCCGGGGCCGACGATCCGGAGCCTGACGATCCTGATCCCGACGGCGCCGTGCCCTCGGACGCCGCGGCCCCTGTGGAGCCGCACGAGCTGCGCCCCCAGCGGAAGCTGCGGCTGTGGCAGCTCGCCCCGATCGTCGTCCTGGGCGCGCTCGGCTCGCTGATGTTCGCCTTCCCCCTCGCCTTCGAGCCCGGCGGCGGCTCGGGCGCCGTCGTCTCGATGCTCGGGCTGCTGATCTGCGGCTGCGCCGCGGGCTGGGGCGTCATGGCGGCGCGCCGTGTGGGCCAGTCCTGGCCGGGGCTGCCCGCGCGCGGCTCGGGGCAGCGCACCGACTGGCGGGTGGTCGTGCTGTACGCGGTGGTCGTCGGCACCGTCGTCGCGCTCGCGATCTGGCGCGTGGCCCGACTGCGCTGACCTCCCCTTCCGCCCCGTCCCGCGCGGCCGGGGCGGCGGCTCCGGACCGTGCCGCACTCCCGTACGATCGGGAAGGTGACCAGCGTGCAGCAGCCCCTGCCGTTCCTGAAGGGACACGGCACGGAGAACGACTTCGTGATCATTCCGGATCCGGACGGGAAGCTCGACCTGTCCGCGCGGGACGTGGCGCGCCTGTGCGACCGCCGCGCCGGGATCGGCGGCGACGGCCTGCTGCGGGTCGTGCGCGCCGCGGCGCACCCCGAGGCGCGGGCCATGGCCGACGAGGCCGAGTGGTTCATGGACTACCGCAACAGCGACGGCTCCGTTGCGGAGATGTGCGGCAACGGCGTGCGCGTCTTCGCGCGCTGCCTGGAGCGCTTCGGGCTGGCCGAGGCCGGTGATCTGGCCATCGCGACCCGCGCGGGGGTGCGCCGCGCGCACCTCGCCAAGAGCGGCACCGAGGGCACCGGGGGCGCCAGGGGCACCGAGGACGGCGGGGTCACCGTCTCGATGGGCCGCGCGGAGCTGCCGGAGGACGGCGTCACGGTGCGCGTCGGGGAGCGTGCCTGGGCCGCGCGGCACGTCTCCATGGGCAACCCGCACGCCGTCGCCTTCGTCGAGGACCTCGCCCACGCGGGCAGCCTGCTGGAGGCTCCAGTCGTCGAGCCCGCCGCCGCGTATCCGGACGGCACGAACGTGGAGTTCGTCGTCGACCGCGGCCCCCGTCACGTCGCCCTGCGCGTGCACGAGCGCGGCTCGGGCGAGACCCGCTCGTGCGGCACGGGAGCGTGCGCGGTGATGGTCGCCGCCGCCCGCCGCGACGGCGCGGACCCGGTGGCCGACGGGCAGCCCGTGACGTACACCGTGGACGTCCCCGGCGGACGGCTGGTGATCACCGAACGTGCCGACGGCGAGATCGAGATGACGGGTCCCGCCGTCATCGTCGCCGAGGGGACCGTCGACCCGGAGTGGCTCGACGGCCAGGAAGTCTGAGGGGCGTATTCCGGGCATCCCGCGCAGTTACGGCACATCCGCTGTTCAAACGTCGCACGATGGAGTGATCCGCTTCACGGTGTGCGAGACCCGGTCAGCGGTGCGTGATGTGGTCTGTAGCATCACAGCCCCGGGCCTGTGGGGGTGTGCATGAACGGGAGGTGCCCATGAGCGAGTGCGGCGAGCGAGCCGGTACGGGGAGGACGCCGCGCGGACGCGGGGCCCGGCGAGCCGGGGTACGCGGCGGGGCCGGCGCATGAGCTCCGTACGGAACCTGCGGAATCTGCGGAAACTCAGCCGTGCGGCCCTTCTGGGGCACGCGCCGCGCCGCGACGGCCTCCCCGACGCCATCGAGCACGTCGCCAAGGTCCACCGCGCGCACTACCCGCGCGCCGACCTCGGTGCCCTGCGCCGGGCCTACGTCCTCGCGGAGTCCTCGCACCGCGGCCAGATGCGCAAGAGCGGCGAGCCGTACATCACCCACCCGCTCGCCGTCACCCTGCTCCTGGCCCAACTCGGCGCCGAGACCACGACCTTGACCGCCTCCCTGCTCCACGACACGGTCGAGGACACCGAGGTCACCCTGGAGCAGGTGCGCAGGGAGTTCGGGGACGAGGTCAGCTATCTGGTCGACGGCGTCACCAAGCTGGAGAAGGTCGACTACGGCGCGGCGGCCGAGCCCGAGACCTTCCGCAAGATGCTCGTGGCCACCGGCAACGACGTGCGCGTGATGTCCATCAAGCTCGCCGACCGGCTGCACAACATGCGCACCCTGGGGGTGATGCGCCCGGAGAAGCAGGCGCGCATCGCCAAGGTGACCCGCGATGTGCTGATCCCGCTGGCCGAACGGCTCGGGGTGCAGGCGCTCAAGAGCGAGCTGGAGGACCTGGTCTTCGCGATCCTCCACCCCGAAGAGCACGCGCGCACCCGGGAGATGATCCAGGAGCACGCCCGGCGCACCGATCCGCTCACCGAGATCGCCGCCTCCGTACGGAGGGTGCTGCGCGAGGCGGGCATCGCCGCGCAGGTCCTCATCCGGCCGCGCCACACCGTCTCCGTGCACCGGCTGCACATGAAACGCGGTGAGCTGAGCGCCTGCGACTTCGGACGGCTGCTGATCCTCGTCGAGGACGACGCCGACTGCTACGGGGTGCTGGGCGAGCTGCACACCTGTTTCACGCCGGTGATCTCGGAGTTCAAGGACTTCATCGCGGTACCGAAGTTCAACCTGTACCAGTCGCTGCACACCGCCTTCGCCGACGGCAACGGGCGCGTCGCCGAGGTCCTCGTCCGCACCCGGCGCATGCACCGCGTGGCCGAGGCCGGGGTGATCGCGCTCGGCAACCCCTACGTGGCGCCGCAGGGCGAGCAGGAGGGCGCGGGCGGCGACGCGGCGAGCGCGGGGGCGGAAGCGGCGGGCGGCGTGCCTGGAGCGGCGACGGAGCGCACCGACCCCACGCGCCCCGGCTGGCTCTCCCGCCTTCTGGAGTGGCAGAGCCACGCCACCGACACCGACACCTTCTGGGCCGAGCTGCGCGACGAGCTGTCCCAGGACCGCGAGATCACCGTCTACTGCGCCTCTCCCGGCCTCGCCTCGGCCCCGAGCGGCGGAGCCCTGCCCCTCCCGGCCGGTGCCTCCTGCGTGGACGCCGCCTACGCCCGCTACGGCGAGGCGGCACACCGCTGCATCGGCGCCCGCGTCAACGGGCGGCTCGCGGCGCTGAGCACGGTCCTGCGCGACGGTGACGCGCTCCAGCTCTTCCTGGAGCCGACGGCGACGGCCGGGCCCTCCGGCCCCTCGCCCGAGTGGCTGGAGCACGCGCGTACGCCCGCGGCGCGCATCGCCATCCGCCACTGGCTGGCCTCCCACCCGGCCGACACCGCAGGGGAGCCGCGCACGGCGGAGACGGCAGGGACGGATGGCGGCGCGGGTGAGCCCGTGCCGGAGCCCGTCGGCGCGCGGGGCGGCCCAGGCGCGCCCGGGCCGGGGGTCTGCACGGCGGAGCCCGGCGGCGTCCTGTGCCCCACGACGGAGGCCCCCGCCGCCGGAACCGGCGCACTCCCGGACCCCGGCTCCGCGCCCGGCCCGGCGAACGGCACCGGTACTGGCACCGGCACTGGCACAGGTACCGCCCTTGGCGCCGACGAGGCCGCGGCGCCCCTTCCCGAGGGCGCCGAGCCCGAGCCCGAGTCCGACCCCGGGGCCGGCACCGAGACCGAGGCCGCCCCCGTCGTCACCGACCACCCCGACACCGTTGTGCGCCTCGCGCGCTGCTGCACACCCGTACCGCGCGACGCCGTCACCGGGTTCACCGTGCGCGGCGGCGCCGTCACGGTGCACCGCGACAGCTGCCAGGCCGTGGCCCGTATGCGCTCCGCCGGACGGCGCGCGGTCCCCGTGCGCTGGGAGCAGGGCGCGGCCGGGTGCCGGGTCACGCTCCGCGCCGAGGCGTTCGGCCGCCCCCGGCTGCTCGCCGACCTCACCGAGACCATCGCCTCCCAGGGAGCGGCGGTCGTCTCCGCCGACGTCGAACCGCCGCGCGAACAGCGCGTGCGCCACACGTACACGCTCCAACTCCCCGACGCGACGGGCCTCCCCGCCCTCATGCGCGCCATGCGCCGCGTCCCGGGGGTCTACGACGTCACGCGCGCCGTCCGCCCCGTGACCACCGGCTGAGGCCCCGCACAGCGGACCGCGCCGGGCAAGCGCGGGACCGGCCGGGCCCACCAGGACCGGGCCGGAATCCATTCGGGTGGGCCGCTGCCGCGCCGCCCCCGCGCGCGGCCGGTCTGCTGATAGCCGTGTGTGCATGGCCATCACACCCCCTGGAGCGGTCCCCACGGACCGGCCGCCGCGTCCTGCCTCCGTCCGGACCCTGCGGCGCCGCTTCGGCACGGCGGGCGCCGTCGCCGCCACCGCGCTGGCGCTCGTCGCGGCCGATCTCCCGGCCCCTCGCGCCCTGGGCATCGGCGACCGCCTCTTCCCCGAACTGGGCAATCCCGGCTACGACGTGAGCGCGTACGACATCGCCCTGCGCTACGGAGGAGACAACACCAAGCCCCTCGAAGCCCGCACGGTCATCGAGGCGCGCGTGACCTCCCGCTCCCTCTCCCGCGTCAACCTCGACTTCGCGGGCGGCCAGGTGCGTTCCGTACGCGTCAACGGGGACCGCGCGGCGTACACGGGCAGGAACGAGGACCTGGTGCTCACCCCGGAGGACCCGCTGTACCGGGGCCAGACGCTGCGCATCGAGGTCCGGCACACCAGCCCCGTCAAGGGCGTCAAGGGCAGCGGCTGGGTGCGCACGTCGGACGGGCTGGCCATGGCCAACCAGGCGGACGCGGCGCACCGGGTCTTCCCCTGCAACGACCACCCCTCCGACAAGGCGCGCTTCACCTTCCGCGTCACCGCGCCGAGGAAGCTCACTGCGGTAGCGGGCGGCGAACTGACCGGCAAGAGGCGCGAAGGAGCCGCCACCACCTGGACGTACGAATCGGCCCACCCCATGGCGACCGAACTGGCGCAGGTTTCCGTAGGGCGCTCCGCCGTCCTGCGCCGCCAGGGGCCGCACGGGCTGCCGGTGCGGGACGTGGTGCCCCGTGGGGACGCGGCGAAGCTGGAGCCGTGGCTCGCGAAGACCCCGGAGCAGATCGCGTGGATGGAGCGCCGGGCGGGCCCGTACCCCTTCGAGAACTACGGGCTGCTGGTGGCCGACGCGCAGACCGGCTTCGAGCTGGAGACCCAGACCCTTTCGCTCTTCGAACGGCACCTGTTCACCTCCCCCGACTACCCCTCCTGGTACAAGGAGTCGGTCATGGTGCACGAACTGGCGCACCAGTGGTTCGGCAACAGCGTCTCCCCGCGCACCTGGGGCGACCTGTGGCTCAACGAGGGGCACGCCACCTGGTACGAGTGGGCCTACGCGCAGAAGGCGGGCGGCTTCCCCGTCGAGCGCAGGGTGCGCGCCGCGTACCGGGAGTCGGACGCCTGGCGCGAGAAGTACGGGCCTCCCGCCGCGCTGCGTACCGACACCCCCGACGGCAAGATCGGCATCTTCCGCAGCATCGTCTACGACGGCTCGGCCGTGGTCCTCTACGCCCTGCGCCAGAAGCTCGGCGCGGAGGACTTCGCCCGCCTGGAGCGCCTGTGGGTCTCCCGCCACCAGGACGGCAACGCCGACACCGCCGACTTCATCGCCATGGTCAACGAGGTCGCGGGGCGTGACCTGACAGGCTTCATGAAAGGCTGGCTCTACGGAGAGAAGACCCCGCCGATGCCGGGCCACCCGAAGTGGCGCGCGGCCTGAGCCCGGAACGGGCCCAGGACCCGAGCCCGGAACGGGCCCGGACCCGCGGCCGGTAAATCCGGGTGACGGGCCGACCGCGCCGTGCGACGATCCTTGACGTCGCGAGGTACGGCGGACGGTTCCGGGGAATCAATCCGGACGGGCACGCGTTGACCTGGCGCAGACTTTTCTCACCGACACCGACGTAAAGGATCCAATGACCTTCTCCTCCTCCCTTCCGCAGAACGGCGGCCCGGGCCACGAAGACCGGCGCCCCGCCGAGAGCACTCGCCGAGCCGATGCCCTGATGGAAGAGGACGTTGCTTGGAGTCACGAGATCGACGGGGAGCGTGACGGCGACCAGTTCGACCGCTCCGAGCGGGCCGCACTGCGGCGCGTGGCCGGACTCTCCACCGAGCTGGAGGACGTCACCGAGGTCGAGTACCGGCAGCTCCGCCTGGAGCGCGTCGTGCTGGTCGGTGTCTGGACCTCCGGCACGTCGCAGGACGCCGAGAACTCCCTCTCCGAGCTGGCGGCCCTCGCCGAGACGGCGGGCGCCCTCGTCCTCGACGGCGTCATCCAGCGCCGCGACAAGCCGGACCCCGCCACGTACATCGGCTCCGGCAAGGCGCAGGAGCTGCGGGACATCGTGCTGGAGAGCGGCGCCGACACCGTCGTGTGCGACGGTGAGCTGAGCCCGGGCCAGCTCATCCACCTCGAAGACGTGGTCAAGGTCAAGGTGGTGGACCGCACCGCGCTGATCCTGGACATCTTCGCGCAGCACGCCAAGTCCCGCGAGGGCAAGGCGCAGGTCGCACTGGCACAGATGCAGTACATGCTGCCCAGGCTCCGTGGCTGGGGTCAGTCGCTGTCCCGTCAGATGGGTGGCGGTGGCTCCGGTTCGGCGGGTGGCGGCATGGCCACGCGTGGTCCCGGTGAGACCAAGATCGAGACGGACCGTCGCCGCATCCGCGAGAAGATGGCGAAGATGCGCCGCGAGATCGCGGAGATGAAGACGGGCCGCGAGATCAAGCGCCAGGAGCGCCGTCGCCACAAGGTGCCCTCCGTCGCCATCGCCGGATACACGAACGCGGGCAAGTCCTCGCTGCTCAACCGCCTCACGGGCGCGGGCGTCCTGGTGGAGAACGCACTGTTCGCCACCCTGGACCCCACCGTGCGCAAGGCGGAGACCCCCAGCGGGCGGCTGTACACGCTGGCCGACACCGTCGGCTTCGTGCGCCACCTGCCGCACCACCTGGTCGAGGCGTTCCGCTCCACCATGGAGGAGGTCGGCGACGCCGATCTCATCGTGCACGTGGTGGACGGCTCGCACCCGGCGCCCGAGGAGCAGCTCGCCTCGGTCCGCGAGGTGATCCGTGACGTCGGCGCCGCCGACGTCCCCGAGATCGTCGTCGTGAACAAGGCGGACGCCGCCGATCCGCTCGTGCTCCAGCGGCTGCTGCGCGCGGAGAAGCACGCGATGCTCGTCTCCGCGCGCACGGGCCAGGGCATCGAGGAGCTGAAGGCACTCATCGACGACGAGCTGCCCCGCCCCTCGGTCGAGCTGGAGGTCCTCCTGCCGTACACGAAGGGGAAGCTCGTCTCCCGGGTGCACAACGAGGGCGAGGTGCTCTCCGAGGAGCACACGGGCAACGGCACCCTGCTGAAGGCGCGCGTGCACGAGGAGCTGGCGGCCGAGCTGCGGGCCTACGAACCGCACGTCATCGCCTGACACCGGCGCCTGACACCGGCGCGCTCTCAGCGCGTACGGAAAGGGCCCGCCCCCTCGTGCGAGGGGGCGGGCCCTTCCGCTGTCGGGCGTCACACCTGGACCGGAAGGTGTCACACCTGCCGGATCGCGGTCAGTTCCTGCCCGCGTACTTCTTGCTGATCGCGTCGAAGACGGCCTTGGAGGACGCGCCCAGGCGCGGCCCCGCGAGCCAGGTGGCGGGCTGCGGGCCGATCGAGTTGACCGAGACCAGCTCGGGCTTGCCGCCCGCGCCCTCCATGAACCAGCCGCCGCCGGAGGAACCGCCGGTCATGGTGCAGCCGATGCGGTACATCGCGGGCTGGGCCGGGTCGATGGTGAGCTTGCCGGGCTTGTCCGTGCAGTTGTACATCTTCGAGCCGTCGTAGGGCGGCGCCGCCGGGTAGCCGTACGAGCTGAGCCCGGAGAAGCGGCTGACCACCGGGGCGTCGAAGTTGACCTTCACGGCGTTGCCGACGGTCTCCTCCAGCGACTTGCCCGTCTGCTGCTCCGGCTTCACGTGCAGGACGGCGAAGTCCTGCTGTGCGCCGCCACCGCCCGAGTGGGCGCCCTTCTCGATCCAGTAGCCCGTGGTCTGCGCCCACTCGCCCCACCACTGGCCGTACGGGGCGATCTCCTGCGGCTGCGCGTTCTGGAGCTGCGCGGGGGAGAGGCCCTTGTCGTTGTAGGCGGGCACGAACATGATGTTGCGCAGCCAGCCGCCGCTGCCGCCCGAGTGCACACAGTGCCCCGCGGTGGCGACGAGGTTGGACTTGCCCGGGTTGCGGGGGTCCTTGACGACGGTGCCGGAGCAGACCATCGGGCCGTCGGGGGTGTCCATGAAGACCTTGCCCGCGGGGGCCGCGTTGCGCGTGTACGGGGTCTGCACGCCCTTGGCCTTCACCGCGCTGGGCTCGGGGTCGGTGCCGGTCTCGGCCGAGGTGCTCTCGATGTCGGCCGGGACCTGCTTCTCGTTGTCCTCGGCCTCCTTCATGCGGCCGGGCTTCCAGTGGTCCTTGATGTAGGGATTGACGAAGTCGGACGCCTCACGCACCCACTGGTCCTTGTCCCAGTTCTTCCACTCGCCGTTGCGCCACTTGTCCAGGTCCTTGAGGGACGTGGGCAGGTCGTCCGGCAGCTTGTCGGGCAGCCCGAGCTGGTCCTTGTCCTTGGCCGCCGTGTCGGCGGAGGAGCCCGCCGACGGCTTCGCCTGGGCGTCGGTGGTGTCGTCCTCGCCGGACTGGCAGGCGGTGACGGTGAGGGTGAGCGCGGCGGCGAGCGCGGTCATGGCGACCACCGGCTTCCGGCGCCTCGGCCGTATCGATGACATGGAAGGAATCCCCCTGTTGTGGATCATCGAGATGGATCGATCATCGTGCTCTGTGCGTACGCGCGGCACAACGAGGTGCACGAGTGACGCACGGGGCGTACGCGTGGCGCACGAGCTGTGCGAGTGACGCACGGGACGTACGCGTGACGTACGAGGTGTACGCGTGGCACACGGGCGCGGCGGGATGCTCTGCGGCCCCTCCCGCCGCGCCCGGCGGATGCGTGCCGCGCGTCAGTTCTTCTTGCTGACGGCGGTGTAGACGCCCTTCGCCTCGGTGCCCAGCCTGGGTCCCGCCAGCCAGCCGCCCGTGACCGGGCCGATGGAGGTGACGGACAGGAGCTGGGAGCCGCTCGGGCTCAGCCAGCCGCCGCCGGAGGAACCGCCGGTCATGGTGCAGCCGACGCGGTACATGGTGGGCTGGTTGGCGTCGAGCGTGACGCGTCCCGGCTTGCCCTCGCAGTTGTACATCTTCGAGCCGTCGAAGGGCGGCGCGGCCGGGTAGCCGGTCGGGGTGAGGGTGGGGATCGACTTCACCCGGGGAGTGTTGAAGTTGACCGACACGGCCTCGCCGACGGTCTCCTCCAGCGACTTGCCGCCGCTCCTGTCCTCCGGCTGGACCTTCATCACGGCGAAGTCCTGCGGCGCGCCCCCGCCACCCATGGAGGAACCGTTCTCGATCCAGTGGTCGGTGGTCTGCGCGTGCTTGGCCCACCAGACGCCGTGCGGCGCCACGTCCTGCTGCTGCGCCGTCTCCAGCCGGGCGTTGGACAGGCCCTTGCTGTTGTAGTGCGGCACGAAGACGACGTTACGGAACCAGCCGCCCTCCTTGCCCGCGTGCACGCAGTGCCCCGCGGTGGCGACGAGGTTGGACCTGCCCGGGTTCGCGGGGTCCTTCACGACGGTGCCCGAGCAGACCATGGAGCCCTTCGGGGTGTCCATGAAGACCTTGCCGACGGGCGCTGCGCCCTGCGTGTACGGGGTCTTGACCGCCTTCGCCGGGATCTTGGCGGGAGTGGGGTCGGTGACGCCCTCGTCCTCGCCGGTGCCGTTGTCGCCGCCGCTCCGGCTGTCGTCGATGTCCGAGTCGTCGACCTTGCGGTCCTTCTCGTCGGCACGGTCGTTCTCGTCGGCGTCCTTCATCCGGTCCGGGTCCCAGAGGTCCTCGATGATCGGATTGATGAAGTCCTTGGCCTCACGGAGCCACTGGTCCTTGTCCCAGTTCTTCCACTCGCCGTCGCGCCACTTGTCGAGGTCTTCGAGGGAGGTGGGCAGGTCCTCGGGCAGCTTGTCCGGCAGCCCCAGCTCCTCCCGCTTCTCCTTGTCGGGCGTGCTGGCCCCCGCCTCGGCACTGGCTTTGGCGTCGGCCGACCCCTCGTCCGGGCCACACCCGGTGGCAGTCACCACCAGCGCTGCGACGGCCGCTGCGGCGGCGAGCGCCGGACGTCGACGTCGCGCGGATCTGGCTATGGGTGGCATCTGCGGATTCCCCCTGAACTGGATCGTTTCGCCTGTGTACTTGTCATGCACCACGCCGGAGCGAGCGGCCACCACTATGCCCGGTGGGGGAGGGGACGGGTGCACCAGGGTCCATGGTTCCGCCCGGTACTCGCCAGAGATCTTCACTTCCGGCCGTGATCCCGGGGCCGTCACTTCGTTGGTACGGACGGGGGACACCGGCCCGCTCAAAGCGCGCCGACCGAGACCAGAGGAGACCGCCGTGAACGCGCGCCCCGGATCCGAGGACACCCCGAGGGACCCGGTCCGTAAACGACTCGCCCGTCTCATCGAGCCCGCCGTGCCCCGGCAGTCCCGGCGCACGGTGAGCGACTACGACACGGACACGGACACGGACACGGACTTGGACTTGGACGCCGACATGGGCACGGTCACGGACCACCCCCTCCCGGACGCCGCCGGTTCCCCGACGCACGCGGACCCTCTGACACATGCGGCACCTCTGCCGCACGCGAACCCCGTGCCCCACGCGAACCCCGTACCGCACGCGAACCCGTCCGGCCACGCCGACCCTCTGGAGCACCTCGGACCCGCCGTCGCCGCCGACGCCGCCGCCACCGAGAACCTGCTGCGGTGCTGGGTGCGCGAGAACGACCTGCCACGGCCCGCCTCCGGCACCCCCCTGCGCATCCCGCTCGACGCCTGCGGCACCGCCGTGCTCGTGCCGGTGCTCCACTGGTCGGTCACGGGATGGCACCGCTTCGGTTCCCCGCTGCTGGAGGGCGCCCCTCCGGAGGCCGCCCCCGTGGACGCCGTCACCCTCGCGGCACTGATCGGCCGGGAGGCGGCACACCGGGGGCGCTCGGTGGAGGAGGAAGGGGCGGAAAGGGCGGAAGGAGCGGAAAGGGTGCACGTGGACCGGGGCGCGCACGCCACCCGCGTCGACAACCCCATCGAGAGCGCCGCCCTCGTGGGCCGGGTCGCCGACTCGCTCCAGCGCACCGTGGACTTCCTCACCGCGCGCAGGGCATCCCCGCGCGCCCCCTCCGGCACCGGACGCTTCCTCGACGCGGAACAGTCGCTCCTGCTGGGGCATCCCCTGCACCCGACGCCCAAGAGCCGCGAGGGACTGTCCGACGAGGGCGTACGCGCGTACTCGCCCGAACTGCGCGCCGCCTTCCCGCTGCACTGGTTCGCTGTCTCCCGCTCTCTGCTCGCCCACGACTCCGCCTGGACCGAGCGCGGCAGGACGGTTCCCGCCGACCGGCTCGCCACGAGGCTCGCAGGCGAGGAGGTGGCGGCCCGGCTGCCCGAGGGCACCGCGCCGCTGCCGCTGCACCCCTGGCAGGCGCGGGAGCTGCGGCACCGGCCCGCCGTCGCCGCGCTCCTGGCGGAGGGGCTGCTGCACGACCTGGGCGAGGCGGGCGGCCCCTGGCACCCCACCTCCTCCATCCGCACCGTGGCACGCCCCGAGGGGCCCGCGATGCTGAAGCTGTCGCTGGGCGTGCGGATCACCAACTCCCGCCGTGAGAACCTCCGCAAGGAGGCGCTGCGCGGGGTCGAGGTGCACCGGCTGCTGCGTTCGGGGCTGGCCACCCAGTGGCACGCGGCCCACCCCGGCTTCGACATCGTCCGCGACCCGGCCTGGCTGGGCGTGAACGGCCCTGACGGCGAGCCGCTGCCAGGACTGGACACCGTCGTCCGGCACCACCCCTTCGCGCCCGGCGACGACGCCGTGTGCCTCGCCTCCCTCACCTCGCCCCGCCCCTGGCCGCCCGCCCCTGCGGACGCGGACGCGGATGCGGGCACGGGCGCGGCCCGGCCCGGTGCGCTGCGCTCGCGGCTGACCGACGTGGTCGAGCGCCTGGCGTCCCGTACGGGACGGTCCGTCGCCGCCGTCTCTGCGGAGTGGTTCCTGCGCTATCTGGACGCCGTCGTACGCCCCGTCCTGTGGCTCGACGCGCACGCCGGGATCGCCCTGGAGGCGCACCAGCAGAACACCCTGGTGCTGCTCGACGCGGACGGCTGGCCCAGGGGCGGCCGTTACCGCGACAACCAGGGCTACTACTTCCGTACGTCACGGCGCGAGGCGCTGGAGCGGCGGCTGCCCGGAGCGCGGCTCGGCGTCGCCAGCGAGTCCTTCGTGGACGACGACGTCACGGACGAGCGCTTCGCCTACTACCTCGGCATCAACAACGTCCTCGGCCTCATCGGCGCCTTCGGCGCCCAGTGGCTCGCGGACGAGCGGCTGCTCCTGGCCGCGCTCCGCCGCTTCCTGGAGAAGGAGGCGCGCGGCGTCGACGGCGCGCCCGTATCGCCGCTGCCCGCGCTGCTCCTCGACTCCCCGAGCCTGCGCTGCAAGGCCAACCTCCTCACCCGGCTGCACGGTCTCGACGAACTCGTCGGCCCCGTGGACACGCAGTCCGTCTACGTCGACGTCACCAATCCACTGATCCACTGACCCCGCTACGAGCACCGAGAGGAGGCGTCGTCATGCAGCACTCTCGCGAGCACCCCTTCGCGAAGCCCGAGTCCGCGGGACCCGGTCCCTGCCCCGGTCCGGATCCCGAGTCCGGGCCCGTCGCCGACTCGCCGCACTCCAGCAGTGACGACACCCTCGACCTCCACCTCCCCGGTGAACTCACCGCGCTGCTCGCCGCGAGCGACAGCGCGGCGGAGACCCCGGTTCCGGTCCCGGCCCCGCCCCCTCCTGAGGAGGGCGCCCACGCCGGGCACTCGCGCCCGTCGGGCGCCGACCCCGCTCTGCTCGACTCCGTGGACACCTGGCCCGCCACGCACACCCCCGTGGGGGCGCTGCAACTGGTCCCCGTCCGGCTCGCCCGCGACCTCCCCCTGCTCGCCGCCTGGATGAACGCCCCCGCCGTCGCCGCCTTCTGGGAGCTGTCGGGCCCGGCGGAGACCACGGCCGCGCACGTACGGGCCCAACTGGAGGGCGACGGCCGCAGCGTGCCGTGCCTCGGCGTCCTGGACGGCACCCCCATGAGCTACTGGGAGATCTACCGCGCCGACCTCGACCCGGTCGCCCGCTACTGCCAGGCGCGGCCTCAGGACACGGGCCTCCATCTGCTGATCGGCGGTGTCGCCGACCGGGGGCGCGGCGTCGGCACTGCGCTGCTGCGCGCCGTCGCCGACCTCGTGCTCGATCAGCGCCCCGGCTGCGGCCGGGTGCTGGCCGAGCCCGACCTGCGCAACACCGCCTCCATCTCCGCGTTCCTGAGCGCGGGCTTCCGCTTCTCCGCCGAGGTCGAGCTGCCCGAGAAACGGGCGGCCCTGATGGTCCGCGACCGCGAGCTGCGCACCGCCCTCTGAACGCCACCGGGTCCCTCCGCTCCACCCCCCACGCGCCTTCTTCGAACCCGACCCCGAACAAGGAGCCAATGTGGTGTCACAACCCTCCGTGGCAGGAAGCCCCCACGAACCGGACAGTCCCGTACCGCTGCACGTCCCCCCTGGCCTGGACCCGGACAACTGGGCCCGCGCGGGCAGGAAGCTGCTCGTCAAGATGCTCGCCGAGTTCGCCTACGAGGGGATCATCGAGCCCGAGCGGGAACCCGAGGCGCCCCCCGCGACCAACCCCCGCCCAGGCCCCGCCTACGCCGCCTACCGCCTCCCCGTCGGAGCCGGCCTCACCCTCCGCTTCCTGGCCCGTCGCGGCGCCTACGGCCACTGGACCATCGCTCCCGACTCCCTCACCCCCCGCGACACCGGCCCCCTCGATTTCCTCGCCAGAGCCCACGACACGGTCCTCGGCCTCAGCGGGGACACCTTGGGGCACCTCATCCGCGAGCTGACCGCGACTCTCACGGCCGACGTGCACCTCGCCTCCCGCGAGCTGCCCGCCGCCCGGCTCGCCGACCTCGGCTACGCGGACCTGGAGGGCCACCAGACCGGCCACCCCTGGCTCGTCGCCAGCAAGGGCAGGCTCGGCTTCTCCGCCTCCGACGCCACGCTCTGGGCACCCGAGGGACGCCGCCACCAGCGCCTCCCGTGGATCGCCGTACGCCGCTCGCTCGCCGTCTACAGCGGCGTGCACTCGCTCGCCGAACCGCACCGCCTCTACGGGCGCGAACTCAGCCCGGACGCCCTCCTCGGCTTCCAGGAGACCCTGCGCGCGCGGGGGCTCTCCGGCGCCGACTACCTCTTCCTCCCCGTCCACCCCTGGCAGTGGGACGAGACCATCGCCCCCCTCTTCGCCCCCGCCCTCGCGGCCGACGACATCGTCCCGCTGGGCACGGACGGCGATCTGCGGCTGCCCCAGCAGTCCATCCGCACCTTCCTCAACATCTCGCGCCCCGACCGTCACACGGTCAAGCTCCCCCTGTCGGTCCTCAACACCCTGGTGTGGCGAGGGCTGCCGACGGAGCGGACCGTCGCGGCGCCCGCCGTCACCCGCTGGGTGCAGGGGCTGCGCGACGCGGACGCCTACCTGTCCGAGGAGTGCCGGGTGATCCTCCTCGGCGAGGTCGCCTCGATCACCGTGCGCCACCCGCTCTACGACGCGCTGCCGCAGGTCCCGTACCAGTACAGGGAACTGCTCGGCTGCATCTGGCGCGAGCCGATCGGCCGCTTCCTCGACCCGGGGGAGCGCGCGCGTACGCTCGCCTCCCTCATCCACACCGACGCACAGGGGCGGGCCTTCACCGCTGAGCTGGTCGAGCGCTCGGGGCTGGAGCCGCGCGTGTGGCTGCGCCATCTGTTCGCGGCGCTGCTGCCCCCGCTGCTGCACTTCCTCTACCGCTACGGCACCGTCTTCTCCCCGCACGGCGAGAACGCCATCGTCGTCTTCGACGAGCGCGACGTGCCCGTGCGCCTGGCGATAAAGGACTTCGTGGACGACGTCAACGTCTCGGCGCGGCCCGTCCCGGAGCTGGCTGACATGCCGGACGAGGTGCGTGCCGTGCTGCTGAGCGAGCCGCCCGGGTTCCTCACCCAGTTCCTGCACTCGGGCCTGTTCGTCGGCGTCTTCCGCCATCTCGGCCCGCTGTGCGAGGAGCAACTGGGCGTGCCGGAGGGGGATTTCTGGTCACTCGTACGGGCGGAGATCGACCGCTACCAGGAGCGCTTCCCCGAGCTGAAGCCCCGCTTCGAGACCTTCGACCTGCTGCCCCCGCGCATCGACAGGCTCTGCCTCAACCGCAACCGCCTCCACCTCGACGGCTACCGCGATCGCCCGCAGCGCCCGCACGCCGCAGTCCACGGCGAGGTGCCCAACCCGCTGCACGGGCCGTGACCTGACGTTACGCGTCGGTCCCGCCCCCACCGGGGGCCCGTTCCGTTCCTTCCCGGCCGCCACGGCCCCGGTCTGTCATGCGCCTGACCTGGGCCGTGGCCGGGGAAGGACGGCTTGTCAGTGGCGGCGCGTAAGGTGTCGGACCTATGAGCAAGCCCGCCCTCACCGAACTCCTCCATGCCGCCGTCACCTCTGTCGGAGGCACGGAGCGCCCCGGCCAGGTGGCCATGGCGCAAGCCGTCGCCGAGGCCGTCGAGGACGGCACCCACCTGCTCATCCAGGCGGGCACCGGCACCGGAAAATCCCTCGGCTATCTGGTCCCTGCCCTGGCGCACGGCGAGCGCGTCGTCGTCGCCACGGCCACCCTCGCCCTCCAGCGCCAGCTCGTCGAGCGCGATCTGCCCCGCACGGTCGACGCGCTGCACCCGCTGCTGCGCCGCCGCCCCGAGTTCGCCATGCTCAAGGGCCGGTCCAACTACCTGTGCCTGCACCGCCTACACGAGGGCGTGCCCCAGGAGGAAGAGGACGGTCTCTTTGACCCCTTCGAGGCCGCCGCGCCCACCTCACGGCTCGGCAAGGACCTGCTGCGGCTGCGGGACTGGTCGGACGAGACGGAGACCGGCGATCGCGACGACATGACGCCCGGCGTCTCGGACCGCGCCTGGTCCCAGGTCTCGGTCTCGGCCCGCGAGTGCCTGGGCGCCACGAAGTGCGCCTATGGCGCCGAGTGCTTCGCCGAGGCGGCCCGCGAGCGCGCCAAGCTCGCCGAGGTGATCGTCACCAACCACGCCCTCCTCGCCATCGACGCCATCGAGGGCGCCCCCGTGCTCCCCGGGCACGAGGTCCTGATCGTCGACGAGGCGCACGAGCTGGTCTCCAGGGTGACCGGCGTCGCCACGGGCGAGCTGACCCCGGGCGGCGTCAACCGCGCGGTGCGCCGCTGCGCCAAGCTCGTCGACGAGAAGGCGGCCGATCAGCTCCAGACCGCCTCCGAGACCTTCGAGCGGCTGATGGAGCTGGCGCTGCCGGGGCGCCTGGAGGAGGTCCCCGAGGACCTGGGGTACGCGCTGATGGCCCTGCGTGACGCCGCGCGGGCCTGCATCACGGCACTGGGCAACACGCGGGACAAGTCCGTCCAGGACGAGGACGCCGTCCGCAAGCAGGCCATGGCGTCCATCGAGAACATCCATGACGTGGCCGAGCGCATCGTGGAGGGCTCGGAGTACGACGTGATCTGGTACGAGCGCCATGACCGCTACGGAGCCTCGCTGCGCGTCGCGCCCCTCTCCGTCTCGGGCCTGCTGCGCGAGAACCTCTTCGAGGACCGCTCCGTCGTCCTCACCTCGGCCACGCTCAAGCTGGGCGGCGATTTCTACGGCGTGGGGGCCTCCCTCGGCCTGCGGCCCGAGGGCGCTCGGGACGAGGCGGACGCGGTGGACCAGCCGGGCGGTGTCGCCACTGCGGGCGGGAGCACGGACGCGGCCTCCGGGGCGTCCGGGGCCTCTGGAGCGGAGGGGGAGGCGGAGCCCGGCGCTGACGGCGCGGGCGGCTCCTCCGGCGGCTCGGCGGCAACGGATGAGACAGGGCCGCGCTGGCGAGGGCTCGATGTCGGCTCCCCGTTCGACTACCGCAAGCAGGGCATCCTGTACGTGGCCAAGCACCTCTCGCCCCCCGGCCGCGAGGGCTCGCGCGGGGACATGATGGACGAGCTGGCCGAACTGGTGGAGGCCGCGGGCGGACGGACGCTCGGGCTCTTCTCCTCCATGCGCGGCGCCCAGGCGGCGGCCGAGGAGCTGCGGGGCAGGCTGGACGTGCCCATCCTCCTCCAGGGGGAGGAGACGCTGGGCGAGCTGATCAGGCGCTTCGCTGACGACCCGGAGACGTGTCTGTTCGGCACCCTGTCGCTGTGGCAGGGCGTCGATGTGCCGGGCGCGAGCTGCCAACTGGTCGTGATGGACCGCATCCCCTTCCCCCGGCCCGACGACCCGCTGATGAGCGCACGCCAGAAGGCGGTGGAGGAGGCGGGCGGAAACGGCTTCATGGCCGTGGCGGCCACCCATGCCGCGCTGCTGATGGCCCAGGGCTCGGGCCGGCTCGTGCGCGCGATGGGCGATCGCGGCGTGGTCGCTGTGCTGGACCCCCGGCTGGAGCGGGCGCGCTACGGAGGCTTCCTGCGCGCCTCCATGCCGGACTTCTGGTATACGACGGACCGCAACCAGGTCCGCCGCTCCCTCGCCGCGATCGACGCGGCGGCCAAGAAGGCGTAGCACCCAGGAGAGGCCAAGCGGGGCCCGGACACACACCGGGCCCCCGCACCGGAACCCCGGACACGCACCGGGGCCCTGGACACGCGCCGGGCTCCGGACGCACAGCGGGGCCGCCGGTCCCGGCGCAGAGGGAACCGGCGGCCCGTCCAGGGGTGACGGGGGGTGCTCAGACCCGCCGCAGCACCGCGACCACCTTGCCGAGGATCGTCGCGTCGTCCCCCGGGATCGGCTGATACGCGGCGTTGTGCGGCAGCAGCCACACATGGCCGTCCTCGCGCTTGAAGCGCTTCACGGTGGCCTCGCCGTCCAGCATGGCGGCGACGATGTCACCGTTCTCCGCGACGGGCTGGCGGCGGACGGTCACCCAGTCGCCGTCGCAGATCGCGGCGTCGACCATCGAATCGCCCACGACCTTCAGCACGAACAGCTCGCCGTCCCCGACCAGCTGGCGGGGCAGCGGGAAGACGTCCTCCACGGACTCCTCGGCGAGGATCGGCCCGCCCGCGGCGATGCGGCCGACCAGCGGCACGTACGACGCGGAGGGCTTGCCCGTGGTGTCGGCCGCTGCCTGGGTGCTGGGTGCGTCGGAGCCACGGACCTCGTACGCGCGGGGGCGGTGCGGATCGCGCCGCAGGAAGCCCTTGCGCTCCAGCGCCATGAGCTGATGCGCCACGGACGAGGTGCTGGAGAGCCCGACGGCCTGGCCGATCTCGCGCATGGACGGCGGATAGCCCCGGCGCTGCACGGAATCGCGGATCACCTCGATCACGCGGCGCTGGCGGTCGGTGAGCCCGGAACTGTCGGCCCTGATGCCGGGAGGTCGTCCTGGGAGCGCACGCTTGGCTTGCTGGCCGTCTGGCGACTCTGGGGTCATGGCGTCGTCCATCGCCTGGATCTGGTCGAGCGACTGCGCGGAGCGGTTCTGGGAGGTGATGGTGGCACTGTCTGCGGTGGTGGTCACGTCGGCCCCTCTCGAGCGGTTCTCCCTAGTTGGACAACGGTAGTTGGTTTCGAAAGGTTGCGCCAAACACACGTTCGAGTGAAAATTTCCAGTTCAACGGACTCGATCAGGTCCGCAGGTGTATGGGCCGCCGTCGCCCCCGCGCCGGTGCGTCACGGCTGACACGTCCGAGCGTCGCGAAGGGTTCACCCAGTGTCGCAGGCGCGCCCCAGCGCTCCTCTCCGACCCCGCTTCACGTAGGCTCTGGACTGCCTTCGACGGCGCGACACGCTTAGGCGGCATTGGCGCCCCGGCACCAGATCTAGTGGTTTGATGGGCGCACGCCACCACAAGTTGTGGTCCCCCGTGCTTCACGCGGAGGGACGTCGCCTATGCTGGTGTCAGCTTCGAGGGGCGTGCCGAAGGCGGCCCTTGGAGGCCGTATCAGTCATGCACGGTCAGGGCTTCGATGGCTCAAGGAGGGTGGGGAACCATGCACTGTCCCTTCTGCCGACACCCCGACAGTCGTGTCGTCGACAGCCGCACGACCGACGACGGCGCCGCGATCAGGCGTCGCCGTCAGTGCCCCGACTGCTCCCGCCGCTTCACCACGGTGGAGAACGCGTCACTCATGGTGATCAAGCGGAGCGGGGTCACCGAGCCCTTCAGCAGGGACAAGGTGATCTCCGGCGTCCGCAAGGCGTGCCAGGGGCGGCCGGTCACCGAGGACGCCCTCGCCCAGCTCGGCCAGCGGGTCGAGGAGGCGGTGCGGGCCACGGGGAGCGCCGAGCTGTCGGCTCACGACGTCGGCCTCGCCATACTCGGTCCGCTCAAGGACCTCGACCTCGTGGCCTATCTGCGGTTCGCGTCCGTCTACAAGGCGTTCGAATCGCTGGACGACTTCGAGGCCGCCATCGCGGATCTCCGCGACGCCCCGCCTCCCGCGCAGGAGTACGGGGACCAGGACCCGCAGGACCGCGGCGACGGCGCCGCGGGCGCGGGCCCGGGGGTTCCTGCCCCCACGAGCGCCGTCGACTGACGACTGCCGGCTGCGCCGAAGACCTTCAGACACGACCGGAGCCCCGCACGGTGCTCCGGCGATCAGACAGACATCGTGCCCCGGGAAGAATCGGGGCACATCGGGGCGTTATGCCCGGTACAGGGAGGCGGAATGACAGAGACGACGAGCGGCCCGGCACGCGGCTCCCGCGCGAAGGGCAGCAAGGCGAGCAAGGGGCTGCGCATCGAGCGCATCCACACCACGCCCGGAGTGCACCCGTACGACGAGGTGGTCTGGGAGCGCCGGGACGTCGTCATGACCAATTGGCGCGACGGCTCGGTCAACTTCGAGCAGCGTGGCGTCGAGTTCCCCGACTTCTGGTCGGTGAACGCGGTCAATATCGTCACCAGCAAGTACTTCCGCGGGGCCGTCGGCACCCCGCAGCGTGAGAGCAGCCTCCGGCAGCTCATCGACCGCGTCGTGAAGACCTACCGCAGCGCGGGCGAGGAGAACGGCTACTTCGCCTCCGAGGCGGACGCCGAGATCTTCGAGCACGAGCTGGCCTACGCCGTGCTCCACCAGATCTTCGCCTTCAACTCCCCGGTCTGGTTCAACGTGGGGACCAAGCAGCCGCAGCAGGTCAGCGCCTGTTTCATCCTCTCCGTCGACGACTCCATGGAGTCGATCCTCGACTGGTACAAGGAAGAGGGGATGATCTTCAAGGGCGGCTCGGGTGCCGGTCTCAACCTCTCCCGTATCCGTTCCTCCAAGGAACTGCTCTCCTCGGGCGGCAACGCCTCCGGCCCCGTCTCCTTCATGCGCGGCGCCGACGCCTCCGCCGGAACGATCAAGTCGGGCGGCGCCACCCGCCGCGCGGCCAAGATGGTCGTCCTGGACGTGGACCACCCCGACATCGAGGCGTTCATCGAGACGAAGGTCAAGGAGGAGGAGAAGATCCGCGCCCTGCGCGACGCGGGCTTCGACATGGACCTGGGCGGCGACGACATCACGTCCGTCCAGTACCAGAACGCCAACAACTCGGTCCGCGTGAACGACGAGTTCATGAAGGCCGTCGAGTCCGGCTCCAAGTTCGCTCTGCGCGGCCGGATGACCGGTGAGCCCGTCGAGGAGGTGGACGCCAAGCACCTCTTCCGCAAGATGGCCGAGGCGGCCCACGTCTGCGCCGACCCCGGCATCCAGTACGACGACATCATCAACCACTGGCACACCTCGCCGGAGACGGGCCGGATCACCGCGTCCAATCCGTGCAGCGAGTACATGCACCTGGACAACTCGTCCTGCAACCTCGCCTCGCTCAACCTCATGAAGTTCCTGCGGGACGACGACGAGGGCAACCAGTCCTTCGAGGCCGAGCGCTTCGCGAAGGTCGTCGAACTGGTCATCACGGCGATGGACATCTCCATCTGCTTCGCCGACTTCCCGACCGAGAAGATCGGCGAGACCACCCGCGCCTTCCGCCAGCTCGGCATCGGCTACGCGAACCTGGGCGCCCTGCTCATGGCGACGGGCCACGCCTACGACTCGGACGGCGGCCGCGCCCTGGCGGGCTCCATCACCTCGCTGATGACCGGCACCTCCTACAAGCGCTCCGCCGAGCTGGCCGGGGTCGTCGGCCCGTACGAGGGTTACGCGCGCAACGCCGACGCGCACAAGCGCGTCATGCAGCAGCACGCCGACGCCAACGCCGAGGCCAAGCGCATGGACGACCTGGACAGCCCGGTCTGGGCGGCGGCGACCGAGGCGTGGCAGGACGTGCTGCGGCTCGGCAAGAAGAGCGGCTTCCGCAACGCGCAGGCGTCCGTGCTGGCCCCGACCGGCACCATCGGCCTGATGATGGACTGCGACACCACCGGCGTCGAGCCCGACCTGGCCCTGGTGAAGTTCAAGAAGCTCGTCGGCGGCGGCTCGATGCAGATCGTGAACAACACGGTCCCCAAGGCGCTGAAGCGGCTCGGCTACCAGCCGGAGCAGATCGAGGCGGTCGTCGAGTACATCGCCGAGAACGGCAACGTCGTGGACGCGCCCGGGCTGCGCCCCGAGCACTACGAGGTCTTCGACTGCGCCATGGGCGAGCGGTCCATCTCGCCGATGGGCCACGTCCGGATGATGGCGGCGGCCCAGCCGTTCCTGTCCGGCGCCATCTCCAAGACCGTGAACATGCCCGCCAGCTCCACCGTCGAGGACGTCGAGGAGATCTACCTCCAGGGGTGGAAGCTCGGCACCAAGGCGCTCGCGGTCTACGTCGAGAACTCCAAGGTCGGCCAGCCCCTCTCCGCCAAGCAGAAGGAGGAGGAGAAGAAGGAGCCGGAGGTCGAGAAGGTCATCGAGTACCGTCCCGTCCGCCGCCGCCTCCCCAAGGGCCGTCCCGGCATCACCACCTCCTTCACGGTGGGCGGCGCCGAGGGCTACATGACGGCGAACTCCTACCCGGACGACGGGCTCGGCGAGGTCTTCCTCAAGATGTCCAAGCAGGGCTCGACCCTCGCGGGCATGATGGACGCCTTCTCGATCGCCGTCTCGGTCGGCCTCCAGTACGGGGTGCCGCTGGAGACGTACGTCTCGAAGTTCACCAACATGCGCTTCGAGCCCGCGGGCATGACGGACGACCCGGACGTGCGGATGGCACAGTCGATCGTCGACTACATCTTCCGCCGCCTGGCGCTGGACTTCCTGCCCTTCGAGACCCGCTCGGCCCTCGGCATCCACTCGGCCGCCGAGCGTCAGCGCCACCTGGAGACCGGCTCGTACGAGCCGTCCGAGGACGAGCTGGACGTGGAGGGCCTGGCCCAGTCGGCGCCCAAGGCGGAGACGGTCAAGGAGGCCAAGGAGAAGGCGAAGGCCGAGGCAGGGGCCGAGGCGGCGGCGGAGCCGCAGGCCGCGACTCCGGCACCGGTCGAGGCCCACAACTCGACCGAACTGCTGGAGATGCAGCTCGGGCTGAACGCCGACGCCCCGCTCTGCTTCTCCTGCGGCACGAAGATGCGCCGCGCGGGAAGCTGCTACCTCTGCGAGGGCTGCGGGTCCACGAGCGGGTGCAGCTGACGGGTGACGCCTGACGCCTGACGTCCGGTGCCTGTCATGTGACGTCTGACGGGCAGGCGGGCTGAACGACCGACGAAGCGGTGGCCGAGTGATCGGCCACCGCTTCGTCGTGCGCGGGGCGGGATGAGCCGGGGCGCCGTCAGCCACGTCCCAGCGCTTCCGGGCGCTGCCACAGGCGGCCGAGGTGGCCGTCCAGCACGCCCAGCGCCTCGTCGGGCGTCAGGTACCCGATCAGCACGTGCGCGGTGAGCCCGTCGGCCAGGGCCAGCAGCGTGTGCGCCTCCCGCGCTGAGGACTCCGTTCCGGAGACGGGATCCGACCCGCCGAAACCGTCGACGGCCTCCCCGATGAGGCGTACGAGGACGGCGTGCAGCCCCGCGTAGTTGTCCCGCAGCACCCCCGCCAGAGACGGGGTCACGGCGGCCTGCGCGAGGAAGGCCAGCCACACCCGCGCCTGCGCGCGGTGCTCCTCCCGGACGAGGGCGACCTCGGTGACGGTGTGACCGAGCGTGCTGCGCGCCGACTGCGCCGGGGACTCCACGACGCGGGCGCGGACACGGGCACCGACCAGCTCGCCGACGTGCGTCAGCGCGAAGACCAGCATCTCCTCCTTGGTGCGGAAGCACCGCTGGACCGCTCCCATGGACACGTCCGCGCGGGCGGCGACGTCGCGCAGGGTGACGCCTTCCAGGCCGCGCTCGTCGGCGAGCAGGCAGACGGCATCGGCGATCCGGAGGCGGCGGCCTTCGTGGTCGATCTGTCGTGGCATGGGGCGGGCCCGCTCCTTCTCCAGTGGTCCGGTTCTCCAGTTTTTCCGATGCGCGCGTATCGGTTAACAGGTTACGGTGCACTCGTTCCGATGCGATCGCATCGGAACGGAACCGAACCGAACGGGAGGAGCGGGCCATGAGCGAACGGGAGCAGGTCACGGGTGAGGAGCGAGCGGGCGAGGAGGGTGCGGGCGAGCGGCTGTGGGAGTGCGATGCCACCGCTCTCGCCGCGGCCGTCCGCGAGGGCCGGGTGACGGCGGCGGAGGTGATGGAGAGCCACCTCGCGCGCATCGCCGAGGTGAACCCGCGCGTCAACGCCGTCACCCAGCCGCTCGCCGCGCCGGCCAGGGCGGAGGCGGCGGCGCTCGACGCGCGCCGCGCGGCGGGGGAGGTGCTCGGGCCGCTCGCCGGAGTGCCGTTCACGGTCAAGGAGACCACCGGCATCGAGGGCGTCCCCACGACCTTCGGCGCGGTGCGCTTCAAGGACCACGTGGCCCGGGAGGACGCCCCCGGTGTGGCACGGCTGCGCGCCGCCGGCGCGATCCCCGTAGGTCACACGAACATGCCCACCCTGATCCTGGCCGGTGTCCACACGCGCAGCGAGCTGTACGGGGACACCGTCAACCCCTGGGACGCACGCGTGACCCCGGGCGGCACCAGCGGCGGCGACGCCGCCGCCGTCGCCAGCGGCATGGCGCCCCTGGGGCTCGGCAACGACTCCGGCGGCTCGGTCCGTCTCCCTGCCGTCTTCTGCGGCGCGGCGGGGCTCAAACCCACCACCGGGCGCTTTCCCGCCGACCACCGCATCGGCCCCGACGACCCGCCGTTCGCCTCCCAGACGCTGGTCGTCGACGGCCCTCTCGCCCGTACGGTCGGGGACCTCCGCGCCGCCTTCGAGGCGCTGGCGGGCCCCGGCGCCGATCCGCGCGACCCCCGGGCGGTGCCCGTGCCGACCCGGCTGGCGCCCCTCGCGTCGCCCCCGCGCGTCGGCGTGCTCGCCGACCCCGGCGGCATGGGCGTACACCCCGACGTCCGCGCTGCCGTCGACGCGGCGGCCGGGGCGCTCTCGGACGCGGGATACGTGGTCGAGGAGGTCGCGGACGTGCCGCGGCTGGAGGAGACGCTGGACGCGTACGGCAGGCTGGTGATGACCGAGTTCAGCGGGACCTGGCCCGTCGTGCGGACGCTCCTGGGGGAGGAGGGGCACCGTTACATCGAGCTGGGCATGGCCCGTACGCGGCCCGTCGAACTGGCGGAGTACCTGCGGCTCGTCGGACTCCGGCTGAACATCCAGCGGGACTGGGCGCGGTTCCAGGAGGAGTACCCGCTGCTGCTGGCGCCGGTGTTCACCGAGCCGCCCATGGAGCCGGGGCTGGAGTCGCGCGACGAGGAGGGGCACCGCCGGGTCACCACGGCGCTGCGGCTGTGCGCGGCGACCAGCTTCGTGGGGGTGCCCGCCGTGGCGCTCCCCGGCGGCGTCTTCGGCGGGCTGCCGCAGGGCGTCCAGGTGATCGGGCGGAACTTCCGCGAGGACCTGTGCCTGGACGCCGCCGCCGAAATCGAACAGCGCGTCGGACGGGTGTGGGGTGGTGCGTCGAGCGTCGTGCTGGGCGGCTGACGCCGGTTTCGCCGAAGTTGTCGCGGTAGGGAATCCGAAGTTGTCCCTCCGGGTGCCGAGTTGGGCCTGAGCCCGTACGGCGCGTCACCGGTATGGCCGTACCATGGCGCGGTGCTGGTCAAGTGGATGCGCTGTTCCGTCGTGGACCGTCGGGGTTTTGAACGGGGTCAGCGGAAGTGGGCGGGGCTGCTCGGCGAGCCTGGATTCCGGGGGCAGGGCGGCGGCTGGAGCCGTGCCCGCGAAGGGGTGGTGCACCTCTTCGGCTTCTGGGAGAGCAGGGCCTTCTACGACTCCTTCATGGCGCGCTCGCACGACCGCCTGCACGCCGCGCAGATCGGCACCTACAAGGACATGAGGGTGCGGCTCTTCGAGTACCGCTTCGACGTGAAGACCGGATTCACTCCGGTCTTCACGGACGCCGACCTGCTCCGCGTCGCGCACTGCCGGGTGCGCAGCGACCGCATCGAGCACTACACCCTCATGCAGGAGAAGGTGTGGAATCCGGCGATGGCCGGATCACCTGGCATGCTGCGCGGCGTGTTCGCGCAGGCGCACACCGAGGACGAGTTCATGGTGCTGTCGATGTGGGACTCGGCCGCCGAGCACGGCAAATACCGCACCGAGCGGGTGGAGCGGCTCGCGCTGCGCGCCCAGACGGGCGCGGACGTGACGGCGATAGCCGGGGACGTGATCGACCTCGAACCGTCCTGGACCGTATGACCCTAGAGTGAGGCTTATGTCGCGTCCCCATCGTATTGTCCTCATCCGGCACGGAGAGTCGGAGGGGAACTTCGACGACACCATCTACGAGCGCGTCCCGGACCACGCCCTCGCCCTCACCGAGCGCGGCCTGCGCCAGGCCGAGGCCGCGGGCGAGCGGCTGCGGAAGGTGTTCGGGCAGGAGCGCGTCTCCGCCTACGTCTCACCGTACCGCCGCACCCACGAGACGCTCGCGGCCCTCGGGCTCGACCCCGGGCTGATGCGGGTCAGGGAGGAGCCCCGGCTGCGCGAGCAGGACTGGGGCAACTGGCAGGACCGGGACGACGTGAAGAAGCAGAAGGCGTACCGCGACGCCTACGGGCACTTCTTCTACCGCTTCGCGCAGGGTGAGTCCGGCGCCGACGTCTACGACCGCGTGGGCGCCTTCCTGGAGAGCCTCTGGCGCAGCTTCCAGGCGCCGGACCACCCGCCCAACGTGCTGCTGGTCACCCACGGGCTGACGATGCGGCTCTTCTGCATGCGGTGGCTGCACTGGACGGTCGCGGAGTTCGAGTCGCTGTCCAACCCCGGCAACGGCGAGATGCGCTGCCTGGAACTCGGCGCCGACGGGCGCTACGAACTGGACCGCCCGTTCGAGCAGTGGTGCACGCCACGTCCCTACGGAGTGTGCGGCTAGGGGTCCTGGGGGCGGGCCTCCGGTTAGAGTCGCGGATCATGAGCGCTGAACCCCATGACCTCGCACGCGGCGAGCGGGTCTCCGGCGCCCTCGCCAGCCTGCGCGGGCTGGCGGTGGGCGACGCCCTCGGCTCGCAGTTCTTCGTCCCCGGCAACCATCCCCTCCTGAAGCGGCGCGAACTGCCGCCCGCCGTCTGGCAGTGGACCGACGACACCGAGATGGCCTGCTCGGTGGTCGAGGTGCTGGCCGGACACGGCCGGATCGACCAGGACGCACTGGCCTCGGCCTTCGCCGAGCACCACGACTTCGACCGCGGGTACGGGCCCGCCGTGAACCGGATGCTGCGGCTGATCCGGCAGGAGAACGGCGACTGGCGGGAACTCGCCTCGGCCCTCTTCGACGGGCGCGGCTCGTGGGGGAACGGCGCGGCGATGCGCGTCGCGCCCCTCGGCGCCTGGTACGCGGGCGACCCGGAGAGCGCGCTGCGCGAGGCCGAACGCTCCGCGTTCGTGACCCATCAGCACCGTGAGGCGGTCACCGGCACGATGGCGGTGGCCGCGGCGGCTTCGCTGGTGGCCGGTGCGGCGGGGAGCACGGCGGGTGCGGGGAGCACGGGGGGTATGGAGGACGCCGGGGAGCCCCTGACGGGGGCGCTGCTGCTGGAACGGGTGCGGGACCTGGTGCCCCGCAGCGCTGTCCAGGCCGGGATCCGCCGTGCGCGGGACATGCTCGACTACGGCGACGTCGGCACGGTCGCCGCCGTGCTGGGCTGCGGGCGCCGCACGAGCGCGCACGACACGGTGCCCTTCACCCTGTGGGCCGTGGCGCGGCACCTCGGTGACTACGAGGGGGCGTTCTGGGCCACGGCCCAGGCGGGCGGCGACGTCGACACGACGTGCGCGATCGTCGGCGGCGTCATCGCGTCGGCCGGGCCCGCCGGGGCCCCGCCGCGCGCCTGGACGCGCTCCACTGAACGGCTTCCGTCGTGGATGCGGACGGGACGCGACGTCACTGGTGACGGTGTCCCCGACGAGGCTGCCCCTGGCGACGGTCCCACGCCCCGGCCCGGGGGAGCGGGCCCGTCGTCGGTCTGATGCGGTCCGTCCGCCGGGCTGGCGTGGTGCGCGCGTCGGGCTGACGCGGTGCGTGCCTCGGTCTGGCGTGGTGCGCGCGCGTCGGTCTGACGTGGTCGTGTCACTGATACGTCACAGCTCCCTTCCGGCTCCGTGGAAGCGCTGGAACAGCGCCTACGGTGTCGCCTAGCCCGCGACTCTGATCATCGATCGTCGCGGCGGGGAGGGGACCATGTCCGACGATTCGCAGAAGAAGCCCGGCGAGCAACAACGCCCGGAAGCGGAGGCCGGGTCAGACCGGCCGGATGCCGCCACGGGCCGGGCCGGTGACGGTCCGGCCGAGCGCCGGAACGGTGCCGGTGACGAAGCCCGCGGCCAAGGAGACGGCCGCGAAGCCGCACCGGAGCAGGAGCCCGCGCCGGTGCAGGGACCCGCGCCGGTACAGGAATCGGAACCGGAACCGGAGCCGGAGCCCGGGTCGAACCCGGCGCCGCCCGAGGACGCCGCTCCCACGGCGCAGTCCCGTGGCCCCGCCCACACGCCCCACCCGGCCCACGCAGCTCACTCGGCCCGACCTCCGTACCCCGGCCCCTACGGCCCGCCGGTCTACGAGCCGCCCCCGCCGCCCGCCTGGGTGCAGGCCATCCAGCCGGACGGACCCGTCGCACCCATGCGTACGGCGACCGCCTGGTCCGTCGTCGCCACCGGCCTGCTCACCGCTCTGCTGCTCGGCGACGGGGTGGGCGTCAACCTGGTGATCATCGCCATTCCCGCCGTCCTCGCCGCTTTCTTCGCCGCGCAGACGACGGGGCGTCACCCGCGCCCGTGGACCCTCATATGGAGCGTGGGCGCGGTGGCCATGCTGGTCGTCCCCGCCCTGCGGGACGCCACCTGGCCCAGCCTGCTCGCCGTGCTCGGCGCCCTGGCCCTCGGCTCGCTCGCGCTCCACGGGAGCGGGGACACCTGGCGTGGCGCCCTGCTGGGAGCCGTCGGCCTGATCGGAGCCGTGCCTTCGGGGGTGAGCTGGGGGTGGAAGGGCGTACGGCAGCGGGCCGGGGGCTCCCGTGACCGGTGGTGGCCCGTGGTGCGTACGGCCGCAGTCGCGGTCGCGCTGCTGGTGGTCTTCGGCGCGCTGTTCGCCGGTGCGGACGCCGCGTTCGCCGATCTCCTCGGGGGCCTGATCCCGGAACTGTCCGTCGTGGACGGCCCGTTGCGGTTCCTGCTCTTCGTCGTCGGCGTGCTGGGCGCCCTCGCCGCCGCCCGTACGGCGGTGGCCCCCTACCGCTGGGATCGCATCGAGACGACACCGGGCCGGGCGCGGGGACGCGTGGAGTGGGCGCTTCCCCTCGTCGTGCTGAACGTACTGTTCGCCGCCTTCAACCTCGTCCAGCTCACCGTCCTCTTCGGCGGCTACGACAAGGTGCTCAGCGAGACCGGTCTGAGCTATGCGGAGTACGCGCGTCAGGGCTTCTGGCAGCTTCTCTCGGCCACGCTCCTCACCCTTGTGGTGATCGCCTTCGCGCTGCGCTGGGCTCCTCGCGGCAGGCAGAGCGACGGCGCCCTGGTGCGGGGCGTGCTGGGCACGCTGTGCCTGCTGACGCTCGTCGTGGTCGTCTCGGCCCTGCGGCGCATGGACCTGTACGTCGACGCCTACGGCCTCACCCGGCTGCGTCTCTCGGTGTTCGGGATGGAGCTGCTGCTCGGGGTCGTCATCGTGCTGATCATGGTCGCCGGAGTCCGTGGCGCGGTCTCGTCACCGGGTGGCAGGGGAGCCGGATGGCTGCCCCGCGCGGTGCTGGCGAGCGGGGGTGTCGCGGTGCTGTCCTTCGGGCTCCTGTCGCCGGACGGGCTGATCGCGGACCAGAACGTGAAGCGGTACGAGCGCACCGGCAAGATCGACCTGGTGTACCTCCAGGGCCTCTCCGCCGACGCCGTCCCGGCCCTCGACCGGCTCCCCGAGCCGCAGCGCTCCTGCGCCCTCCGGGAGATCTCCTTCGACCTGAAGGCCGAGGACGACGAGCCCTGGTACGCGACGAGTTACGGCGAGTCCCGTGCCCGCGCCGCACTCGTCGACCGGCCGCTGCGGCTCGGCGACGGTCCGTGCGGCCGGTCCGACGAGTACGGGGGCGACTCCGGAGGCGAGCACGAATTCGACGAGGGGCCGGAGCCGGGCATCCGCTGAGGGGTGGGCGGGCCGCGGGTGCTGGGGGAGCACAGGGGGTGGTGGGGAGAGGGTGAGAGGGCTGCGGACCGGTCCCTCCCCGCCCCGTCCCGTTTTCGCTCGCCCCGGCCCTGACCGTGCGGGATACGGCGGCTACTCTTGTTGTTGCCATGCCGTACGAACCCCCAACCCACCGCGTCGAACGTTCCCTCCGCGCCACCACGGGAGCGAAGATCGTCGCCGGAGTCGACGAAGTCGGCCGTGGAGCGTGGGCCGGGCCCGTCACGGTGTGCGCGGCCGTCACCGGACTGCGCAGGCCCCCTGAAGGTCTCACCGACTCCAAGCTGCTCAGCGTCAAGCGGCGCAACGAGCTCGCGGAGCTGCTGAGCGGATGGGTCACCGCGCACGCTCTCGGTCACGCCTCCTCGGAGGAGATCGACGAGCTGGGGATGACGGCCTCGCTGCGACTGGCTGCTGTACGGGCGCTGGAGGCCCTGCCCGTACGGCCGGACGCGGTGATCCTCGACGGCAAACACGACTACCTCGGAGCTCCGTGGCGGGTACGGACGGTGATCAAAGGCGACCAGTCCTGCGTCGCCGTGGCCGCCGCTTCCGTGATCGCCAAGGTGCACCGGGACGCGCTGATGGCCGAACTCGCCCCGGAGCACGCCGAGTTCGCCTTCGAGGAGAACGCCGGATACCCATCTCCGGTGCACCGGGCAGCGCTGGAGGAGCGGGGTCCCACTCCGCACCACCGGCTGTCCTGGGCCTTCATGGACGCGCTGCCCCGCTGGCAGCACCTGAAGCGCACCAGGTGCGATCCGGCGGAACAGATCGGCCTTTTCTGATCGAGTTCTGATCGAGCTGGGCGGGAAGCGCGGGTTCCGATTCGAACCCGCTGAAGCGTGCCGCACCAGCGTTTGATAGACATCACTTCATGCCTCTCACCCCTGAGGAGCCACAGATTCACGAGAGTGTCCCGGGCCCGCGCAACGCAGCGGGAACCACCCGAACTCCGCAGGCATCCCGCCCCGCAGCACCCCTTCCCGGACCCCGCCCCTCGGCCCGTCCCGCTCCGCCGCGAGCGGACAGCAAGGGGCCCACTCCGGGGCGGCCCGGCACCGCACGCGCGGGCGCTCCGCCGACGCAGCGCTCCACTCCGGCGTCCGCTGCCGCCACCGCCCAGATCCAGCTGGCCGCCGCCACCGACGCGACCGCCGTGGAGTCCGCCGACGAGGCCGTTGACAAGCTCCTCGACGACGGCCGTGCCCCCGGCGACATCCTGGTGATCACCACGGGCGAGGAGCACCCCTGGGCCCAGCACGAACTCTCCTTCGGCGAGGACGCCTACTGGCGCCAACTGGCCGAAGGCGAGGACGTCTTCTGCGCTCACGCCTCCGCCCTGGGACGTATCGGCCGCCGCGCCGTGGTGGTGCTCGCCGTCAACGGTGGCACGGACTCCGAGGTCGCCGTGGCGCTGCCCGCCGCCTTGGAGAAGGCGGAGACCCAGTTGATCGTCTGCGGTGACCCGCAGCGCCTGCGCTCCCTCCTCTGACCCACCCGGCCCGCACCGCCAGCCCCCGGCGCCCCGGCCCGGCCCGGCTCGCGGGGCGGAGCCGCCGGGCGGCGCGGGCCTTCACGCGACACCGGGAGCGTGCGTCCGGGTGACGCCGTTCCCGTGGCCCGGAGCGCGCCTCCACGTGACGCGTTCCCGTCGCGGGAGCGTGCGTGTCCCGTGCCCTCTCGGCTGCGCGGGCCGCGTGCTCTCGGCCTTCGCGTACGGTCCGCGTGCCGTCCCTGTCCGTCCGCCACGGGGCCGTACGGAACGGAACGGCACACCGGACCGTACGGGCTCACGGGGCCGGACTGGCCCGGCCCCCCGGACCGGACGGACACGCACGGGACCGTACGGTCAGAGCGCCACGGCCCTCGCCGGTATCTCCGCCGCGCCGTCCGCCTCGTGTCGCGGGGCGGCCCCGTGCCGCGGGGCGGGCGGTCGCGCGGCCACGGTCGCGAACGTGGCGCGGGGCCGTCGTCCCCCGCGGTCCTCTCCCAGCACCTGCCAGCCGCTTCGGGTCAGCGTGATGTAAGCGCCGCACCGCAGGCCGTGCAGGGTGCACGCGTCCCGCAACCCCCACATCCAGGCACCGTCCACCTCTGTCCAGCGGGGCTCCCCGTCGCGGCAGTAGAGCAGCACTGCCGTGCGGACGGGCGAGCGGCGGCGCAGGTCGTGCGGGATCACCCGTCTCAGGTGTTCGAGCAGCGCGTTCCGGAACTCCCAGCCGTCCGGGTTCGCGCTGCGCTGCGTGAACGAAGCGCTGGCCGTGAGCCGTTCACCGGGACCGATCACCGCGACCACGGCGGTCCAGGGCCGCGGCAGGTGACGCTCGTAGAGACCGGTGACGATCTCGCGGGGACTGCGCAGCAGGGGGATCCCCGCGGCGGACCATTCCGCGGTCTCCAGGGTGCGGCCCAGTCGGGAAGCGGAATCGGTGGAGGGCGGCGGAGCAAAGCCGAAGGTCACGTTCCTCCCCTCGTCCGGCGTACCGTACTGAATTCTCTCCGGCTCACTCCCTCCACGGCAATGCTCAGGGGTCAAAAGATCAGCCCTGCACAGCGAGGACCAGCGGCAACACCCCTTCCGCGCCTGCCTGACGGAGCATCCTGGCCGCCACCGCCAGCGTCCACCCGGTCTCCGTGAAGTCGTCCACCAGCAGCACGGGGCCGCCCCCCTCCGCCACCGCGGCGGCCAGCCCGGGCGGAACCGTCAGCGCGCCGTGCAGTGCACGGAGCCGTTGCGCGCTGTTGCTGCGCGGCGTCGTGAGGGGCGGGGCGTCCTCGGCGTAGGCCACGGTGCCGAGCAGCGGCATGCGGCCGACCTCCGCGATCCGTTCCCCGAGCGACCGCACCAGCTCGGGCCGCGTACGCGAATCGACCGTCACCACGCCGACGGGCCGTGCCACCGCGTCCGGAGCGCCGGATGCCCATCCTCCCGGCCCCTTCGCCCAGTCGGCCAGGACGGTCACCGCCGCGTCGAGCACATCGCCGGGCACCGGCCCGTCACCGGATTGCGGCGAGAGCAGCGGGCGGAGCCGGTTGCCCCACCCGATGTCCGAGAGACGCCCCAGCGCGCGGCCCGTTCCGGCCTGCTGACCTGCGGGGATGCGGCCTTTCAGGTCGACCCCGATCGCGGGCAGCCCGGTGGGCCACATCCGCCGGGGCTCGACCTCCACGCCCGGCCTGCCCAGCTCCCCGCGAGCGGCCTCCAGGGTCGTCCCCGCGACATCGGCGGTGAAGCGCGCCCCCGCGCAGTTGTCGCAGCGCCCGCAAGGCGCCGCCTCCTCGTCGTCCAGTTGGCGCCGAAGGAACTCCATCCGGCAGCCGGTGGTCGTCGCGTACTCCCGCATGGCCTGCTGCTCGGCCTCACGCTGCCGTGCCACCCACGCGTAGCGCTCGCCGTCGTAGGACCACGGCTGCCCCGTCGCGGTCCAGCCGCCCTTGACGCGGCGCACGGCACCGTCGACGTCCAGGACCTTGAGCATCATCTCCAGCCGGGAGCGGCGCAGTTCCACCAGGGGTTCCAGGGCGGGGAGCGAGAGCGGGCGGTCCGCCGTGGCCAGGACGTCCAGGGTTCGCCTCACCTGCTCCTCGGGGGGAAAGGCGAGTGAGGCGAAGTACTTCCAGATCGCCTCGTCCTCGGGGCCGGGCAGCAGCAGCACCTCTGCGTGCTCCACGCCACGGCCCGCACGGCCGACCTGCTGGTAGTAGGCGATGGGGGAGGAGGGAGAGCCGAGGTGGATGACGAAACCGAGATCGGGCTTGTCGAACCCCATGCCGAGTGCCGAGGTGGCGACCAGTGCCTTGACGCGGTTCGCCAGGAGGTCGGCCTCTGCCGCTTCGCGGTCGGCGTTCTCGGTCTTTCCCGTGTAGGAGGAGACGGTGTGGCCCTGGCGGCGCAGGAACACCGTCACCTCCTCGGCCGCCGCGACCGTGAGCGTGTAGATGATCCCGGAGCCCGGGAGCTTCTCCAACTGGTCCGCGAGCCAGGCCATGCGGCGGGCGGCGTCCGGCAGCCGCAGCACGCTGAGGCTGAGGCTCTCCCGGTCCAGCGGCCCGCGCAGCACCAGCGCCTCCGTGCGCGTCGTCCCTGCCCCTTCCCCTCCTCCCGCTTCTTCCGCCCGGCCACCGGTGCCGAGCTGCTCGGCGACATCGGCCGTCACCCGCGAGTTGGCCGTCGCCGTCGTGGCGAGCACGGGCACTCCCGCAGGCAGCTCGGCGAGCATGGTGCGCAGACGGCGGTAGTCGGGCCGGAAATCATGGCCCCAGTCGGAGATGCAGTGCGCCTCGTCCACCACGAGCAGGCCGGTCGCCGCCGCGAGCGCGGGCAGCACCTGATCGCGGAAATCCGGGTTGTTGAGCCGTTCGGGGCTGACGAGCAGCACATCGACCTCGCCGGAGGCGACTTCCGCCTGGACCGTCTCCCACTCCTCCGTGTTCGCGGAGTTGATCGTCCGTGCGCGGATGCCCGCACGTGCCGCCGCCTCCACCTGGTTGCGCATGAGCGCGAGCAGCGGCGAGATGATCACGGTCGGTCCGCTGCCCTGCCCCCGCAGCAGCGCCGTCGCCACGAAGTACACGGCGGACTTGCCCCAGCCGGTGCGCTGCACCACCAGCGCACGCCGCCGGTCGGCGACGAGCGCTTCGATCGCCCGCCACTGATCCTCTCGAAGGCGGGCGGTGCCGGAGTCATCACCGACGAGGCGGGACAGGACGGTGTCCGCGGCCTGGCGCAAATCTGTGTCGCTCATGCCCCCATGCAACCGGATGCCGCGGACATCAGGCGAACGCGCCCCTGTGGATAACCACGCATTAATACGACTAACTCCGCGTGCTGTGGACAACGCTCGACGCGGACCGCCGCTCACGAGCCACGGTCGAGTCATGACACAGCGCGACAACGAGCACGAACCTCGACATGAGCACGGCCTGTCCCGGGCAACGAGCGGACGAGAGGGAAAGCCAGGTCCCGGCCGGAGCCCGGACAGGGCGGGCGCGGGCGGAGACGAGCCGACGGGACCGGTCCCGGGACCGGCCCCGGGCTCCGGCACCCCACGCCACCGTGCGGGGCCCAACGACGCCTCAGCCTCCGCACATCCCGCGGACCCCGTGCCGAGCAGCACGCCCGCGAGCCCTCAGCCGCCTCGTGGGCACCACATTTCATCAAGCCCTCACGCGCCTCCCCTGCCCGAGGACTCCGACCGTCCCGCGCCCAGCGCGCACCGCACGCACCCGGTGCCGGGCAACGTGGCGGAAGTCGCCCTGCGCGGCCCGGCTCAACTCGCCGACGCACTGCCCTACCTCCTCGGGTTCCACCCGGACGACTCCGTCGTCGTGGTCGCACTGCACGGCGAGCGCGGGCGCTTCGGCGGGCGCATCAGGATCGGCATCCCGGCGAGGCCGGAGGAGTGGCCCGCCCTCGCGGACCAGGTCGCGGCCTGCCTTGAGACGAGTTGCACCTCCCGGGGCGAGCGGCCGGATGGCGCGCTCCTCTTTCTGTGCCAGGACCCGGCCGTGGGGGAGACGGCCGGTTCGGTCATGGAGCGGCTGCGCCCGCTGGCCCAGCGGCTGCGCACCGCCTGCGGTGAGCGCGAGATGCCCGTCTACGAAGCGCTGTGTCTCTCCGACGGGCGCTACCGCTCCTACTGCTGCCCCGATTCGCACTGCTGCCCGCCGGAGGGCAACCCCATCGCGATGTCCGGCACCTCGCCCATGGCAGCCGCGGCTGCCTATACCGGCCTCCGGGTGCGCGGCTCGCTGCGGGACATGGAAGCGCGTCTCACGGCGCTCGGCCCGCCTGGGGCCAGCCATCAGCAACGGGAACTGGACGCCGCGGGAGCGGCCCTCGTCCCGCGGATGCTCGTGTGCGAGGGACGCCGAGCCGTACGCGCCGAGACGCTCGCACTGGCCGGGCGGCTCATGGAGCGCTTCCGCGACACCGTGCCCGATGCCGAGCACTGGCCGACAGCCGACGCGCACGATGACAGCCTCCTCTCGGACACCGAGGCCGCCACGATGATTCTCGGCCTCCAGGACCGCAAGACACGCGATCAGGCGGCGACGTGGATGGAGGGGCTGGACGTCGCCCCCGCGCTGCGGCTGTGGCGGGCGCTCGCCCGGCGCTGTGTCGGGCCCTACATCGAACACGCAGCGGCCCCGCTCACCCTGGCGGGCTGGGTCGCCTGGTCCGGAGGCGACGAGACGACGGCACGGGTCGCCCTGGGCCGCGCCCTGCACACGGATCCGGAATACGTCTTCGCCCAGTTGCTCCAGCGTGCCTGCAACGACGGCCTGGATCCGGAACCTCTCCGTCGCGGTATGCGGGCCGAGCGGGCCGCCAGGCTCGCCGCGCAGAACCGGACACGCTCCGGTTCCGGGCCCAGGGCCACCCCGTGACCCGGGGCAGCGCCGGCCGTTCTGCTCCATGGCGGACGGCGGTCGTCGCACACCGCACATGTCCCACACTTCCGGCCCCGGCCGGTTGGAGAAGAGGAAGCGGAGGAACGCGTATGTCCCCGGCCCCACGGCCAACGCCACCCCGTCCCGTCGTCCCGCAGCCAGGCGCCCCACCAGCGCTGCCGGCCGTGCGGAACCCCAGGGCTCCGCACCCCGCCCCTGCCCCCATCGGCCCTGGCCGGAACACGTCTGACGGATCCGGCAAGGCACCATCGCCAGGTGCCCGGGCAGGAGCGCGGCCTGTGGCGCCACCACCCAGGCCCGAGTACCAGCCCGCGCACACCTCCCTCATCGGCGTCTCCGCGCCCTCGCTCGTGATCAGCGCCGATCACGGCCAGTTGACCGGCTCGGGCATGGAGGGGTTCTTCCACGTCGGCCGCAGAGTGATCGCACGCTGCCAACTGCGCGTCGACGGCCGGGAACCCTCACCTGTCCAAGGCCGGATGATCGACGCGGGCCAGGCCCGGTTCGTCGCCGCCGCACGCACGGCGACGTCGCCCGGACCCGATCCGGAGATCCTCGTCGAACGGCTCCGCTCCGCCGAGGGGACCGAACGCATCACGCTCCGGAGCGCGGCGGCGGGCACAGTGCGGTTCCCCGTCGAAGTCCGGCTCGGAACGGATCTCGCCGAACTCGGTGCCGTCGCGGCCGGGGCGCGGAGCCCCGAACTCCCCGCCGACGTCCATGGGCCGGGCCTGTCCTGGTCCTCCGGGAGCCTCCGGGCGACCGTCACGTCCGACCCCGCCCCTGACACCGCCCTGGCCTCGGCCGGACTGCTCCGCTGGGAGTGGGAGCTGGCTCCCGGCGCCTCCCGCTCCGTACTGCTCACCGTACGGCTGGAGCCGTCACGTTCCGGAAGGGAGCCTCTTCGGGCGGCACAGGGCCCGGCCGGCCTGGCACGGCGTTCGGAGAGACCTCCTCGCCCATGGGGCGCGGCCGGGGCGGAGGGGGACGACGGCAGGGTGCGCGAGCTGTTCCGCACCTCTCTCGACGATCTGGGCGGCCTGCTGCTGCGTGACGCCGCCTGTCCGCCGGACCTCCATCTGGCTGCGGGAGCGCCCTGGCGCTGCTCACTCGCACCCGCGGAGGCCCTGCGGGCGGCGAGGATGCTCCTTCCGCTCGGCACCCGCCTCGCGGCCGGGACCCTCCGCACCCTCGCGCGAACCCAGCTCACGGCGCCAGGTCCGGAACACGGCAGGATCCCGGGCCCGCTCCGCAACGCGGGCCCCCACGCTCCCCCTCGCTGTACGGGTACCGAGGCGACCCTGCTCTTTCCCGCCGTCCTCGCCGAGGCGTGGCGCTGGGGCCTGCCCGCGCGCGAACTGGAACTGCTGTTTCCTGCGGCCAGGCGCTGCCTTGGATGGCTGCGCGCACACACGAAGGCGGGCGGATATCTGCCCGACCCCGCACCGGAAGGCCCGTTCCGCTGCGAGACGCAGGCGCACGCGTACCGAGCGGCGCTGCTCGGCGCCGATCTGCTGGAGGCTCAGGATGCCGACGAGGAAGAGGAGTTGCGCGAGTGGGCGGCGGCGCTGAGGGAGCGGTTCAGGCAGGACTTCTGGCACGAGAACAGAGGTGGTGGCCGACCGCTGTCACTCCTCGCCACCGACGGCGCCACCACGCCGTATCTCGGCTCCACCGCCGCAGAGTTGCTGGACACCGGGCTCACCGCCGGCGGACTCCAGGCCGAAGGACTGCTCGACAAGCCGCAGACTCAGCAACTGGCCCGTCTCCTGGGCGGCCCTTCCCTCGACTCCGGATGGGGCCTGCGCAGCCTCGGAGCGAAGGAACCCCGCCACAACCCCTTCGGCCACCGCAGCGGAGCGGTCCGGGTCGAGGAGACGGTGACGGCCGTGGTGGGCCTGGCGAACGCGGGTCACGAGAACGAGGCGGGGGCGCTGCTCCGAGGCATGGTGGACGCGGCGGAGACCTTCGGATTCCGGCTGCCGGAGATGTACGCGGCGGAGCAGCGCACCGAGGGCAGCGTGCCGCTGCCGCATCCGTCCGCCTGTCGTCCTGCGGCTGTCGCCGCCGCCGGGGCGGTACGGCTGCTCACCACGCTGGCGGGCGTGCGCCCCGACGTCCCGGCGGGGACGGTGACGGTGCGCCCGCTGTCCACAGCGCCACTGGGGGCGGTGCGGTTCACGGGGCTGAGGGTGGCGGGGGAGCCGTTCGCCGTACGGGTCAGCAGACTCGGCCTCGGCCTGGTCGAGGAGGTGTCGGAGGGGCTGCACCTGCGGGGATGAGTGTTTCCGCCTCGGCCCCGGGCCGGCGCTTCGGCAACGAGCGCGATGCCACGACGGACGCACAAGGGAAGAGCAGCAGAGTGGCGGAAGAGGTGGAGAAGGTGCGGGAGAACGGACTGTTTATCGTCAGGGAGACGACTATGATCGCGCCATGCCCTACGATCCGTCGGCCTTCCCGCCCTTCGCCGTCACCGTCGATCTGGTCGTGCTCACGGTACGCAGGCATGCGCTGTGCGCCCTGGCCGTCCGGCGTGGCGAGTCGCCCTACCAGGGGCGATGGGCGTTGCCCGGGGGCTTCGTGCGGGCGGACGAGGATCTCTCGACGGCAGCGGCACGCGAACTCACCGAGGAGACAGGGCTGCGCGCCCACGATCCGGTCGGCCAGAATCCTGTCGCGCATCTCGAACAGCTCGCGACGTACGGCGATCCGCAGCGGGACCCGCGCATGCGCGTGGTCAGTGTCGCCCACCTCGCGCTCGCCCCTGACCTGCCGTCACCCACAGCGGGCGGCGATGCGCACAGCGCGCGCTGGGCCCCCGTCGAGACTCTGCTCGGAGTCAACGACGGACTGGCCCGTGATGCCGACCAGGCCGCGCCGCTCGCCTTCGACCACGACCAGATCCTCGCCGACGGGGTGGAGCGGGCGCGTTCGAAGATCGAGTACTCCTCGCTCGCCACCGCCTTCTGCCCGCCCGAGTTCACGGTAGGGGAGCTGCGGAGGGTGTACGAGGCGGTATGGGGCGTGGCCCTCGACCCCCGGAACTTCCACAGGAAGGTGACGGGAACCCCGGGGTTCCTGGTGCCGACCGGAGGGACGACGACCCGTCAGGGCGGACGGCCCGCGCAGTTGTTCACCGCGGGAGGCGCGACACTGCTCAACCCGCCGATGCTCCGCCCCGAGGTCTGACGGCCGGGTCCCTGGGCCGGGCCCCGGCCGGGGGCCGCCGATGTCCGGGAGGCGCGGCCAGGGAATGGGTCCGCTGGAGGGGAGGAGGGGCGAGGGGCGGGGCGCGTCGCGTAGAAAGTCGGACATATCGCGTTATCTTTCATGGGTGCATCCCCCATGTGTTCTGCGGGAGAAGCGATGATCCAGGCCATCGGACTCACCAGCGTGCCCCGCCGCCACGAGCAGCCGGCTGTCGACGACCTCACCTTCGAGGCGCGCGCCGGACGTGTCACCGTGCTGCTCGGACCCGAGGGTGCGGGCAAGACGAGCGCGCTGCGGATGATGCTCCAACTCGACCCGGGCCGTGGCGTGGCCCTCTTCCGCGGGCGCCCCATGCACCGGATCCCGCATCCGGCACGCGAGATCGGCGTGCTCCTCGGCGATGTCCCGGGCCACCCGTCGCGCACGGCGCGCGGGCACCTGCGCATGCTGACCGCGGTCGCGGGAGTCCCGGTGGGCCGGGCCGACGACGTGCTCGACGTGGTCGGTCTGAGCGGGCTGGCCGACCAGAAGCTCGGGGCGTTCTCGCTCGGCATGGACCGTCGGCTGGGCGTCGCAGCCGCGCTCCTCGCGGACCCGCACACCCTCGTCCTCGACGAACCCGCCCACGGGCTCTCGCCCCGGGAGGCGGGCTGGCTGCACGGTCTGCTGCGCGGCTACGCGGAACAGGGGGGAGCCGTGCTCGTCACCTCCCGCGACCCACGGGAGGCCGCACGGCTCGCCCACCGTGTGGTCACCCTGGACGAGGGCCGTCTCGTGGCGGACCAGGAGGTCGCGGACTTCGCCCGTACACGGTTGCGCCCTCGCGTGGCCGTTCACACCCCGCATGCCGAGCGGCTGGCCACGGTCCTCTCGCAGGAGGCGCGCCGGGCGGACCGTACGGCCGGGGCGGGCGGACGCATGGAGGTGGTGCGCGAGGGCGGGAGTCGCCTCTCCGTGTACGGCAGCACCTGTGCCGAGGTGGGGGAGGCCGCGTACCGGCACGGGATTCTCGTGCACCAGCTCGCCGACGAGATCGGCGACGCCGGGGACGTCTCGCCCACACCGCTCCTGGCCAGGGCCGACGGTCGCCACGCGGGAGGGACCGTGTCCGTGAACGCGGCGGCCTCCACGACGCCCGTGACCCCCGAGGCCCCGGCGGCCCCGGCGGCCTCGGCACCTCGGGAGGCCGAGGTGCCGGTTCCCAGCAGGCCGATCGTGCCTCACGCCGTGTCCGCGGTCCTCTCGTCCTTGGTAGACCACCCCTCGGCCTCTCCCGATTCGGGTCGCCGCGCCGCACGAGGCACTGCTGTCGCCCGCCTCTCCGGCGCCGTCGCCGCCGACACCGGCCGGTCCCCGGGCGGTAACTCCCCCTCCGGCGACGGCCGGGCCTCCGCCTCACCGGAAACCCTCAAGGCCCCCGAGGCCCCCAAGGGGCCAGGGACAGGGCCCCCGGACAGAAAAGGCTTCCCATCGCGGCCCGGGGCGGGCTCGTCCGGCCAGATGGTTCAGCTCCCGCCGCGTACCCCGGCTGTGCCTCGCCCGGGCCCCGTGGCGCCCCTCCGCTACGAACTGCGCCGTCTCTTCGGCGTGCGTATCACCTGGGTCGTCCTCGCGATGGCACTCGTGACGGCCTGGGCGTCGGCGATGCTCCTCGCCCGCACCGGAAGCGGTGCGGACGGCACTTCTCCCGCGTTCGCGGGCGGCGCCCTCGCGCCGGTCTTCCGGCTGCTCATCGGCTGGCCCGCCGTGACCGGCTTCTTCCTTCCGCCCTCGGCACTCGCGGCGGGCGTGCTCGGGGCGCTCGCCTTCGGGCACGAGTTCCGCTACCCGGCCCTGGCCCCCGCGCAGGCCCCGGTCCCGCGCCGCCTGGGCATGCTCGTCGCCAAACTCGGCGTGTCCGCGGCGACCGCGGCCCTTCTGTGCCTCGTGACCGCCGTCGTCAACGCCGCGACGCTGACCCTCGCCTTCGGCCGCGACGTTCTCGCTCCCGCTTCCGGCCCGGTCGCCCCCGTCCGCTTCGCGGGCGCGGCCGGCTGGGAGGTGCAGGCCATGGCGATCGTCGCCCTCGCCGTCGGGTGCGCGTGGGCGGGGCTGCTGGCCGCCGGGGTCTTCCGTTCCGCCGCCGCGGGGGTCCTCGCGGTCGCGGCGGTGCCGTTGCTGGTCGCGCCCGGGATGCGGACGCTGCTCAGCGGACCGGCGGGCAGATCCCTCGACGGGCTGCCCGAGCGGCTGGAGGCGGCGGTTCTCGTGCCGGTGCCCCCGGGGCTGGAGCACTGGATGGTGATCGCACTGCACTTCGCCTCACAACCCGTCGGAAGGGCGCTCGCGTTGTCGCTGACCGCACTGCTGTGCGCGTACGTCTTCACGTCGCTGCGCAGCAGAGCGCGCTGACCTTGGTCCGTCCCCTCCCGGAGGGCCCATCGAGGCCCCGTCCCCGCCCGGCGCCGGGAACCGATGACCGCCGTACCGCGTCTTCCGCACTCCGCCCCCGGCGCGCAGGGGAAATCCCCAACCACCGCGTAGAACACCGGAGATGAAAAGGGTGTCCATTTCTTTCCGATAAGGCGTCAATTGTGAGGAAGTCAGCGATCACCCTTTCGTGTGCTTTTCACCAAAGCCCTCAAGGCGGTCCTGAGCGCCGCCGACAAAGGATGCGTGACTACCCTTGCGCACACCATGATGACCGCGGCCCGCTCGGCCGAAGCCGGATTCGCCGGTCCTGGCGAGCTGGACCGCTACGCGTACCCCGAGTCCTCCGGAGCGGCACGCACGACCACCAACGCCCCTGCCTGGGAAGGTCCGGAAGCCGACATGAGCCGGGTCGGCCGCCGCGCCGCTGGCAGCCGCGGGCGTGGCCTGCACGGCCAACTCGTCCAGCAGCTCGGCCAGATGATCGTCTCCGGCGACCTGGGCGCCGACCGCCCGCTCGTGCCCGAGGAGATCGGGCAGCGCTTCGAAGTCTCGCGCACCGTCGTCCGTGAGTCCCTCCGCGTGCTTGAGGCCAAGGGCCTCGTCAGCGCCCGTCCCAACGTCGGCACCCGCGTCCGCCCCGTCAGCGACTGGAACCTCCTCGACCCCGACATCATCGAGTGGCGGGCCTTCGGCCCGCAGCGGGAGGACCAGCGCCGTGAACTGAGCGAGCTGCGCTGCACGATCGAGCCCCTCGCCGCAAGGCTCGCGGTTGGCCAGGGCCGGGAGGAGGTGCAGCAGCGCCTCGCCGACATGGTCGAGATCATGACCCACGCGCTCGCGCAGGGCGACACGATCACCTTCTCCCGCGCGGACGCCGAATTCCACGGACTGCTGGTGCAGTCGGCAGGCAATCGCATGCTCGAGCACCTCGCGGGAATCGTTTCCTCGGCCCTCCAGGTCTCCGGCGGCCCCGCCACCGGCTGCGAGCGGCCCACGGAGGCGTCCGTCGCGCACCACCGCCGGGTCGTCGAGGCACTCGGCGCGGGGGAGGCCAACGCCGCCGAGTCCGCGATGCGCCAGCTCCTCTCGACGGGGCCCGACGGCGAGGCTCGCCCGGCCGCGCAGCAGGGTGCTCCGAGCGGCGCCGATCATGTGGTCCCCGCGCCGCGCGAGCACTGAGCCCGCGAGGACCGCTGCCCGGCCATGGCGTAAGGCGCGCGGTGTGCGGCGACCCCCGCACCTCCGCCTTGGCGCCGGCCGGTTCGTCACCGGGTCAACTCGCCGCACGGGCAACCCCCGTTCCGGCGAACCCGGCGACGCCTCCCGTGGCCGTCAGCGCATACGGCCGTGCCGTCGGACGTCCGGCGACACGGCCGTATCCATGCCGGAGCGATCCGTTCCGCGCCCGGCCCTGACCCTGACCCTGGCCCTGATCCAGGCGCTCGACCCGTGCGCCGGGCCCACTCACCGGCCCGTGCGCCTGGACCACCCACCGGCCCGCGTGCCTGGTCCGCCCACCGGCCCGGACCGGCGCACCCCGGCCACCGGGCACTCACGCCCCGGCCACCGCGTCGCCGGACCACCCCGCCGGCCTGCCGGGCACCCCGCCGCCACGGTCCTGAGGGAGACGGGCCCGCACGAAGCGGCCCCCGCGCGGCGGACCCGCCGGTGTCAGCCCGGTCCGCGTGGGTACCTGAAAGCACCGGAGAGTTCCGTCCGTCCGCGTGCCCGCACACGCCCGCCACACCGGAAGCGGCGCGGTGTGAGCGTGCGGCAGACGGGGCGGAGGGTGTACGAGCCCAGAAGCAGGGTCAATTCGTCCGGTTCTCACCGCATACACCCGGATACATGGTGTGACTCGGACCACGCGGATGGGGCGTAACGCTTCTCGCTCCAGCGCGATGACTCAAGAGGTGACAGCCGAGGAGGGAATACGGACACCGTGCGTGGCGCTCACGCAAGGCACCGTTTTCCACCACTGCTCAGCCCGCGCCGTCGGTCTCTCCGCCGTCGGTCCGCCGTATCCACCGTTCCGAGAGGTTGTTCGTGTCGGCCAGCACATCCCGTACGCTCCCCGCGGAGATCGCCGAGTCCGAATCTGTGATGGCGCTCATTGAGCGGGGAAAGGCTGAGGGGCAGATCGCCGGCGATGACGTGCGTCGGGCCTTCGAGGCTGACCAGATTCCGCCAACCCAGTGGAAGAACGTTCTGCGCAGCCTCAACCAGATCCTCGACGAGGAGGGTGTGACGCTGATGGTGAGTGCCGCGGAGGCGCCCAAGCGCACCCGTAAGAGCGTCGCAGCGAAGACCCCGGCCAAGCGCACCGCCACCAAGACGGTCGCCGCCAAGCCCGCCACCACCAAGAGGGAGGCTCCGCGCCCCGGAGCCCCGGACACCCGCACCCCCTCCGCTGACGACGTCGCCGGGGACACGGCGGCGGACTCCGGCAGGAAGCCCGCAGCCAAGAAGGCCGCCGCCAAGAAGACGGTGGCGAAGAAGACCACGACGGCTGCCGCCGCCAAGAAGACCGCCGCTCCCAAGAAGACGGCCGCCAAGAAGTCGGTCGTCGACGAGCTGCTCGAAGGCGACGACGAGCTGGTCGAGGAGCTTCCGGCCAAGCCGGCCAACAAGCCGGGCGCCGACGACGGCCCGACGGCCGAGGTCAAGAACGAGAACGAGGGCTTCGTCCTCTCGGACGACGACGAGGACGACGCGCCGGCCCAGCAGGTCGCCGCCGCGGGCGCCACCGCCGACCCGGTCAAGGACTACCTCAAGCAGATCGGCAAGGTCCCGCTGCTCAACGCCGAGCAGGAGGTGGAGCTGGCGAAGCGCATCGAGGCGGGTCTGTTCGCCGAGGACAAGCTGGCCGCCGCCGACAAGCTCGCGCCGAAGCTCAAGCGCGAGCTGGAGATCATCGCCGAGGACGGCCGCCGGGCCAAGAACCACCTGCTGGAGGCCAACCTCCGCCTCGTGGTCTCCCTGGCCAAGCGCTACACAGGGCGCGGCATGCTCTTCCTGGACCTGATCCAGGAGGGCAACCTCGGTCTGATCCGCGCGGTCGAGAAGTTCGACTACACCAAGGGCTACAAGTTCTCGACGTACGCGACGTGGTGGATCCGCCAGGCCATCACCCGCGCCATGGCCGACCAGGCCCGCACCATCCGTATCCCGGTGCACATGGTCGAGGTCATCAACAAGCTCGCGCGTGTCCAGCGTCAGATGCTCCAGGACCTGGGCCGTGAGCCCACCCCGGAGGAGCTGGCCAAGGAACTCGACATGACCCCGGAGAAGGTCGTCGAGGTCCAGAAGTACGGTCGTGAGCCGATCTCCCTGCACACCCCCCTCGGTGAGGACGGCGACAGCGAGTTCGGTGACCTGATCGAGGACTCCGAGGCGGTCGTTCCGGCCGACGCGGTCAGCTTCACCCTCCTCCAGGAGCAGTTGCACTCGGTCCTGGACACGCTCAGCGAGCGTGAGGCGGGCGTGGTCTCGATGCGCTTCGGTCTCACGGACGGCCAGCCGAAGACGCTCGACGAGATCGGCAAGGTCTACGGGGTGACGCGTGAGCGCATCCGTCAGATCGAGTCCAAGACGATGTCGAAGCTGCGCCACCCGTCCCGCTCTCAGGTCCTCCGCGACTACCTGGACTGAGCCCCCGAGCCGCTGAGCCCCCGAGCCGACGCTGGCTCAGGCTCAGGCTCCGGCTCCGGTCGGGAATCGGCCACGGCAGACCGAAGGCCGGTGCCCCCTCACGCAGAGGGCACCGGCCTTCGTCGTGTGCCGCCTCAACCGCCCGTCCGCGTGACGCTCCGGATGCGAACACCGCTTCGGCGGATCACGCTGGGTGGTTCCGGAGTCCCGTACGGTCAGGAGGCTGTATGCGTTCCCTTCGTGCCCTCCGCTGCCTCACACCTCTGCTGCTCAGCGGCCTCATGGCCGCCCTGCTCGTGCCCCAGGCTTTCGCCCGTGACCGCGTCATCGTGGGCGGTGATGCGGTACGGGTGGAGGACCACCCCTGGGTGGTCGCCCTCGCCAGCCGTGACCGCTTCGGCAGTGCCCGCTCGGGGCAGTACTGCGGGGGCGCGCTGGTGGGGAAGCGTACGGTCATCACAGCCGCGCACTGCCTCAGCAAGCCCGTTCTGGGGACCGACTACCGCAATGTCAAGGATCTGCGCGTGCTCGCCGGGCGCGGTGACCTCAACAGCAATACGGGCCGCGAGCTGCCGCTCCGCAAGGTCTGGGTCAATCCGGACTACGACAGCCGGACCAACGCGGGCGACATCGCGGTCCTGACCCTCTCCAGGTCCCTGCCCAAGGCGTCCGCGGTGCCCATGGCGAAGGCCGGAAGCCCCTCGTACCGGCCCGGGACCCGGGTCAGGGTCTTCGGCTGGGGGGACACGACCGGGAACGGAAGTTACGCCTCCGGGCTGCGCGCCGCATGGGTGAGCCTGCTGAAGGACACCGTCTGCGCACGGGCGTACCCGGGAAGTTCTGACGGAAAGTTCGACCGGAAATCGATGGTCTGCGCTGGGCTGACCAGGGGCGGCCGGGACGCCTGTCAGGGGGACAGCGGCGGACCGCTGGTCTCCCGGGGTCGCCTGGTGGGCCTGGTCTCCTGGGGCACCGGTTGCGGGGACGCGGGTCGGCCCGGCGTCTATACGAGGGTCTCGGCCGTGCTGGACATGGTCCGGAAGCACGGCGGCGGCTGAAGCGAGGACGCGAATGGGGCCGAAAAGAGCCCCTCGCTCCGTGTAGCGGCGGCCGGGCCCGGCAAGGGCGCCGGGCCCGGCCGGGTCGGCACACCCCGACCCGGCCTTTCCTTGGCCGCCTCACAGCCTCCTGGGCGCCGACTGAGGCCCGGAACGCGGCGACCAGGTGCGATGGGACGAGAACGGGCGGCCATCCCGGTCTGGTGCCGGGAGTGGCCGCCCGTCGCGTCCGGCCCTGGGCCGGTCCGAGCTCGTCGGATGGGACGCGATGCGTCAGGTCAGCGAATCAGTGTTCGTCCTCACCTGAGGTAGCGGGAGTAGCCGTGAGCTTCTCCGTCTCGTCCTGTATCTCCGCGGCGATCTTCTTGAGCTCCGGCTCGAACTTACGGCCGTGGTGGGCGCAGAACAGCAGCTCTCCGCCGCTGAGCAGAACGACGCGCAGGTACGCCTGGGCGTTGCAGCGGTCGCAGCGATCGGCGGCCGTCAACGGGGTCGCGGGGGTCAGAACAGTAGTCACGTCGCCTCTTCTCTAGCTCGACGAGCTGTCGTACCAGGGTCAACATCCAACCAGGCCGAAAACGTTCCCGCTCTCGGCGTTTCCTCAGAAAATTTCTCTGCGAGGCGGCCGGACGTTGCCGGGTGGCGGCGAATGAGCCGTATTACTTGGTTTGCGTTGTATTCACGTTGTTGTCGCGCTTGTCCCGTTCTCCTGGTGAAGCCATCATCACGCTTCGTTCAAGAGGACGTGCCCGGAGCCTAAATGGTTCATGCCTGGATGTGAACGTGATGTACGCGTCACCCAGATGTGTTATCGAACGTATGGACGAGTATGGGCTAGCATAGCGCTCCTGGTGTAGCTGCTGGTGGCCCTAGCTGGGTGGCGTTAACACTCTCTCTCCTGGGCCTCGGTACCCTCTGATCCGGCAATCCAGCCATCACAAGCAGAATTCAGCGAGGAGCGAACCGCGTGACCGCCGAGACGTCCGTGCCTTCCACCGCACTGCTGACCGGGGCAGACCGGGACGGGGGCTCCAACTACACCGCGCGGCACCTGCTCGTCCTCGAAGGACTGGAGGCGGTCCGCAAGCGCCCCGGCATGTACATCGGATCCACCGACAGCCGGGGCCTGATGCACTGCCTCTGGGAGATCATCGACAACTCGGTCGACGAGGCCCTTGGCGGCTATTGCGACCACATCGAGGTGGTCCTCTACGAGGACGGGTCCGTCGAGGTCAAGGACAACGGGCGCGGCATTCCCGTGGACGTGGAGCCGAAGACCGGCCTCTCGGGCATCGAGGTCGTGATGACCAAGCTCCACGCCGGAGGCAAGTTCGGCGGCGGCTCCTACGCCGCCTCGGGCGGTCTGCACGGCGTCGGTGCCTCCGTGGTCAACGCGCTCTCCTCCCGGCTCGACGTCGAGGTCGACCGCAACGGCCGTACGCACAGCCTCAGCTTCCGCAGGGGCGTTCCCGGGATCTTCACCGAGTCCGGTCCCGAGGCCCCGTTCGATCCCTCGGCCGGGCTCCTCAAGAACAAGAAGGTCCCCAAGAGCCGCATGGGCACCCGCGTGCGGTACTGGGCGGACCGGCAGATCTTCCTCAAGGACGCCAAGCTCTCCCTGGAGACGCTGTACGCGCGGGCCCGGCAGACCGCGTTCCTGGTGCCCGGGCTCACGATCGTCGTCCGTGACGAGCGCGGTCTCGACGGCGAGGGGAAGACCGAGGAGACCTTCCGCTACGACGGCGGGATCAGCGAGTTCTGCGAGTACCTGGCGCAGGACAAGCCCGTCTGCGACGTGGTGCGGCTCCAGGGCAAGGGCAGCTTCAAGGAGACCGTGCCGGTCCTGGACGACCGCGGGCACATGATCCCCACCGAGGTGCAGCGGGAGCTGGGTGTCGACATCGCCCTGCGCTGGGGCACGGGCTACGACACCACGGTGAAGTCCTTCGTCAACATCATCGCCACCCCCAAGGGCGGCACCCACGTCTCCGGGTTCGAGCGGTCGGTCGCCAAGACCGTCAACGAGGCGCTGCGGGCCACCAAGCTGCTGCGCGTCGCCGAGGACGATGTCGTCAAGGACGACGCCATGGAGGGCATGACCGCGGTCGTGACCGTGCGGCTGGCCGAGCCGCAGTTCGAGGGCCAGACCAAGGAGGTACTGGGCACCTCGGCCGCCTCGCGGATCGTCGCGCAGATCGTGGCCAAGGAGCTGAAGGCGTTCCTGACCTCCACCAAGCGGGACGCCAAGCAGCAGGCGAGGTCCGTCCTGGAGAAGGTCGTCGCGGCGGCCCGCACGCGCATCGCGGCCCGGCAGCACAAGGAGGCGCAGCGGCGCAAGACCGCGCTGGAGTCCTCGTCGCTGCCCGCGAAGCTCGCCGACTGCCGCAGCGACGACGTGGACCGCAGCGAGCTGTTCATCGTCGAGGGGGACTCGGCTCTCGGCACGGCGAAGCTGGCCCGGAACTCGGAGTTCCAGGCGCTGCTGCCGATCCGGGGCAAGATCCTCAACGTCCAGAAGTCGTCCGTCTCGGACATGCTCAAGAACGCCGAGTGCGGCTCGATCATCCAGGTCATAGGAGCCGGGTCCGGGCGGACCTTCGACATCGACCAGGCGCGCTACGGCAAGGTGATCTTCCTGGCCGACGCCGATGTGGACGGCGCGCACATCCGCTGTCTGCTGCTGACGCTGTTCCAGCGCTATATGCGGCCGATGGTGGAACAGGGCCGGGTCTTCTCGGCCGTGCCGCCGCTGCACAGGATCGAGCTGATCAACCCCAAGAAGGGGACCGACAAGTACATCTACACCTACTCCGACAACGAGCTGCGGCAGACCCTGCTGGAGCTGGAGCGCACCAAGACGCGCTACAAGGAGTCGATCCAGCGCTACAAGGGTCTCGGTGAGATGGACGCCGATCAGCTCGCGGAGACGACGATGGACCCGCGGCACCGCACCCTGCGCCGGATCAACATCAGCGATCTGGAGGCGGCCGAGGAAGCGTTCGCCCTGCTGATGGGCAGCGAGGTGGCCCCGCGCAGGGAGTTCATCAGCTCCTCGGCGTCCACGCTGGACCGCTCCCGCATCGACATCTGACCGCCTGCCTCCTCCGGCTGCCCGCCTCCACCCCAGGATGGTCCACCCACAGGTGGAGGCAGGCGCGGACAGAGGCCCGTCCGAGGTCCGTCCCCAGGCTGATCCGCCCGGGGCCCTCCACTCCGTAGCGTTGTCGGAGCAGGGGGAGCCGGGTCCACGGCTCCCCGTTCCCGGAGCGGACGGAGGCGCGTGTCATGGAGGGTGCACTCGAATGGGCGGTGGTCCTTGCTGTCGTCGGCCTCGCGGTCGCGCGGTGGATGAGGCCGCAGCGTATGGGCGGGGACGCGCCGGGCCGGCGGGCCGCGTCCGTGGTGCGCGGGTGGTGCGGTGCGCGTATCGGCACGGTCTTGCGGGCCGCTTCACCTGAAGGGGTGAAGGGTCCGGAATGCCCCGTCTGTGATCTTGCCCCTCTGCCCATCCTGGGGCATGCGCACCGACGACCCCTGGTACGACGCCCTCGCCTCCGGGCCGGGCGAGCACGACACGACCCACCTCGCCGTCAAGGCGCAACGGCACCAGTACGAGCGACCGCAGCCCTACGAACAACCCCACGAACAGCCCAGTGGGCGGTCATACGCTCAGCGATATGAGCGGGGCGAGCAGACCACGCCGGTCGTACCCGGCCCCGTCACAGCTCCCGCCCCCGGTTCTGGGCGTGGCCGTGACCAGGCGGGGCGGCACGGGCCGCGCTCCGTCCGGCAGGCCCGCAGAAACGGTCACTTGACGGAGCGGGAGGGCGGCGACAGCGGCGACGGCAGAGGCCCGAGCGGCGACGGGTACGGGAGAAACGGCCTGTACACCGTGCCCGGTCAGGGGCCCGCGCACGATCCGGGCGCGGCCGTCTATCTCACCGTCCAGCGCAGTGCCGCCTTCCAGCAGGTGCGCGGTCGCTACCGGCGCTTCGTGTGGCCCGCCACAGCCGCCTTCCTCGTCTGGTACTTCGCGTACGTGATCGCCGCGACAGTGGCGCCGGGGCTGATGGCCCGTCCGGTGTCGGGAGTGCTGAACGTCGCGATGGTGGCGGGGCTCGCGCAGTTCGCGTCCACCTTCCTGCTGACCTGGGCCTACGCCCGGCACGCCCGGCTGCGGCGCGATCAGCTCGCGCTCGAACTGCGGTGGGAGACCCAGGACATGGCACGTCACACGAGCACCACGGGGGAAGAGCGTTGAGCGGCAGCCACCAGACTCTGACGCTGTTGCTCTTCAGCGCCGTCGTCGCCGTCACCCTGGCCATCACGAGCTGGGCCGGACGCAGAAGGCACGGCACGGCCGAGGAGTTCTACGCAGGGGGGCGGCTCTTCTCGCCCATGGAGAACGGATTCGCCATCGCCGGTGACTACATGTCGGCGGCCTCCTTCCTCGGCATCTCCGGCCTCATCGCCCTCTTCGGCTACGACGGCATGCTGTACTCCGTGGGGTTTCTCGTCGCGTGGCTGGTCGTGCTGCTGCTCGTCGCGGAACTCGTGCGCAACTGCGGGCGTTTCACCCTGGCGGACGTCGTCGCCGCCCGCATGCGCGAGCGCCCCGTGCGCATCGCCGCGGGGTTCTCCTCCGTCACCGTCTCGGTGCTCTATCTGGTCGCTCAGATGGTCGGCGCGGGCAGTCTGGTGGCGCTGCTGCTGGGCGGCGGTACGAGCAGTGTGGCCAGCTCCTGGACCGTGGTCGGGGTGGGTGCGCTCATGGTCGTCTACGTCTCGTGCGGTGGCATGCGGGCGACGACCTGGATCCAGATCGTCAAGGCAGTGCTCCTCATGGGCGGCGCGCTCGCCCTCACGGCGCTCGTCCTCGTCCGCTTCGGCGGCGATCCCGCCGCCATGCTGTCCAGCGCCGCTGAACGCAGCGGCCACGGGCGGGACTTCCTCGCGCCAGGACTGCGGTACGGCGGCGACTGGACGCACCGCCTCGACTTCATGAGCCTCGGCCTCGCCCTCGTGCTGGGCACAGCCGGGCTGCCGCACATCCTCTCCCGCTTCTACACGGTGCCGACGGCCCGCGCCGCGCGCCGCTCCGTCGTCTGGTCGGTCGGGCTGATCGGCGGCTTCTATCTGATGACCATCGTCCTCGGGTTCGGTGCCGCCGCGCTGGTGGGGCCTGACGCGGTCCGTACGTCCAACGCGGCGGGCAACACCGCTGTGCCGCTGCTGGCCATGGAACTGGGCGGGGGCGCGGGCTCGTCGGGCGGCGCGGCGCTGTTCGCACTGGTGGCGGCGGTGGCCTTCGCGACGATCCTGGCCGTCGTCGCGGGCATCACGCTGGCGTCCTCGGCCTCCGTCGCGCACGACCTGTATGCCTCGCTGAGCAAGCGCGGCAGGCGTGGCGCGTACCGCGAGGTCGGGGTGGCGCGTGTGGCGTCCGTCGGCATCGGCGCCGTCGCGATCGGGCTGGGGCTGCTGGCGCAGGAGCTGAACGTGGCGTTCCTGGTGGGGCTCGCCTTCGCCGTCGCCGCGTCGGCGAACCTGCCGGTGCTGCTGTACGCGCTCTTCTGGCGCCGCTTCACCACGCGGGGAGCGGTCTGGTCGGTCTACGGCGGGCTGGTGCCGGCGATCGTGCTGGTCGTGCTCTCACCCGTCGTCTCGGGCGGGCCCGGTGCGCTGTTCCCCGGGCTCGACTTCGCGCTCTTCCCGCTGGAGAACCCCGGTCTGGTCTCCATCCCGCTCGGCTTCCTCGCGGGCTGGCTCGGCACGGTCACCTCGCGGGAGCGCGCCGACGAGGCGCGGTACGCCGAGACGGAGGTGCGGGCGCTGACGGGCGCGGGTGCGGTGTGACGGGTGCGGCAGCGGGACGGGCGACGTTACGCGGCCCGGGCGGGGAGCCGGTGTGGTGCGGTTCCCCGCCCGGGCCGTCGTCGTGCGATGGGCGTTGAGGCGCGACGCGTGTCAGCGGTGCAGGCGCCAGCGCGCCCTGCGGCCCGCGGAACCGCTGCGGCTGACGGCCCGTGAGCTGGTACGGAAGGGCTTGCTGAGCAGGCGCCCCGCGGGCCCCGGCGCCTTGCTGGCCGCCCGCGTGCCGAATCCGAGCGAGCGCTGAGTGCCACGCTCCGGATGACGGGAGAGGCGGGGCAGCAGGAAGGCGAGTACGGCGAGGACGACACAAACGGCGACGATCCCGACGACAATCACAGGGAGTCCCTCGTTTCGGGTGGGTTCGGGCCGTTCGGGTACCCATGGGTCCGTCTTCCAGTCCGTGCGTGACGGTGTACGGGGCGCGCGCTGGGGCGCGGAGAACGGAGTGCGGGGCCGCGCCGGGCCCGTGAGGGAAACGGCCAACGGGCCCGGCCCGTTGGCCCCGTGGGCCGTGCCGGTGTCCTTGCCGGTCCGCGGTCTCCGGCGTCAGTCCCGGGTCTCGGCCTCGGTCTCCGGGGGACGCGGGGGCTGGAGGGCCTGGGGCAGTACCACCGTGAACTCGGCGCCGCCGCCGGGCGCTTCGCCCACGTGCGCGCTGCCGCCGTGCCGCTCGGCGAGCCTGCGCACCAGGGCGAGTCCCAGCCCTCGCTGACGGTGTGCGGGCGGGTCCTTGGTGGACCAGCCCTCCGCGAAGACGAGTTCGCGGCGTTCGCGGGGGACGCCGGGGCCACTGTCGGCGACCCGCAGCGTCACACCGGTGGACGCACCGTCCGGGGCCGCGTCCGCACCCGCCGACCCATCAGCGGGCCCACCCTCCTCCCCGGGCACCGGGGCCGGCACCGCCACCGGCACGAGGTCGCCCGCCTCCGTGCCGTCGCACGCGCGCAGCTCCACCTCCACCCACGGTTCGTGGCCGTGGTCGCGGGCGCCTGCCGCCGCGTCCAGCGCGTTGTCGACGAGGTTGCCGACCACGGAGGCCAGCTCGCGCGGGTCCACGAGACGGTCGGGCAGCGCGCTGTCCGGCGCGATCCGCAGGGCGACCCCGCGCTCCGCCGCGACCGTCGCCTTGCCCACCAGCAGGGCCGCCAGCAGCGGGTCGTGCACGCGCTCGGCGATCTGCTCCGCCGTCGCCCTGCGCACCCCGACGGCCTCGCTGAGGTAGTCCAGCGCCTCGTCGTGCAGACCGAGTTCGAGCAGGCCGAGCAGGATGTGCATCCGGTTGGCGTGCTCGTGGTCCTGGGCGCGAAGGGCGTCGATGAGACCGCGGGAGCCGTCGAGTTCGCGGCCGAGGAGTTCCAGTTCGGTGCGGTCGCGGAGGGTGGCGACGGCACCGCCGTCGTCGGTCGGCATCCGGTTCGCGAGCAGCACCCGGCCGCCCCTGACGGCCAGCAGGTCCGTGCCCGTCGCGCGGCCCGCCAGCACGTCCGCCGTACGGCCGTGTCCCAGGGCCTCCTCCAGGGGGCGCCCGGTGTCCTCGGGGCGCAGCTCCAGCAGCCGTTGGGCCTCGTCGTTGACGAGCCGGATCCTGCCCCGGTGGTCCAGCGCGACGACGCCCTCGCGGATGCCGTGCAGCATCGCCTCGCGCTCGGCCAGCAGGGCGGAGATATCGGAGAACGCCAGGTCGTGGGTCTGCCGCTGGAGTCTGCGCGAGACGAGGAGCGCCGCGAGGACGCCGACGCCGAGCGCGCCTCCCGCGTACGCCAGCAGTTCCGGCACCTGGCCCAGCAGCCGGTCGCGGACGCTGTCGTACGCGATGCCGACGGACACCGCGCCGACCACCTTGCCGTCCGCGTCGCGCAGCGGGACCTTGCCGCGCGCGGAGCGTCCGAGGGTGCCCTTGTCGATCTGCCGGACCTCCTGTCCGGCGAGCGCGCGGCTGGGGTCGGTGGAGACGGGTTCGCCGACGCGTTCCGGTTCGGCGTGCGACCACCGGATGCCGCGTTCGTCCACCACGACGACGTAGCCCGCGCCCGTCGCCTTGCGGATGCGTTCCGCTTTGCGCTGTACGGGGCCGTCTGGCGAGGGTCCGGGGGAGGACGTCAGGTCGTGGGCGAGGCCGGGCTGTACGGCGGTCGTCTGCGCGATGGCCAGGGCGCGGTCCATCGCCTGGTCGTCCAGTTCAGAGCTGAGGGGGGCGAGGAAGAGGCCGGTGGCGACGGCGGTCACGCCCGTGGCGATGGCGAGCTGCATGAGCAGCACCTGCGAGAAGACGCGCTGCGGCCACCGGATCCGGGGCAGCCGGAAGGTCCTGGCCCACTGGAGCGGCCGGTTCCACCGGAGCGGCGGCCGGGTCACCCGCGCCGCCCGGGAACGGCGCGGGCCACGGCCCGGCGGCAGGGGAGCCGGGGCGGTGTGCCGGCGACGGAGACGGGGGCGGGGACGGGCCCGTCCGGGGCTGAAGCGGTCACGGGCTTCCTCACGGAGGCGGTGGGAAGGGGCGAGGGGGCAGGGGGAGGCGGGCGGGCGCCCCGGGCGGCGTACGGGGACGTGCCGTGCGCCGTGAGAGGACGCGAGCGGTCGTGAGAGGTGCAGAGGTCTTGTGGGTGCGGGGAACCGTAACCCTCAGACCGGGGGCCGCGCTGTGACCTGGCCCGCTACCAGGGTGATGTCCTCGACGTGCATACGCTCCGGAGCGCCGGGCGCGGCGCCGCAGGTCGCGGGCACGGGCAGACCGTCGTCCACGGCGGTCACGGTGACCCGCCAGACGCGGCCGTCGGTGTGCCCGACGGTGACGTTCCAGCGCGGCGCGTCGCCCCGCGTCCGCAGCACGGTGAGCGCGTCCGCTCGGGGCTCGCCCGTGTGCTCCCGTACGGCGAGGTCGGCCGCCTGCCCCGGCCTGTCCCAGGCCGAGCGCCCCCGGCAGCCCTCGGTCAGCACCCGCCCGTCGCGTACGGCGCCGAGGATGCCCTTGACGGTGCGGGCGCTGGCACGGGCGTACGCGTACCCGTACGGCAGCACCAGCAGCGTCGGCGCGAAGCGGTGGCCGCCGATATGGGTGATCTCCCAGACGTCGCCCAGGCCCGAGGCCGCCAGCTCGGCCGCCAGGGGGCGGCCCAGCAGGGCGCAGCAGCGGTCGCGCTTGCCATTGGTGCACACCAGGGCCAGGGGATCGCCGGTGTACGGGGCCCACAGGCCGCCGTGCTCCCCGGCGGAGAGGGCCGCGAAGTCCAGTCCGCGCAGGGCCGCCGCCATGTCCACGCCCGTGCCCGTGCCCCTGTCCACGCCCTTGCCCGTGTCCCTGCCCGTGCCCGTCTCCGCGTCCGCGTCCTCCGCCGCCCCTGGCCCGTCGGCGCGCGTACGGGCACCCGCACGGTGCTGTCCGACGAGGGCCGTCCGCACCCAGGAGTTGCCGGGGGAGGTGTGGGCGAGGAAGACCCGGCGCCGGCCGCCCGGCCGGTCGGCGTGCCGGCCCGGTCGCCGGATGAGCGCCACCCGCGCCCCGTGCGCCCCCGCCGCCGCTTCGAGCCCGCCGCCCAGCGCGGGGTCGAGACGGCTCTCGGTGAGCGCTTTGCCGCCCCACGGGCCCGGTTGTTCGATCAGCAGCCAGGTGCGGGCTGTGGCGGCGGTCGCCGCCACCGGTTCGGCGAGGTCCCGGGAGGCGGTCGCGCACGTACTCACGCAGGCGAGCCTAACCTCCGAGACCCCGCTTCCCCCGCGATCCGGGACGGGGGTGTCGCGGCGTCGTCCCCGGTCAGACGTGCGGCCCGGAGCACGGCACGCTGCCCGTTCCGCTACGATCGACAGCCGTTTCAGCGGCGAGGAACAGCAGCCAGGGGCAGCAGCGAGGAGAGGCACTTTGGCCACACGGCGGATTCCGGTCATCGTCCTTGCGGGGTTCCTCGGCTCGGGCAAGACCACCTTGCTGAACCACCTGCTCCGGAACAGCCGCGGCACCCGTATCGGCGCGATCGTCAACGACTTCGGCAGCATCGAGATCGACGCGATGACCGTGGCGGGACAGGTCGACTCCATGGTGTCGCTCGGCGACGGCTGCCTGTGCTGCGCCGTCGACACCAGCGACATGGACGAGGTGCTGGAGCGCCTGGCCCGGCCCTCGGTCGGCATGGACGTCATCGTCGTGGAGGCGAGCGGGCTGGCCGAGCCGGAGACGCTGATCCGCATGATCCTCGCGAGCGGGAGCGAGCACATCGTCTACGGCGGACTGGTCGAGGTCGTCGACGCGGCGGAGTTCCACAGCACCCGTGAGCGCCATCCGGAACTGGACCGTCACGTACGCGCCGCCGATCTGGTGGTGCTGAACAAGGCGGACCGGATCGCCGACGAGGAGCGCCGCGCCCTCACGGAGACGCTGGAGGAGCTGAGTCCGGGGACGCCCGTGGTCTCCGCCGCTTACGGGCGCGTCGACCCCGCGCTGCTCTTCGAACCGGCGCGGCGCGAGCGTCCTCCCGTGGAGCAGCTTTCCTTCGACGAGCTGCTCTACGGGGACGTCGACGAGGAAGCGGAAGCAGAAGCGGAAGCGGCCGGGGAGGGGGCCGGGGGCGTCGACCACTCGGGGCACCTGCACGCGGCGTACGAGAGCGTGGAGTTCACCTCGGCCGCGCCGATGGACCCCCGCCGTCTGCTGGCCTTCCTCGACAGCCGTCCCTCCGGCCTCTACCGGATCAAGGGCTTTGTCGACTTCGGCGCGGCCGACCCGGGCCGCAAGTACACGGTGCACGCTGTCGGCGGCTTCCTGCGGTTCGCCCCCTCGGAGTGGGAGCGGGACGAGGAGCGGCTGACGCAGCTCGTGATGATCGGCTCCGGCGTGGACGCGGAGGCGCTGCGGAAGGAGCTGGCGCTGTGCGCGGACGTGGGCACGGAGGCTGACGGCGCCGACCCCCAGGCGATGTGGGGCGTCCTGCGCTACGTCGACACGGAGCCCGTCGAAGCACCGGACCCACAGGGCGAGAACCCGTACGGCTCGGACAGCCCGTACGGCGGCACGGGTCCCGGCGCCGACGGAGAGGACGCCGCACCGGACACCGACGCGCCGGACGCGGACGACGACGTGCCCTCCATCGCGGACCCGGACGACCCGTCCTCCTACTGACTGCTGATACCGGCCCATCACCGAACCGGCCCCCGGAGCACCCCGCCCGCACAGGACGCCCCCGCACGCGTCGGGGGCGCACCCGAAGAGCGCGCCCCCGACCCCGTCACGCGTGCGAACCCGCCCCGCGTGACCCCGTCACATCACCAGCCCGTCACATCACCGGCCCGGCCCGGCCCGGCCCGGCCCCCGCCCGCGACCGGACCCCGGACCCCGGACCGGAGGACCGGACTACACCGGTCCGGCCACCACGGCCACCGCCTTGGCCAGCGGCATGCCCGAGCCGTCGCGCCGCGGGTCCACCTCGGGCAGCTCCACGGGGACGCCGGCCTTCGAGGCCGCCCGCGCGGGAGCGTGCCCCGCCCAGGCCAGAGTCAGGCAGTCCTCGCCCTTCAGGAACCGCTGGCACCGCACCCCGCCCGTGGCCCGGCCCTTCCTCGGGTACTGGTCGAAGGGCGTCAGCTTGGCCGTGGCCTCCGTGAGCCCGGCGAAGGCGCCGCGCGAACCGGCGACGGTGAAGACCATCGCGTCCGCGGCGGGGTCCACGGCGGTGAAGGAGATGACCTTGGCCTCGCCGGTCAGCTTGATGCCGGTCATGCCGCCCGCCGCGCGGCCCTGCGGCCTGACCTGGCCCGCCTGATAGCGCAGGAGCTGGGCCTCGTCGGTGATGAAGACCAGGTCCTCCTCGCCCGTACGCAGCTCGACCGCGCCGACGATACGGTCGCCGTCCTTGAGGGTGATGACCTCCAGTTCCTCCTTGTGGGACGGATAGTCGGGCACCACCCGCTTGACCACGCCCTGCTCGGTGCCGATGGCCAGGCCGGGCGAGGACTCGTCGAGCGTGGTGAGGCAGACGACCTTCTCGTCCGCCTCCAGGGTGAGGAACTCCGCGATCTGCGCCCCGCCCGACAGGTTCGGGGACGCGGCGCTCTCGGGGAGCTGGGGCAGGTCCACGACGGTCAGCCGCAGCAGCCGCCCGGCCGAGGTCACCGCGCCGACCTCGCCGCGCGTGGTCGCGGGGACGGCCGAGACGATCACATCGTGCTTCACGCGCTTGGCCGCCTCGTCGAACGACGGCTCGCCGTTCGCCGTGCGCGCCAGCAGGCCCGTCGAGGAGAGGAGCACCCGGCACGGGTCGTCCGAGACCTCCAGCGGCACGGACGCCACCGGGGCCCCGGCGGACTCCAGCAGCTCGGTGCGGCGCGGCGTCGCGTACTTCTTGGAGACCGCTGCCAGCTCGGAGGAGACCAGCTTGCGCAGCTCCGCGTCCGAGTCGAGGATCCGCGTCAGCTCCTCGATCTCGGCCTTGAGGCGGTCGCGCTCGCTTTCCAGCTCCAGGCGGTCGAACTTCGTGAGCCGCCGCAGCGGGGTGTCCAGGATGTACTGCGTCTGGATCTCGCTGAGCCCGAAGTGGGAGATCAGGGACGCCTTGGCCTCGGCCGCGTTCTCACTCGACCTGATGATCCTGATGACCTCATCGATGTCCAGGAGCGCGACCAGCAGGCCCTCGACCAGGTGCAGCCGGTCCCGCCGCTTGGTGCGCCGGAACTCGCTGCGCCGCCGCACCACCTGGAAGCGGTGGTCTACATAGACCTCCAGCAGCTCCTTGAGGCCCAGCGTGAGCGGCTGGCCGTCCACCAGCGCCACGTTGTTGATGCCGAAGGACTCCTCCATCGGCGTCAGCTTGTAGAGCTGCTCCAGGACGGCCTCGGGGTGGAAGCCGTTCTTGATCTCGATCACGAGGCGCAGCCCGTGCTCGCGGTCGGTGAGGTCCTTGACGTCCGCGATGCCCTGGAGCTTCTTCGCGTTGACCAGGTCCTTGATCTTGGAGACGACCTTCTCGGGGCCGACGGTGAAGGGCAGCTCGGTGACGACCAGGCCCTTGCGGCGGGGCGTGACCTGCTCCACCGTCGCCGTGGCGCGCATCTTGAAGGAGCCGCGGCCGTTCGCGTACGCGTCCTTGATGCCCTCGACGCCGACGATCCGGCCGCCCGTGGGCAGGTCGGGCCCCGGCACGAAGCGCATCAGCGTCTCCAGATCGGCGCCCGGGTGCTTGATCAGATGCCGTGCCGCTGCGATGACTTCGCCGAGGTTGTGCGGCGCCATGTTCGTCGCCATGCCGACGGCGATGCCCGAGGCGCCGTTCACCAGCAGGTTCGGATACGCGGCCGGGAGGGCTACCGGCTCCTCCTCGCTGCCGTCGTAGTTGGGCGCGAAATCGACCGTCTCCTCGTCGATCGACTCGACCATCAGACCGGCGGCGGGCGCCGAGCGGCACTCGGTGTACCGCATGGCGGCGGGCGGGTCGTCGTTGCCCAGCGAACCGAAGTTGCCGTGGCCGTCGACCAGCGGGAGCCGCATCGAGAAGGACTGGGCCATGCGGACCAGCGCGTCATAGATCGCGGAGTCACCGTGCGGGTGGAGCTTGCCCATCACCTCGCCGACGACCCGGGCGCACTTGACGTACGAGCGGTCGGGGCGCAGCCCCATCTCGTGCATCTGGTACAGGATGCGGCGGTGCACCGGCTTCATCCCGTCACGGGCGTCCGGGAGGGCGCGGGAGTAGATGACCGAGTAGGCGTACTCGAGGAAGGAGCCCTGCATCTCATCGACGACGTCGATGTCGAGGATCCGCTCCTCGAAGTCGTCCGGCTGCGGGGTCTTCGTACTGCGGCGGGCCATCGCGGCTGCGGCTCCTTCGGTACGTACGGGCTAGGGGGTGTGAGGACACCCGCTGTGGGCCTGGCGGATACGACGCCGACCATTGTGGACCGCGCCGCTGACAACGGGCTCCCCGACCCGGCGGTGACGGGTGGGAGAGCCCAGTTCATGGGCGTACGGTACGGGAACTTCGCACGTTGTCCGTGCGGTTGCATACAGTGACAGAACCGCTTCACACGACGCGACACGAACTCCCGCGAGCGAAGGGACTCCAGGCACATGGGTCACACGGCCACGCCCCCGCCTGCCACCGGCGGGCTGACAGCGACCGAGCACCGGCTGGCCAACGGCCTGCGCGTGGTGCTCTCCGAGGACCATCTCACCCCGGTCGCCGCTGTCTGCCTCTGGTACGACGTCGGTTCCCGCCACGAGGTGAGGGGCCGCACAGGGCTGGCCCACCTCTTCGAACACCTCATGTTCCAAGGCTCGGCCCAGGTGACGGGCAACGGTCACTTCGAGCTGGTCCAGGGCGCCGGCGGCTCGCTGAACGGCACCACCAGCTTCGAGCGCACCAACTATTTCGAGACCATGCCGGCGCACGAGCTGGAGCTGGCGCTCTGGCTGGAGGCCGATCGCATGGGCTCCCTGCTCACGGCGCTGGACGAGGAATCGCTGGAGAACCAGCGTGACGTCGTCAAGAACGAGCGCCGCCAGCGGTACGACAACGTGCCTTACGGCACCGCCTTCGAGAAGCTGGCCGCCATGGTCTATCCCGAGGGCCACCCTTACCACCACACCCCGATCGGCTCCATGGCCGATCTGGACGCGGCCTCCCTGGAGGACGCGCGCGCCTTCTTCCGTACGTACTACGCGCCGAACAATGCCGTGCTGTCCGTCGTAGGGGACATCGATCCGGAGCAGACGCTGGCCTGGATCGAGAAGTACTTCGGCTCCATTCCGGGCCACGAGGGCAAGCAGCCGCCGCGCGACGGCTCCCTCCCCGAGACGCTGGGCGGGGACCAGCGTCAGGTGGTCCAGGAGGAGGTGCCCTCGCGCGCGCTGATGGCGGCCTACCGCCTGCCGCACGACGGCACCCGCGAGTGCGACGCGGCCGACCTCGCGCTGACCGTCCTCGGCGGCGGCGAGTCCTCCCGCCTGCACAACCGCCTGGTGCGGCGCGACAGGCTGGCCGTCGGCGCGGGCTTCGGGCTGCTGCGGCTGGCCGGGGCGCCCTCGCTGGGCTGGCTGGACGTCAAGGCGTCGAGCGGCGTGGAGATCTCCGCCATCGAGGCGGCGGTGGACGAGGAGCTGAGCCGCTTCGCGCAGGAGGGGCCGACGCCCGAGGAGATGGAGCGGGCACAGGCCCAGCTCGAGCGCGAGTGGCTGGACCGGCTCGCGACGGTCGGCGGGCGCGCCGACGAACTGTGCCGGTTCGCCGTGCTGTTCGGCGATCCCCAGCTCGCGCTGAGCGCCGTGGGCCGCGTCTTGGAGGTCACGCCGGAGGAGGTGCGGTCCGTGGCGGCGGCGCGGCTGCACAGGGACAACCGCGCCGCGCTGGTCTACGAGCCGACCGCGCCCGCCGCCGAGAACGCTGAGAACGCCGAGAACGAGAACGCCGAGGACGGACAGGACGAGGAGCCCGGCCAGTGAGCGACACCGCGACCACCCCCGCAGAGAGGCCAGGCCCGAGCATGGATCTCCACCCCCAGCCCCGGGGCGGCAGCCCCAGGCCCTGGGCCTTCCCCGCGCCCGAGCGCGGCACGCTGCCCAACGGGCTCACGGTGCTGCGCTGCCACCGCCCGGGCCAGCAGGTCGTCGCCGTGGAGGTCAACCTCCTGGCCCCCCTGGAGGCCGAGCCCGAGGGCCTGGACGGCGTGGCCACGATCATGGCCCGCGCCCTGTCCGAGGGCACGGACAAGCACGACGCCGAGGAGTTCGCCTACGAGCTGGAGCGCTGCGGCGCCACCCTGGACGCGCACGCCGACCACCCGGGCGTGCGCGTCTCCCTGGAGGTCCCCGCCTCCCGGCTGCCCAAGGCGCTCGGTCTGCTCGCCGACGCGCTGCGCGCACCGGCCTTCCCTGACGGCGAGGTCGAGCGGCTGGTCAACAACCGGCTGGACGAGATCCCGCACGAGCTGGCCAACCCGGCCCGCCGCGCGGCCAAGGAGCTGTCCCACCAGTTGTTCCCCGCCGCGTCCCGCATGTCCCGGCCGCGCCAGGGCACCGAGGAGTCGGTCGCCCGTATCGACGCGGCCTCGGTCCGTGCCTTCTACGAGGCACATGTGCGCCCCGCGACGGCCACCGCCGTCGTCGTCGGCGACCTCGAAGGCGTCGATCTGGACGAGGCGCTGGCCGACTCCCTCGGCACCTGGACCGGATCGACGGCCGATCCGCGCCCCGTGCCGCCGGTCACCGCGGACGACACGGGCCGCGTGATCATCGTGGACCGTCCGGGCGCCGTGCAGACGCAGTTGCTGATCGGCCGCATCGGCGCGGACAAGCACGACCGCGTCTGGCCCGCACAGGTGCTGGGCACGTACTGCCTCGGTGGCACCCTCACCTCCCGGCTGGACCGCGTGCTGCGCGAGGAGAAGGGCTACACCTACGGGGTGCGCGCCTTCGGCCAGGTGCTGCGCTCAGCGCCCGAGGGCACGGGCGCCGCCATGCTCGCCATCTCCGGCTCGGTCGCCACCGAGGTGACGGGGCCCGCGCTGGAGGACCTGTGGCAGGTCCTGCGCACCCTGGCGGCCGAGGGCCTCACGGACGAGGAGCGGGACGTCGCCGTGCAGAACCTCGTGGGCGTCGCTCCGCTGCGCTACGAGACGGCCGCCGCCGTCGCGGGCACTCTCGCCGATCAGGTCGAGCAGTATCTGCCGGACGACTTCCAGGCGCGGATGTACGCGCGGCTGGCCGAGACGGGCACCGTGGAGGCCACGGCGGCCGTCGTGAACGCCTTCCCGGCCGACCGCCTGGTCACCGTCCTGGTGGGTGACGCCTCGCAGATCGCGGAGCCGGTGCGGGCGCTGGGCATCGGCGAGGTGAGCGTGGTCTCCGGGACCTGAGGCGCCGCGTCGCCCGGCGCTACGTCGCCGGAGCCGCTCGGGGAGTTGCCCGGAATGTGATGGAGGGCCCGTGAACAGTCGGCCGACTGTTCACGGGCCCTCCACATGTCTCGGCGTCATGTCCGTTTTCCCTGTCTGATTTGACCTGTGTTGCCCCGGTGTTGGGTGTGGCATGCGCGACAAAAGACGGGATCTGTTTGGCGCCGTGCTGATGCCCGTCTTAGCGTCGTGGCCGCTGTTCGTCAGAAGTGACCGCGCCGCGGCCGACGGACAGTGATCGCCGAGTCCCCGTACGGCGCGAGCCAGGGGAGCCGGGGACCCACACGTCCCTTGGGGTGAATCGGACGCCTCCCGCACGAGGCGCCCGTAGGAGACCTTCCTGCTCCGAACCCGTCAGCTAACCCGGTAGGCGAGAAGGAAGGAAAGGAGTCGCGCCAGATCATGGCGTTCATCCGTGCCACCGGTAAGCATCGTGGGCAGAGCCGTGCCCGTCGCCGTGCGGGCGTCAACGCCGCAGGCATAGCGGGCCTCGCCGCTGTCGGCGTCGTGGGCTCCGTCGCGTCCCCGGCCCTCGCCGCCAACGACGAGGCGTCCACCGTCACCGACACCGGTCTGACCCAGGCCATCGACCTGGGCGGTTCCCTCGCCGCGACCGTCGGCGACCAGGCCGAGGCCCAGCAGGCCGAGGCCGAGCGCGCCAAGGCCGAGGCCGCCGCCAAGAAGGCCGCGGCCGAGGCGAAGAAGCGTGCCGACGAGGCCAAGCGCAAGGCGGCGGCCGAGAAGGCGGAGCGCGAGCGCGAGGCCAAGGAGGCCAAGGAGCGCGCGGCCCGCAAGGCGGAGGCCAAGCGCGCCGCGCTCAACGGCTACGTCGCCCCCGTCGACAACTCCTACGTCTCCACCGGCTACCAGACCGGCGGCGGCATGTGGTCCTCCGGCAGCCACACCGGCATCGACTTCCACGCGGCCCAGGGCACCCCGGTCAAGTCCGTCGCGGCCGGTGAGGTCGTGGAGGCGGGCGACGGCGGCGCCTACGGCAACAACATCGTGATCAAGCACAAGGACGGCACGTACACGCAGTACGGCCACCTGTCGTCCATCGGCGTCTCTGTCGGCCAGTCCGTCACCTCGGGCCAGCAGATCGCCCTCTCCGGCTCCACCGGCAACTCCTCGGGCCCGCACCTCCACTTCGAGGCCCGGACGGGCCCCGACTACGGCTCGGACATGGACCCGGTCGCCTATCTGCGCCAGCACGGCGTCAAGATCTGACCGAAACCGAAACCGAAACCGAAGCCGAATCCGACGCCCAACCCGGCGCCGTACCCGACTCCGCGCGGCATCCGTGAGTATCAGGACCCCCGGCCGACACATGGCCGGGGGTCCTTTTCACGCCGTATTCACGTGAGGGGAACTCTCGCCATCGGAAATTCGACGTGGCTGCAATACAGTTCGAGTCATGCGAATTTCCGCGCACGCGGTCTGCACGGCAATCCGCGACGACATCGTCAGCGGGGCATTTCCGCCCGGCGCCCGGCTCACCGAGGAACTCCTCGCCCGGCGTTACGGAGTCTCGCGGGTCCCCGTGCGCGAGGCGCTGCGCACGCTGGAGTCCGAGGGTTTTGTGCTGACGCGCAGACACGCGGGCGCCTGCGTGGCCGAGCCGACGGAGCAGGAGGCGGCGGACCTGCTGGAGATCCGCGCGGTGCTGGAGCCGCTGGGCGCGGCGCGCGCGGCGCAGCGGCGCACCGAGGCCCACCTCAAGGTGCTGCGCGGCCTGGTGCGCCTCGGCCAGCAGCGCGTGGACCGTGGCCACCTCTCCGACCTGCGCTCCCTGGGCGACTGGTTCCACGAGACACTGGCCCAAGCGTCCGGCAGCCCCAGTCTGACGACGCTGCTCACCCAGCTCCGGCGCAAGATCACATGGGTGTACGCGGTGGACGTGCCCGCGCAGGCCGCCACCGTATGGCAGGAGTACGGCGCCATCGTCGACGCGGTGGCGCGCGGCGACGCCGAGCGGGCCCGCGCGCTGACGGCCCAGCACGTGGAGCGTTCCGCGGTGCTCCACAGACTGCGCCGCCCGGTACCGAAAGGGGCCGCGCGCAAAGCGGCCGTGAGGAGTACGAAACCTTCCGTAAACACGGCGCGCGATTCTCTTTAACACTCCCCGTATACAAAGAAGAGGAGGAATTCACAGGCGTGTGCCCGTGAATTCCTCCTGCTCTTTTCCTGCCGTTGAGGGCAGCGAATCAGACGGTGCGAATCAGACGGTCTCCGGGAGTTCTTCGAGGCCCTCGGAGACGAGCTTCGCCAGACGGTCGAGCGCGGATTCCGCGTCATCCGCCTCGGAAGCCAGCACGATCTCCTCGCCGCCCTCCGCGCCGAGACCCAGCACGCCCAGCATGGAAGCGGCGTTGACCGGCGTGCCGTCCTCGCCCTTCTTCACGGTGACCGGGACGCCCGCAGCAGCCGCGGCGCGGCAGAAGATCGAGGCGGGGCGGGCGTGCAGGCCCTCGGCCCAGCCGACGGTGACGCGGCGCTCAACCATGGTGAAGCCCTTCGAATCGTGACGCTTGTGAACTGTTGTCTAGACCAGTCTCGCACGCGGTGCGAGCTGCTCCCGTGCCCCCTCAGCCTGCACTGTCGCACGTACGGGCGCGAGCCCGGCTCACAGGTCCTACCCTGACCCCATGCAGAGCCCGTCGGAGCGCGCTTACCCCACCCACTGGGAGGCCGACGTCGTCCTGCGCGACGGCGGCACGGCCCGGATCAGGCCCATCGCACCGGACGACGCCGAGCGGCTGGTGAGCTTCTACGAACGGGTCTCCGACGAGTCGAAGTACTACCGCTTCTTCGCGCCCTACCCCCGGCTCTCCGACCGCGACGTGCACCGCTTCACCCACCACGACTACGTCGACCGCGTCGGCCTGGCCGCCACCGTCGGCGGCGAGTTCATCGGCCTCGTCCGCTACGACCGCATCGACGGCACCGGACGCCCCGCCTCCGCGCCGGCGGACGAGGCCGAGGTCGCCTTCCTCGTGCGCGACGACCACCAGGGCCGCGGCGTGGCCTCCGCGCTGCTGGAGCACATCGGGGCCGTGGCGCGGGAGCGCGGCATCCGCCGCTTCAGCGCCGAGGTGCTGCCGGCGAACAACAAGATGATCAAGGTGTTCACCGACGCGGGCTACTCCCAGAAGCGCAGCTTCGAGGACGGCTCCGTCCACCTCACCTTCGACCTCGAACCGACCGAGCGCTCCCTCGCCGTGATGCGCGCCCGCGAGCAGCGCGCCGAGGCCCACTCGGTGGGACGGCTGCTCGCGCCCGGCTGCGTCGCCGTCATCGGCGCGGGCCGCAACCCGGGCGGCGCGGGCCGCGCCGTCCTGGAGAGCCTGCGCGCCGCCGGGTACGCGGGCCGCACGTACGCGGTCAACACCGCGCTGCCCGAGGGGCGTACGGAGCTCGGCGGCGTCCCCGCGTACCGCTCGGTGGGCGAGCTGCCCGAGTCCGTCGACCTCGCCGTCGTCGCCGTGCCAGCGGCTGCCGTCACCCAGGTCGTCAAGGACTGCGGCGAGCACGGTACCCAGGGTCTGGTCGTGCTCTCCGCCGACTTCGGGCGCGACGAGCAGCGCGAACTGGTGCGGCTGGCCCGCTCGTACGGGATGCGCATCATCGGACCTAACGCCTTCGGGCTGATGAACACCGCGCCCGACGTCCGGCTCAACGCGAGCCTCTCGCCCGAGCTGCCCCGGCGCGGCGGCATCGGCCTGTTCACCCAGTCGGGCGCCATCGGCATCGCGCTGCTCACCGGGCTGCACCGGCGCGGCATGGGTCTCTCCTCCTTCGTCTCGGCGGGCAACAGGGCGGACGTATCGGGGAACGACGTGCTCCAGTTCTGGGACGACGACCCCGGCACCGGCGTCGCGCTGCTCTACCTCGAATCCATCGGCAACCCCCGCAAGTTCACCCGCCTCGCCAAGCGCACCGCGGCGCGCAAGCCCGTCGTCGTGGTCAAGGGCGCCAGGCACAGCGGCAGCGCGCCCCCGCCGGGACACGCGGCGCCCGCCTCCCGCACCCCCGACGCGACCGTCACCTCGCTGCTGCGCCAGGCCGGAGTGATCATGGTCGAGACGGTCACCGAACTGCTCGACGCGGGCATCCTCCTGGTCAGCCAGCCCCTCCCCGCGGGGCCCCGCGTCGCCATCCTCGGCAACGCGGAGTCCCTCGCGCTCCTCACCTACGACGCCTGCCTGACGGACGACCTGCGCCCGCTGCCCGTCCGTGACCTGACGACGTCCGCCACCCCCGACGACTTCCGCCGCGCCCTGTCCGACGCGCTCGCCGACCCCGGCACGGACGCGGTCGTGGTCACGGCCATCCCCTGGGTCGGGGACACGCCCGTGGGGGAGCTGGCCGACGCGCTGCGCGAGACGGCCGAGGGCTCGGACAAGCCCGTCGCTGTGGTCCACCTCGCCATCGAGGGCCTCGACGCGGCCCTCGCGGAGCGCGGCATCCCCAGCTACCCGGCGGCCGAACGCGCGGCGCGCGCCCTGTCCGAGGCGGTGCGGTACGCGCGCTGGCGCGAGGAGGCGACGGCGCCGGGGCGGGTGCCGGAGTACGAGGTGGACGAGGCCGCGGCGTCCGCGCTCATCGCCCGCGCGGCGGCACGAAGCGCGGCACCGGCGGCCCCGGACGAGGGGCCCGGGGAAACCCCGGGTTCCGGTTCCGGCCGGGAGCCGGGCCCCGGCTCGGCTGCGGATTCCGGTTCCGGCGCGGGCGCGACTCCCGCTCCCGTCGCGGGCACCGGTTCGGGTACGGCCTCCGCCTCCGACCCCGTCGCGGGTTCCGGTACGGGCCCCGCCTCCGTCGCGGGCGCCGGTTCCGGCGTGGAGCCCGCGGCCCCCCGCGACGCCCCCGCCGAGGACGCCCTCCCCGCCGCCGGACCCCGCGAGGCCCGGCCCACCACCGTGTCGGCCACCACCGAGGAGCGGCACCGCAGCGTGCCCCTCGGCGCGGAGGACGCCGCCGCGCTGCTGGCGTACTACGGCGTCGCCGTCCACCCCACGAGCCCCGCGCCCACCCCCGACGACGCCGCGGCCGCCGCACGGCACCTCGGCTACCCCGTCGCGCTCAAGACCACGGCGCCGCACCTGCGCCACCGCGCCGACCTGGGCGGCGTCCGGCTCGACATCGCGGGCGAGAACGGGCTGCGCCGCGCCTACGCCGAGCTGACCGAAGCCCTCGGCAAGCCGGAGGAACTGCGCCCCGTCGTCCAGGCCATGGCGCCACGCGGCGTGGACACCGTGATCCGCGCGGCCGTCGACCCGGCCATCGGCGCCGTGCTCTCCTTCGGCCTCGCCGGGCCGCCCTCCGAGCTGCTCGGCGACACCGCGCACCGGCTCGTCCCGGTCACCGACAAGGAGGCGGCGGAGCTGATACGGACCATCCGCACCGCGCCCATCCTGTTCGGCTGGCGCGGCGCGCAGCCCGTCGACACGGGCGCGCTGGAAGAGCTGCTGCTGCGCGTCTCACGGCTGCTGGACGACCATCCCGAGATCGTCACCGTCGACCTGGAACCCGTGGTCGTCGCCCCGCGCGGCCTCACCGTCCTCGGCGCCTCGGTCCGCGTGGCCGAGCCGCAGCGCCGCAGCGACCAGGGACCACGCCGCCTGCCCGCCTACTGAGGCCCCGTGGCCCCGTAGGATGGCACTCATGGCGAAGACCGGTACGACGACCAAGGGGCTGCGCTCGGCGATCGAGCGCAGCGGATACTACCCGGCTCTCGTGGCCGAGGCCGTCGAGGCCGCGGTGGGCGGCGAGCCCGTGGCCTCCTACCTCGTGCACCAGGAGACGACGTTCGACTCCAACGAGGTACGCCGCCATGTCACGGTCCTCGTACTGACCGGCAACCGCTTCATCGTCAGCCATACCGACGAGCAGCCGGCCGACGGCACCTCGCCCTCGCCGTACGCGACGACGTCCACCGAGTCGGTGAAGGTGTCGCGCATTTCCTCGGTGGTCCTCTCCCGCGTCGTGGCCAACCCCGAGTCGTACACCCCGGGCACCCTGCCCCGCGAGGTCGTGCTGACCATCGGCTGGGGCGCCGTCTCCCGCCTCGATCTGGAGCCCGCCACCTGCGGTGACCCCAACTGCGAGGCCGACCACGGCTACACGGGCTCGACCACGGCCGACGACCTCTCGCTGCGCGTCAGCGAGGCGGCCGACGGCCCCGACACCGTCCGCCAGACCCTTGCCTTCGCCCAGGCGCTCTCGGAGGCGACGGCCGCCTCCACCAGCGCCGGGCCGCCCCAGTGAGACGAGGGGACACCCCACCGGACATGGCACAGCCCGCCACAGCAGGTCATCCCTGGCCCGACGAGCCCGGCGATCACGACGAGCCCGCACCCCTCGACCCCCGCACGGCCCCCGTGCCCCGCTACGGCGCGGGCTCTCTCGCCGATCTGCTGCCCGCGGTCACCGCGGGCCAGGGCGTGCCCGGCATGACGGCCGGGCTGTCACTCGCCCCGGCCGACCGGGTCTGCGTCTTCCTCGTGGACGGCATGGGCTGGGAGATCCTGCGGCAGCACCCGGACGAGGCGCCCTTCCTCACCTCGCTGCTCCCCGGCTCGGTCAACGGCACCGGCACCCCCCTCACCTCGGGCTTCCCCTCGACCACGGCGGCCTCGCTCGCCTCCGTCGGCACGGGCCTGGCCCCCGGCGTGCACGGCCTGCCCGGCTACACGGCGCTGAACCCGGCCACCGGCGAGCTGATGAACCAGTTGCGCTGGCAGCCGTGGACCGACCCGCACGCGTGGCAGCCGTATCCCACGGTCTTCCAGCTCGCCGACGCCGCCGGGATCGAGACCTGCCAGGTGTCGGCGCCGCACTTCCAGCACACCCCGCTGACGCAGATCGCGCTGTCGGGCGGCACCTTCTACGGCAGGCTCAGCGGCGAGGACCGCATGGACCTGGCGGCCGAACGGCTCGGCGCGGCCGACCGCTCGCTCGTCTACACCTACTACGCCGACCTCGACGGCAACGGCCACCGGCACGGCGTCGACTCCGACGCCTGGCGTGGCCAGCTCATGTATGTCGACCGGCTCGCGCAGCGGCTGGCCGAGCAGCTTCCGCCGCGCTCCGCGCTCTACATCACCGCCGACCACGGCATGGTGGACGTCCCCGACACCCCCGAGGCCCGCTTCGACGTGGACGCGGACTGGGAGCTGAACGCGGGCATCTCGCGGCTCGGCGGCGAGGGCCGGATGCGGCACCTGTACGCGGTTCCCGGCGCCGCCAGGGACGTGCACACGGTCTGGCGTGAGGTGCTGGCCGACCAGGCGTGGGTGGCGACGCGCGAGGAGGCCGTCGCGCTCGGCTGGTTCGGGCCGCACGTGGACGACCGTGTGCACGCGCGCCTCGGCGACGTGGTCGTCGCCATGAGCGGCGACGCCGCCGTCGTGGCCACCGAGCGGGAGCCCAAGGAGTCGGCGCTCGTCGGCATGCACGGCTCGGCGACGGCAGCGGAACAGCTCGTCCCGCTGCTCGAAGTCCGTACGTAGGCGCCCTCGTCCTCACGGGCCGGGCACGGCACGCGCCGGGCCCCGCCACGCCACGTCACGTCCTCACGGATCGTCCCCCCTCGCCCCCCACGCTGCGAAAGGCCGAAGTCCCCATGCCAGAGCTGGTGTTCTTCTCCGGAACCATGGACTGCGGGAAGAGCACGCTCGCGCTCCAGATCGAGCACAACCGCTCGGCGCGCGGGCTCCAGGGGATGATCTTCACCCGGAACGACCGCGCGGGGGAGGGGCGGCTCTCCTCCCGGCTCGGCCTGGTCACCGAGGCCGTCGAGGCGGGCGAGACGCTGGACTTCCACGCCCACCTGGTCAAACACCTCACGGCGGGCGGCCGTACGGACTACGTGATCGTGGACGAGGCCCAGTTCCTCGCCCCGGAGCAGGTGGACCAGCTCGCCCGCGTCGTCGACGACCTGGGCATGGACGTCTTCGCCTTCGGCATCACCACGGACTTCCGCACCAAGCTCTTCCCCGGCTCGCAGCGGCTGATGGAGCTGGCCGACCGCATCGAGGTGCTCCAGGTCGAGGCCCTGTGCTGGTGCGGCGCCCGCGCCACGCACAACGCCCGCACCGTGGGCGGCAGGATGGTGGTCGAGGGCGCGCAGGTCGTCGTCGGCGACGTGGGGGAGCCCAGGGGCGAGGTCGGCTACGAGGTGCTGTGCCGCCGCCATCACAGGCGCAGGCTCACGGCCGTGACGGCGGGCGCGGGCGCGCTCTCTCCCGACGTGCTCCCCGTCGACGCGCCAGGGCCGCAGTCAGGGCCGCAGGCGGGACCGCCGCTCGGCTCGTCGCCCCTCAACGGCCGGATGCCCTCCGCGCCTTCGCGGCCACGCTGACGGTGCGGGCGGGGGCGTCGGGCCCCGGCGCCCCGGCACCCGGGCGACGCCGACGCCCTCCGCCCCCGCCCCCGTCACGCCTGCCGCTGGATGACGCTGAACCGGGCGCCCTCCGGATCGGTGACCGTCGCCACCCGCCCGCACGCCGAGTCGCGCGGCCCCTCCAGCACGCGCCCCCCGAGGCTCTGCACCCGGCGCGCCGCCTTCTCCGCGTCCTCGACCGCGAAGTACGTCTTCCAGTGCGGCCCCCGGTCGCGCGGCAGCGCCTGCCCGACCCCGTGGACCCCCGCGACGGGCTCGCCGTCCAGGCGCAGCGTCAGATAGTCGAGGCCCCCGGTGCGCGCGGCCTCCGTCGCGTCCACGTCGAAGCCGAAGACGTCGGGGTAGAACTTGCCCGCGGGCCAGGTATCCCGGCAGACCAGCTCGTACCAGACGGGGACGCCCGGCGTGTCCCTCTCCGCCGTGCCCAGGCCCAGATGGGCCTCGGCCTGCCACACCCCGAAGGCGGCGCCCACCGGGTCCGAGGCCATCGCCACCCGGCCCGCGTCCTCCGCGTCCAGCGGGCCGACGGCCACGGTGCCGCCGCACTGCCGGATCAGCGAGGCCGTCACATCGGCGTTCTCCGTTGCCAGATACGGGGTCCACTCGACGCGGAACCGACGCGCCGGTGCCATCTCCCCCAGCCCCGCGACCTCGCGCCCGTCGAGGAGGGCGCGGGCGTAGGGCCCCCACTGCTGCGGCCCCGAGCGGAACTCCCAGCCGAACAGGGACTGGTAGAACTCCTGCGCCGCGGCCAGTCCGCGCACCATCAGGCTCGCCCAGCAGGGCGTGCCGCGTGTATGTCCTGTGTAGCCGTGCCGAGTCACTGCCCCGGTCATCTCTGTCTCTCTCCTCAAGACCATCATCGATGCGGTCGTGCGGTGGAACCGCCGTGACTTTCCTTCGGTTTCGTGCCGGATCGATGCTCGCACCACCCGCGGCGCGACGCTCCCGTCCGCGCCGCGTGCCGCGGCATCGGCTGCGAACATCCACCACGTCCGTCGCGAACACCCGCTGTGAACCCGATACACGCGCCTCCGGCATCCGGGTACCCCCTGTGCCGCGATACGGACGGCCGTACGGGCATGGGACCGCGGCATGGGCACGCGCACGGGTCCGCGGCACGGGCGCACGCACGGGTCCGCGCACGCGGTGGGGAGCCGCTGCGCGAGGATGGCGCCATGACAGCCACCATCATCTCCGCATCCGCACTCGCGAGCGACCTCGCGGAAGGCTCCTTTCCCGTACTTCTCGACGCCCGGTGGAGGCTGGGCGGCCCGCCCGGCAGGGAGGAGTACGAGAAGGGCCACCTCCCCGGTGCCGTCTACGTCGACCTGGAGACCGAACTCGCGGCCCCCGCGCGCGAGGGCACGGGGCGTCACCCGCTGCCAGGGCTGGAGGCGTTCACAGCGGCGATGCGCCGTGCCGGGGTCACCCAGGAGGGTCCCGTCGTCGTGTACGACGGCGGCCAGGGGTGGGGCGCCGCGCGCGCGTGGTGGCTGCTGCGCTGGGCGGGCCATCCCGACGTACGGGTGCTGGACGGCGGGCTGGCCGCCTGGGAGGGCCCCGTGACCACCGAGGTCCCCGACCCGCCCGAGGGCGACTTCGACCCGGTCCCCGGCTCCCTGCCGCTGCTCGACGCCGACGGGGCCGCCGCACTGGCCCGTACGGGGCTGCTGCTGGACGCGCGCGCGGGGGAGCGGTACCGGGGCGAGGTGGAGCCCATCGATCCCGTCGGCGGCCACATCCCGGGCGCCGTCTCCGCGCCCACCACGGAGAACGTGACCGAGGACGGCACCTTCCGCTCGCCGGAGGAGCTGCGACGCCGCTTCACCGGCCTCGGCGCGGACGCTGACACGGACGCGGGTCCGGAGATCGGCGTCTACTGCGGCTCCGGCGTCTCGGCCGCGCACGAGGTGCTGGCCCTGGCCGTCGCGGGCTTCGACGCGGCGCTGTACGTGGGCTCCTGGAGCGAGTGGACGGCCGACGGCACGCGCCCGGTCGCCACGGGCCCGCAGCCGGGCTGACCCCGGAGCCCGCTTCCGGGCCGGACGCACCGGTACCGGACGGCCCGGACCGGACGGCCCGGACCCGGCCGCCCGGTACACGTGGACCGCGCGCGCCCCGAGCCCTCGCGGGCCGGGAACGCGCGCGGTTGCGGAGCCTCGGGAGCAGCGGGCGCGGTCGTGTGCCGCGAGCCGCCCGGAGGCCGCCCGGAGCGGGCGGGTCCGGAGCGGCGGACGCGGGCTCAGTCCTTCTTGCGCCGGGTGCCGAAGACGATCTCGTCCCAGCTCGGCACCGCGGCCCGCCGCCCCGGACGGACGCCGTCCGCCTCGGCCTGGCGGTCCGTGTTGCCCTTCAGCCGGTCCCGGTGCGCGCTGACCGAGCGCGGCATGAGCACGTCCGCGTAAGCGGAACCCGCGCTCGCCGCCGGAGCCGGGGGCTCCACGGTCTCCTCCTCTTCCGGCTCCTCCTCGGCGTCCTGGACCTGCTCGCTCTCGGGCGCGGACGGCGGCGGGCCCGCGGCAGGCGCCGACGGGGCGGGCGATGAGGGGGATGAGGGGCCCGTGGGCTGCTGCTCCGGGACGATCATGTCCCCGCGGAAGTTCGGCACCGCCTCCAGCAGGCTCGTCAGCGAGTCGGTCCCGTCATCGGCGCCCGCGCCGGGCCCGTCGTCCCCTTCGTCGTCGGAGAAGCCGGGGGAGAGCGCGGCGGGCTCCAGCTCGCCGCGGTGGTCCCCGCGCTCGCCGCGGTCGCGCGGCAGCCGCGCGATCCGCGGGACGAACGGGAAGCTGGGCTCCGGCGTGTCGTCCGTCTCCCCGATGAGGGCGCGCGCTTCGTCGTCCACGGCCTGTACGAGCCGCCGGGGCGGGTCGTACGTCCACGTGGCCGAGTGCGGCTGGCCCGCGACGCGGTAGGCGAGCAGCACCTCCCAGGTGCCGTCGTCCCGGCGCCACGAGTCCCAGTGCACGGAGTCCTTGTCGGCGCCGCGCAGCAGCAGCCGCTCGGCGACGGCCTCGCCGAGCTGGGGACCCGCGTTCTCGCCGGGGCGCCGCACGGGCGTCTTGCGCGCCCGCTCGGCCATGAAGGCGCGCTCCGCGAGCACGGGGCCCTCGAAGCGGCGTACGCGGTCGACGGGGATGCCCGCGAGCTGCGCGACCTCCTCGGCGGACGCACCGGCCCTTATACGGGCCTGGATGTCCCGAGGGCGCAGGTGGCTCTCCACCTCGATCTCGATCTGGCCGAGCCGGGCACGGTCGTTTCGCACGGCGGCCCGCAGCCGCTCGTCGATCGGAAGCGTGTACTCCGTGCTGTCGGCAGCTTTGAGCACCAGCCGTGTGCCGTCGTTGCTGACGGCCACGACACGCAGTTCGGGCATGGGGACCTCCCGGGTGGTGCCTGCCGACGTCACGTGCGTCGCTGCTCCCGCTAGACGAGTGTGGCCTGCCCGGGCGCAGGCTGCCACAACCTTGCCGACTTGCCCGACGATCCGGAACTGTTCCGGTGTCGCCGCCATGGCACGGTTACCACTTCGCAACGCATAGTGACCGACGTAGTCACCTGTGCTGCCTGCGCCGGGCCAGAGCCGAGGCCAGGGCTCGTCACACTACTCCATTAGGGCAGCGGGGTGGACCGGCGCGCCGTCGAAGTTGCCGGACGGTAAGGGAGTTGAGTGCCCGGATGCCCATATGTGCAGCTTAGGGGTGGTGGCGAGCCTCACAGAACCCCCCGAATCGGAACCATTGCCTTCGCCCAATAGTCACCAATCAGTGCACAGTGGATGAAGTGTGCGAGCGAAGGCAGGTAATGGACGAGAAGGATAAAACCGGCACGGCGGACGAGGAGCCGAAGGCGAGGCGAATAGAACTGAGCTTCGCGCAGGTCGCGGGAAGCGCCCTGGCCGCGGTGATCGCCGCGGTGTTCGCGGGGAAGATGGGCGTCTACGGGACGTTCCTCGGTGCCGGCGTGGTGAGCGTCGTCGCCACGACGGGCGGCCCGATCTTCCAGCACTTCTTCCGCCGTACCGGTGAACAGATCAAGGACAAGACCCCGGTGCCGCCCCTCGTGCGCCAGATCACCGTGCGGGAGCGGGACGGCGACCGCGAGGCGACGACGGTGATGACCGTCGAGGACCCCGGTCCGTACAAGGACGAGTCGGAGCCGGTGAAGGAGCCGCTCGCGCCGCCCGGCCCGCACCCCGATCCGGGCCCGGCACCCGACCCCGGCTCCGACGCCGATCCGGAGCGGACGCGGCTCCTGCGCACGGACCTGGGCCGCACGGGACACGGCGCGACGGCCGGGCAGGGCGCGCAGGGGGCTGAGGGGGCGCCCGTCGACGACCCGACGCGGCAGCTCAGGCTCGGCGCCGACCGGACCCAGCTGCTCAGGACGGCGGACGTGACACGGCTGACCGCCGCAGCGCCCGGGGCCGGGGAGGGCGCGGCGGAGGCGGAGCCCGAGGAGTACACGTACGCCACCACGCACGGCACCCGCTGGCGCGGCTGGAAGCGGACGATGCTCCCCGCGGTCCTCGTCTTCGTCCTCGCCATCGGCGGGATCACGCTGTACGAGGTGCTCTCGGGCGGCAGCGTCTCCGGCGGCAAGGGGACCTCCATCAGCCATGTCTTCGGCTCCGGCGGCTCCTCCGACGGCGACGGCGACGACGGCACGACGCCCACCCCCGGGCCCAGCTCGTCCACCGGTTCGGGTGACGACGGCTCGTCCACCACGGACGGCGACGGCACGGACCCGGGAACCGGCTCGCCCAGCCCGGACACCGGCACGGGCGAAGGCGACGGCGACGGCACGTCGACCACCCAGGAGCCGACGCCCGCGCCGAGCGAGACCACGAAGGGCAGCGGCTCGGACGGTACGGACGGCGACACCGGCCGGACCACGGATCCCGACACCGGTACGAGTGGTGACACCGACCAGTCGACGGGCGACGCCGACGGGCAGTCCGGCACGGACAGCGGCAGCGGCAGCGACAGCGGCCAGCAGTCCGAGCCCTCCACCGGATAACCCCGGCCCTCGGGCCCCGTCCCCTGCCCACGCGCCCCGTGTCCCCGCCCTCAGCGGCGGGGGTGCGGGGCGCCGCTCATGCGCCTGACGCGCCTCACGCGCTCACGCGCCCAGGACCCGGCGCAGGTAGTCGTTGCCGAAGAGGCGGTCCGGGTCGAGCCGGTCGCGCAGCGCGGTGAACTCGGCGAAGCGCGGATACACGTCGGCGAGGTACTCCGCGTCGCGCGAGTGCAGCTTCCCCCAGTGCGGCCGTCCGCCGTGCGCCGTCATGATCCGCTCGGCGGCGGTGAAGTACGCCTCGTGCGGCGTGCCCCGGTACATATGGACCGCGATGTACGCGGTCTCCCTGCCGCTCGCCGTGGACAGTGGTATGTCGTCGGCGGGCGCCGTCCGTATCTCGACGGGAAAGCTGACCCGGAACCCGGAGCGCGCCACCAGGGCCTTCAGCTCGCGCAGCGCGTCCATCGCCGCCTCGCGCGGCAGCGCGTACTCCATCTCCACGAAGCGCACCCGGCGGGGCGAGGTGAAGACCCGGTAGGGGATGTCGGTGTACGTGCGGGCCGACAGGGCCCTGCTGGAGATCCTGGCGACGGAGGGAACCGTGGCCGGGGCCCGCTTGCCCAGTGAGCAGGCCGCCTGGAAGACGCCGTTGGACAGCAGCTCGTCGTCCACCCAGCCGCGCACCCGGGGCAGCGGGCGCGCCGGTCCGGCGCTGCGGTTGTTGCGCTTGGTGTTGCAGCCGTCCGTGTGCGGGAACCAGTAGAACTCGAAGTGCTCGTTCTCGGCCACGAGTTGATCGAACTCGCTCACGACCTGTGCGAAGGGCATGGGCTCCTCGCGCGCGTGGAGCAGGAAGGCGGGCTCCACGGCGAAGGTGACCTCGCTGATCACGCCCAGGGCCCCGAGCCCCAGCCGCGCGGCGGCGAAGACGTCCGGGTTCTCGTCGGCGGAGCAGCGCGTCACGGAGCCGTCGGCGAGCACCAGCTCCAGGCCCGTGATCTGCGCGGCCAGCGAGGCCGACTCGCGCCCCGTCCCGTGCGTGCCGGTGCTCACGGCGCCCGAGACGGTCTGCTCCATGATGTCGCCCATGTTCGTCAGCGACAGGCCCTGCGCCGCCAGGGCCTCGTTGAGGCGCTTCAGCGGGGTTCCAGCGGCCACGGTGACCGTCCCGGCCGCGCGGTCGACGGACCGGATGCCGGTGAGCCGGTCGGGGCGGATGAGCACGCCGTCCGTCGCGGCCACGCCCGTGAAGGAGTGCCCGGAGCCCGCCGCCTTCACGGTGAGCCCGTCCTCTGCGGCCCTGCGCACGACCTCGGCCAGCGCGGCGGTGGTGGAGGGGGCGCTGGTGCGCACGGGGCGGACGGCGACGTTCCGGGCCCAGTTGCGCCAGGTGACCCGGCTGCTCATCGGCTGCACGCTCATCAACGACCGTCCCCTCTCGCCGCCGGTACCGGGCGGAGCCCGGCCAGTTGGTGGGGGATCATACTCACGGCTCACCCGCCCGTGACCGGCAGGACCGCCCACGGCCACCGTCGGGACCGTCCACGGCCGTCGTCAGGCTCCCGCGTGGCCGTCCGGCGGAGCCGCCCACGGCCACCCGGCGCACGGACGGGAGCCCGACCGCCGGTTTCCCGTGACGGATGGCAGGATCGGAGATATGTCCGATGCGCTCGAAGCCAGCGACCCCGCGGACCCGCGCGGCCTGGCGGGTCCCCCCGATGTCCGTCCCTACGACGCCCTGCTGCTGCTCTCCTTCGGCGGCCCCGAAGGGCCCGAGGACGTCGTGCCGTTCCTGGAGAACGTCACCCGCGGGCGGGGCATCCCGCGCGAGCGCCTGGAGGAGGTCGGACAGCACTACTTCCTGTTCGGCGGCGTCAGCCCCATCAACCAGCAGAACCGCGAGCTGCTGGACGCCCTCCGCAAGGACTTCGCGGACCACGGAGTGGACCTCCCCGTCTACTGGGGCAACCGCAACTGGGCGCCGTACCTCACCGACACCCTCCGTGAGCTGGCCCGCGAAGGGCGTGAGCGCGTCCTCGTGCTCGCGACGAGCGCCTACGCCTCCTACTCGGGCTGCCGCCAGTACCGCGAGAACCTCGCCGAGGCCCTGGCCACGCTGGAGGCCGAGGGCATCACGCCGCCGCACGTCGACAAGCTGCGGCACTACTTCAACCACCCGGGCTTCGTCGGGCCGATGACCGAGGGCGTGCTGGACGCGCTCGGCCGCCTCCCCGCCGAGGTCCGCGACACCGCGCACCTGGCCTTCACCACCCACTCCATCCCCGTCGCCGCCGCCGACACCTCGGGCCCTGTGGAGGCCCACGGCGACGGCGGCGCCTACGTGGCACAGCACCTGGACGTGGCGCGGCTCGTCGCCGACGCGGTACGGGAGCGCACCGGCGTGGAGCGCCCCTGGAAGCTCGTCTACCAGTCCCGCAGCGGCCCCCCGCACGTCCCCTGGCTGGAGCCGGACATCTGCGACCACCTGGAGGAGCTGCACGGGCAGGGCGTGCCCGCGGCCGTGATGGTCCCCATCGGCTTCGTCTCCGACCACATGGAGGTCCTCTACGACCTGGACACGGAGGCCACCGACAAGGCCCGCGAGCTGGGCCTGCCCGTGGCCAGGTCCGCGACGGTCGGTGCCGACCCGCGCTTCGCCGCCGCCGTGCGCGAGCTGACGGTGGAGCGGGCCGCGGCCGAGCGCGGCGGCGACCCACGGCGCTGCGCGCTCGGCGCCCTCGGCCCGAGCCACGACCTGTGCCCCGTCGGCTGCTGCCCCGCGCGCACGCCCAAGCCCGCGGCGGCGGGCGCTGACAGCCCGTACGCGTAACCCCCCGGTTGGCCGCCCGTCACCTCCGGGCGAGCCGCGCGCCGCGTGCCGGGCGCGCACGCGCGGCTCCGGGGCCCCGCGCGGTTGCGCGGGGCCAGCGGGGGAAGGCGGAGGACGGGCGGTCCCGGTGACCCCGGCCGCCCCGCGCGTCCCCTTCGCACCACACCTCCGCCGTCCCCCTGCCCGCCACGAGCACCACGACAGACCCGCACCGAGCCCGAGCACCGAGCCCGAGCAGTACGACGATCGAGCAAGGAGAGACGTGAGCGACCAGCTCGACCAGTTGAAGGCCGAACTCCTCGAACTCGCCCTGGAGGCGGCCCACCGGGCCGGTGTCCTCCTGCGCGACGGGCGACCCGACGACCTCGGCGTCGCCGCCACCAAGACCAGCGCCGTCGACGTCGTGACCGAGATGGACCTCGCCTCGGAGAAGCTGATCACCGGCTATCTCTCCGAGCGCCGCCCCGACGATGGCTTCCTGGGGGAGGAGGGCGCCTCCTCCGAGGGCAGCAGCGGTGTCCGCTGGGTCATCGACCCGCTCGACGGCACCGTGAACTACCTCTACGGACTGCCCAACTGGGCCGTCTCCATCGCGGCCGAGTACGAGGGCGAGGCGGTGGTCGGCGTCGTCGAGTCGCCCCCTCGCGGCGAGACGTTCCGCGCCGCACTGGGCCACGGGGCCTTCCTCAACGCCAAGCCGATCCAGTGCCGCCCCTCGCCGCCGCTCGACCAGGCCCTGATCGGCACGGGCTTCGGCTATCTCGCCGAGCGCCGCGTGGCGCAGGCAGAGACGGTGCGGCAGATCGTCCCGCGCGTCCGCGACATCCGGCGCTCGGGATCGGCGGCGATCGACCTGTGCGACGTCGGCGCCGGGCGGCTCGACGGCTTCTACGAGCGCGGGCTGAACCACTGGGACCTGGCGGCCGGCGACCTCGTCGCACGCGAGGCCGGGGCCCTCACGGGCGGCCGTCCGGGCGAGGCGCCGGGCAACGAGCTGACCGTCGCGGCGTCCCCCGGCGTCTTCGGCTCCCTCCAGCCGCTCCTGGACGACCTGGGCGCCTGGCACGACTGAACGGCGGACGACTGACGGCTGACGGCTGACGACTGACGGCTGACGACGGCGTCCGGGGCCCCGCCCGTCCCCGGGCTCCGGGCCGTACGCGGGCATGCGACCGGGCCCCTGGAGATATCTCCAGGGGCCCGGCGACATACGGGGCCCGCCGCTCGCGCCGTGCCGGACCTCATCGGGTCACGGACGGGGCGCGTACGGAGCGGGGAAACGTGAGGTGGGTGGGCCAGGGCCTCGTCGGGGCCCTGGGGGGGCTTCGTCAGGCCGGAGCGGTGGCGCTGCTGCCGACCTGGACGCCGTGCTCGGCGGCGAGGCGGTGCAGATCTTCCAGCTCGGCCTGCTCGACCTCCGCGAGGAAGTCGTCGCCCGACTCGCGCGCGTGGTGCATTTCGGACTCGGTGTTCCTTATGCGTTGCAGCAGCCCTGCGGTGAACGCGTCCATGGTGCGCCCCCTCGTCGTGGGTCGGTGGCACGGGGATGTGCCGAGGGTTCCGGTCGGTCCCGGTCACGGCGTGGTCCCTGCTGCGCTGCCCGGGGGCAACTGTGGTGCGGCTGGCGAGGCATGCCGCCTGGAGGGCGTGATCTCGGGGTGTGCACTCGTCCTCCCCACCACGAATCTCAGGGAAACCTCAACGCCCCTGAAAAATCCGAGAATCCCCGCGGCGGCAGGGCCCTTACAGCCGATTTATCGAGCTTCGGGGCAGGATGGAGGGCGACACCCCCCGTGCGTGGCCGCCCCGGTCACCAGCCGGAACCCCCCGTACACGGCCGCGCACGCGGTGGCGCCCCCACACCACACCGAGGGAAGGACAGCGCAGTGCGCGTACTCGTCGTCGAGGACGAGCAGCTACTCGCCGATGCCGTGGCGACCGGCCTCCGCCGGGAGGCCATGGCGGTCGACGTGGTCTACGACGGCGCCGCGGCCCAGGAGCGCATCGACATCAACGACTATGACGTCGTCGTGCTCGACCGCGATCTCCCCCTCGTGCACGGTGACGACGTCTGCCGCAAGATCGTCGATCTGGGGATGCCGACACGGGTGCTCATGCTCACCGCCTCCGGGGATGTCAGCGACCGCGTCGAGGGCCTGGAGATCGGCGCCGACGACTATCTCCCCAAGCCCTTCGCCTTCTCCGAGCTGATCGCCCGGGTCAGGGCACTGGGGCGGCGCACGACCACCGCCCTGCCGCCCGTGCTGGAGCGCGCGGGCATCAAGCTGGACCCCAACCGCCGCGAGGTCTTCCGCGACGGCAAGGAGATCCAGCTCGCGCCCAAGGAGTTCGCCGTCCTGGAGGTGCTCATGCGCGGCGAGGGCACCGTCATCTCGGCGGAGCAGCTGCTGGAGAAGGCGTGGGACGAGAACACGGACCCGTTCACCAACGTCGTCCGGGTCACCGTGATGACGCTGCGCCGCAAGCTCGGTGAGCCCCCGGTGATCGTCACTGTTCCCGGCGCCGGATACCGGATCTGATCGCCGTGGCAGCCTCCACCTCGCCCGCCGGGCCCCAGCGGCCCCCGGCCCCCGACGGCCCTCCGGCTGCCGGGCAGACCGCGCAGCCCGCCAACGGGCACACCCAGGTGCGCGCGGCCCCGCCCAAGCCCACCTGGGACCCGCGCGAGCCCTCCCGCCCGTACCCCTGGCTGCGGCCCACGATCCGCATAAGGCTCACGCTGCTCTACGGCGGCATGTTCCTCATCGCGGGCATGGTCCTGCTCACGATCATCTATCTGCTGGCCGCCCAGGCGCTGCACGAGGGCAGCCAGCTCCCCTTCCGCATCCTCAACGCCAACGCGCAGCTCACCTCGGACTCCTGCCCGGGGCTGACGGGCACGCTGCCCAGCGAGGTCTTCATGCAGCGCCTCGCGGACTGCACGGACACCCAGCGCGCCCTCGCCCTGGACCAGCTCCTGCGGCGCTCCCTGCTGGCCCTGCTGGGGCTCGCGGTGGCCGCCTTCGCCTTCGGGTACGTGATGGCGGGCCGCGTGCTGGCGCCGCTCGGCCGCATCACCCGTACAGCGCGCCAGGTCGCGGGCTCGGATCTGCACAAGCGGATCGAGCTGGAGGGCCCGGACGACGAGCTGAAGGAGCTGTCGGACACCTTCGATGAGATGCTGGACCGCCTGGACCGCGCCTTCACGGCCCAGCAGCGCTTCGTCGCCAACGCCTCGCACGAGCTGCGGACGCCGCTGGCGATCAACCGCACACTGCTGGAGGTCCAGCTCGCCGACCCGGACGCGTCCCCCGAGCTGCACCAGCTCGGCAAGACGCTGCTGGCGACGAACGAGCGCAGCGAGCAGCTGGTGGAGGGCCTGTTGCTGCTCGCGCGCAGCGAGAACGAGATCGTGGACCGCAAGCCCGTGGACCTCTCCGAGGTGGCGGGCCAGGCCGTCGAGCAGACGCGCGGGGAGGCACAGACGAAGGGCGTCGAGCTGCGCGGTGTCCGGCAGCCCGCCTATGTGCAGGGCAACGGGGTACTCCTGGAGCGCGTCGCACTGAACCTGGTGCAGAACGCCGTGCGCTACAACCTGCGGGAGAGCGGATGGGTCTCTGTCAGCACGTACGCGCAGCCGGGGCAGGCGGTCCTGACGGTGGAGAACACCGGGCCCGCCGTCCCCGCCTACGAGATCGACAACCTCTTCGAGCCCTTCAGACGGCTGCGCAGCGACCGCACGGGCAGCGACAAGGGCGTCGGTCTGGGCCTCTCGATCGTCCGCTCCGTGGCCCGCGCGCACGGCGGCACGGTCACGGCGGAGCCTCGCGAAGAAGGGGGGCTCCTGATGCGGGTCTCCTTGCCCGTCTGAGATCATCCGGCTCCGGAAGCCAGGAAACCGGCTCCGGAGGCCCGGAACGGGCCGCGAAAAGTTCGCTCTGTGCGGAATTTTTTCCGGCCCGGGTCCCCTTCGAAAGCCTTGTGATCGATCACACACGCTATTTTCCAGCGGTGTACGCAGGGTGATCGCATAGTGGGAAGAAATCCGGGTAAATCCAGGTTTCCGCAGGTGGAGATCATGGGCAGTACCCGAGATGGTGTGCGCGAAGCGCGACCAGTGGGCGTCTATGGTTCTCCTCGACAGCCGACGCGATCACCTCTTCAGGGGTGCGGTTGGGTGTCGATTGAGTAACAGACCTTGATGTGAGGCAAAATCTCCGCCTCAGGTCGGGCACAAGTCCGGCCTCTCACGCGTTACGTGCGCTGAGACACCGCAGACACCCAGAGGGGGAGAGCGAAATGGCAACGGATTACGACACCCCACGCAAGACCGATGACGATGTCAATGAAGACAGCATCGAGGAGCTGAAGGCCAGGAGGAACGACAAGTCCGCGTCCAACGTCGATGTGGACGAGTTCGAGCAGGCCGAGGGCCTGGAACTCCCCGGCGCGGATCTCTCCAACGAGGAGCTGTCCGTCCGGGTGCTGCCCAGGCAGCAGGACGAGTTCACCTGCATGAGCTGCTTCCTCGTGCACCACCGCTCGCAGCTCGCTGACGAGAAGAACGGCCAGCCGATCTGCCGCGACTGCGCGGCCTGACCGGGAAGCCGTCGGTGGCGGTGGACGACGCACGTGACGACGAGCGGGGCGAGCCCGACCAGCCGTCCTCGCTCGTGCCGGCACAAGAGCGCAGCCGCGGACTCTCGCGGCTGCGCGGACGCCGTGGTGGGGCGGCGACCCGTGGTGGGGCGGCAACGGAGAGCAGCGCCCCGGAGGACGCGGGGGACCGGCTCGGCAGGTCCAGCAGGAGCGGGAAGGTGCGCGCCTTCTTCGGCGTCATCGCGGACCGCCTCATCGAGACGGCGCCCCGCATCCCCGTACGCGATCTGGAGACGCTGCGCCGCCAGTTCCCCGGGCTCGGGCCCGAGGAGATCGCGGACAAGCTGGTGGCCGGGGCGATGAACAGCTCGGCGACGGTGGGCGCCGGGGTCGGCGCGGCGGCGATGCTCCCCGTACCGCCCGCGATGCCCGCCGAACTCGCGGCGGAGATCGTCGGCGTCGCCTCCGTGGAGCTGAAGCTCATCGCGGAGCTGCACGAGGTCTACGGCCGCAGGGCGCCCGGCACGCTTCCCCAGCGGACCCAGGCGTATCTGGGCGCTTGGACCTCCGAGCGCGGCATCGACATCGGCAAGCCCACCTCGCTGAACGCGGCGCTGGGCGGCCAGATGAAGCGCGAACTGCGCCAGCAGATCATGAAACGCACCTTCCGCAACCTCCCCAGCCTCGCGCCCTTCATGGTCGGCGCCACGGTCGGCGCCGTGATGAACCGGCGCGACACGAAGAAGGTCGCGGACAAGGTCAGGGCGGACCTCAGAGGCACGGCCGTCCCGTGGGAGGCGCTGCCGCAGGGCACCGAGCCCCCCGCCAAGGGCCGCCGCTCCAGCCGGTCCGTCGAGGGCCGCCGCGCCAAGGGCCTGCCGCCCTCCCAGCGCCCGGAGAACTGACTCCCAGGAGGCGGAGGGGCCACGCCCCTCCCTGGCCTTCACCCGGAGCCACCGGCGCCTCACACGCCCGCACAGGGCCCGTACCGCGACACCGCCCGCACAGAGTGCCCGGAGCCGCGCGGACCGGGCCCCGCTCTCAGGCCGCCGCCTCGCGCTCCGACGCCAGCGCGCTGATCAGCCGCTCGGGCTCGCGCGTGGAGACGTACACATAGGGCGTCGGATCGGACGGGTCCGTGACCTCGATCCGGACCGCGGTCGGCACATAGCTGCGCAGCACCATGTGCGCGCGGGGGTCCGCCTTGTACGTGCGCCAGGCCCGCGTCTCCTCCGCGTCCAGCGCGTGCGCCTCGCCCAGCGCCGTGACCGGGATGCGCGCGTCCCCCGCGACCAGCGAACCGGCCACGACCCGCACCCGCACCGAGCCGTACGCGCTGACGAGCACCGCGCACACGGCGGCGCCCGCCACCAGGCCGCCGAGCATCGGCAGCGTGCCGAAGGGCAGCAGGGTCAGCGCCATGGCGACGCCCACCAGGGCGACGAGGAGCCACCAGGAACGGGGCGCGGTGAGACGTTCGTCGTACGGCGTGACCGGAGGAACCATGGCATCAAGCTTGGCACGTCGCCTCGGGGCGCCCTTCACGGCGGTAGGGTCTGCACACGTGAGTGCTGCCCAACCTTCGAAGACCCCTCTGGTACCGCCCGACGACGCCGTCGCACCGGTCCGCCACCCCGAGGCGCCCGCGCCCGGGGAACTTCTCGGCTCCCACTACGCACAGTGTTTCGGCTGCGGCGGCGAGCAGCCGCACGGCCTGCACCTGGAGGCGCGCGCGGGCGAGGGCGTGAACGTGACGGCGGAGTTCACCGTCAGGACCGCGCACCAGGGAGCGCCGGGGCTCGCCCACGGAGGCGTGCTGGCCACGGCCCTGGACGAGACGCTGGGCTCCCTCGGCTGGCTGATGCACGTGATCGCGGTGACGGGACGCCTGGAGACGGAGTTCGTAGCTCCGGTTCCCGTCGATACGGTGCTGCATCTGGACGCCAGGGTGACCGGTGTGCACGGACGGAAGATCTACTGCTCGGCCACGGGCCGTATCGGAGGCCCCGAGGGGCCCGTCGCGGTGCGGGCCGATGCCGTCTTCATCGAGGTGAAGGTCGAGCACTTCCTGGACAACGGGCGGAACGAGGAGATCCAGGCCGCCATGTCCGACCCCGACCAGGTACGCCGCGCCCGCGCCTTCGAGGTGAACCCGTGACCAGAGCCCCCGTCGACGTCCTGCTGCGCCGCCTCGACCCCGAGGTGCCCGTGCCCTCCTACGCGCGCCCCGGCGACGCGGGCTGCGACCTCGTCACGACGGAGCCCGCCGAGCTGGCGCCCGGTGAGCGGACGGTGCTGCCCACGGGCGTCTCGATCGCGCTCCCGGAGGGTTACGCGGCCTTCGTGCACCCCCGTTCCGGGCTCGCAGCGCGCTGCGGAGTATCCCTTCCGAATGCACCTGGAACGGTGGATGCCGGGTACCGTGGAGAGATCAAGGTGATCGTGGCCAATCTCGATCCGCGCGAGTCCGTGCGGTTCGAGCGGTTCGACCGGATCGCCCAACTCGTCGTCCAGCAGGTGGAGAACGTGCGCTTCCACGAGGTGGAGGAGCTGCCCGGCTCGGCGCGGGCCGCAGGGGGATTCGGCTCCACGGGCGGCCACGCGGCAGCCGCACAGCAGAATGAATACGTTCCGGTCGGTGCCGACCGGCATTCCGACCTGAGAGGACAGTGACGTGTTCGGACGTCGTCGCAAGAAGAGCGAAGAGCCTGAGCCGGGCGCCTCGGACGAGTTCGAGACGGCACAGGGCGCCGAGGACAGCACGGAGGACAGCGCGAAGGCCGCCGCCGACAGCGGCGAGGAGAAGCGCGTGAAGCTGCCGCCCGCTCCCCGCCCCGACGGCCCCTGGGACCTGACCGAGGTCACCGAGCCCAGCACGGGCCGGGTCAACCTCGGCGGCCTGTACGTGCCCGGCGTCGAGGGCATGGAACTGCGGGTCGAGGTCGCGGGCGACGCGATCGTCGCGGCCACCATCGTCCTCCAGGACAGCGCCGTCCAGCTCCAGGCGTTCGCTGCGCCCAAGCGCGAGGGCATCTGGGACGAGGTGCGCGAGGAGATCGCCTCGGGCATCACCCAGCAGGGTGGCGTCATCGACGAGACCGAGGGCCCGCTCGGCTGGGAGCTGCGCGCCCAGGTGCCGGTGCAGCTTCCCGACGGCACGAACGGCGTGCAGGTCGTGCGCTTCATCGGCGTGGACGGCCCGCGCTGGTTCCTGCGCGGGGTCATCTCGGGCCAGGGCGCGGTGAACCCGAAGACCGCGGGGCTGCTGGAGCAGATCTTCCGCGACACGGTCATCGTGCGCGGCGACGCGCCGATGGCGCCCCGTGACCCGATCGTCCTGAAGCTCCCGGACGACGCGCAGATGGTGCCCGACGGTGTCCAGCAGGAGACCGTCGAGGAGGGCTCCCGCTTCGCGGGCGGCCTCGACAAGCTCCAGCGCGGCCCGGAGATCTCCGAGGTCCGCTAGACCGGCCCCGTCGGGCCGAGGCTCACTGAAACGCCGCCACCAGGCGGTTCGCGCTCCAGTCGCTGGGCGGCTCCCTCCAGGGGAGCCGCCCAGCGGCTTTTGTGTGGGCCCTGCCACTTCCCTCGTATGAGGACCGTCAAGAGCGCCCACCCGCGCGTATGGGGGGCGTCAACGAACGGCGCGTGTGCCCTGAACAGGGGTTCTCCTGGGTGACGTCAGCAACTACGACATCACCTAGGAGTCCGCGATGGCCGATCTGGCCTTCGTCGCCGCCACGGTCGCGGTGTTCGCGCTCGTGGTCCTCATCGCCAAGGGAGTGGACAAGCTGTGAGTGCCGAGAACGTCGTCGGCCTCGTCGTGGCCGTCGCCCTGCTGGGCTACCTCGCCCTCGCCCTGGTCTTCCCGGAGAGGTTCTGAGCGGCCCTCATGAACCCCGTCACCGCGAATGTGCTCCAGGTGTCCGCGCTCGTCGCCGCGCTCGCCCTGGCGCACCGCCCGTTCGGCGACTACATGGCCGCCGTCTACAGTTCCCCCCGCCATCTGCGCGTCGAGCGCTGGATCTACCGCTGCGTCGGCGCCGACCCCGAAGCGCAGATGCGCTGGCCCGCCTATCTGCGCGGCGTGCTGGCCTTCTCGCTGGTCGGCGTGCTGTTCTTGTACGCGGTGCAGCGCTTCCAGGACGTGCTGCCGCTGTCACTGGGCTTCGCGCCCATCTCGCCCGACCAGGCGTTCAACACCGCCGCGTCCTTCGTCTCCAACACCAACTGGCAGTCGTACGCGGGCGAGTCGGCCATGGGCCACCTCGCCCAGACGGCCGGGCTCGCGGTGCAGAACTTCGTGTCGGCCGCCGTCGGCATGGCCGTCGCCGTCGCGCTCGTGCGCGGTTTCGCCCGCGCCCGCACCGGTGAACTGGGCAATTTCTGGGCCGACCTGACGCGCGGCGTGGTCCGTGTCCTGCTGCCCGTCGCCTTCGTCGCCGCGGTCGTGCTGGTGGCAACGGGCGCCGTGCAGAACTTCGCCGGGCCCCACGAGATCTCCACCGTCTCCGGCGGCACCCAGCACCTCACCGGCGGTGCCGTGGCATCGCAGGAGGCCATCAAGGAGCTGGGCACCAACGGCGGCGGCTTCTACAACGCCAACTCGGCGCACCCCTTCGAGAACCCCAACGGCTTCTCCAACCTGCTGGAGATCTTCCTCATCCTGCTGATCCCGTTCTCGCTGCCGCGCACCTTCGGCAAGATGGTCGGGAGCGTCAAGCAGGGCTACGCGATCGTCGCGGCCATGGGCGTCATCTGGTTCGCCGGGGTCGTCGCGGTGACCGTCGCGGAGTACGCGCACCCCGGCGCGGCGGCCCAGCTCGCGGGCGGCGCCATGGAGGGCAAGGAACAGCGCTTCGGGGAGGGCTCCTCCTCGCTGTTCGCCGTCTCGACGACGATGACGTCGACGGGGGCCGTGAACTCCTTCCATGACTCCTTCACCGCGTTCGGCGGCGGCGTCACCCTGCTCGGGATGATGCTGGGCGAGATCGCGCCCGGAGGAGTCGGCTCCGGCCTCTACGGGATGCTCGTCATGGCCGTGATCGCGGTCTTCGTCGCCGGGCTGATGGTGGGCCGTACACCCGAGTACCTGGGCAAGAAGCTCGGCACCCGCGAGATCAAGTTCGCGGCCTGCTACCTCCTCGTCACGCCCGCGCTCGCCCTCGGCGGCACGGCCCTCGCGATGGCGCTCCCCGACGGCGAGAAGGCGATGACCAACGTCGGCCCGCACGGCTTCTCCGAGGTGCTCTACGCCTATGTGTCCGGCTCCAACAACAACGGCAGCGCCTTCGCCGGGTTCGGCGCCGACACCCCGTTCTTCAACACCACCATCGGGCTGTGCATGCTGCTCGGCCGCTTCCTGCCGATGGTGTTCGTGCTGGCCCTGGCCGGGTCGCTGGCCCGGCAGACGCCCGTGCCCGCCACGGCCGGGACGCTGCGCACCGAGAAACCCCTGTTCACCGGGCTGCTGGTCGGGGCCGTCCTGATCATCGCCGGTCTCACCTTCTTCCCGGCCCTCGCGCTCGGGCCGCTCGCGGAAGGACTCTCCTGATGAGCACCACGACCCCCGTACGTCCCGCACCGGAGGACGCGCACGAGGCGCCGTCCACGGGCGGAGGCCGGCGCGGCTCGGGCGGAGCCGTCGGCGGCGGGCTGTTCGACCCGGCGCAACTGCTGCGGTCGCTGCCCGACGCGCTGCGCAAGCTCGACCCGCGCGTGATGGTGAAGTCGCCCGTCATGTTCGTGGTCGAGGTCGGCTCGGTCGTCACGACCGGGCTGGCGGTGACGGACCCGGGCGACTGGTTCGGCTGGGTCATCACGGCCTGGCTGTGGCTGACGGTGCTGTTCGCCAACCTCGCCGAGGCCGTGGCCGAGGGGCGCGGCAAGGCGCAGGCCGACACGCTGCGCCGGGCCAGGACCGACGCGGTCGCGCGCCGTCTCACGGGCGGGGCCGAGGGCGGGTCCGGCACCGGTACCGCTCCCGGTGACGGCACCGAGGAGACCGTCGCGGGCACCGAACTGCGCGTAGGCGACCTCGTGGTGTGCGAGGCGGGCGACATCGTCCCCGGTGACGGCGACGTCGTCGAGGGCGTCGCCTCCGTCGACGAGTCCGCGATCACGGGCGAGTCGGCCCCCGTCGTCCGCGAGTCGGGCGGCGACCGCTCGGCCGTCACGGGCGGCACGAAGGTGCTCTCGGACCGGATCGTCGTACGGATCACCACACGGCCCGGCGAGACGTTCATCGACCGGATGATCTCCCTGGTGGAGGGCGCCGCGCGGCAGAAGACGCCGAACGAGATCGCGCTGAACATCCTGCTGGCCTCGCTCACCGTCATCTTCCTGATGGCCGTGGTCACCCTCCAGCCCTTCGCGGTCTACGCGGGCGCCGAGCAGTCCCTCGTCGTCCTCGCCGCACTGCTCGTCTGCCTGATCCCCACCACGATCGGCGCGCTGCTCTCGGCCATCGGCATCGCGGGCATGGACCGGCTCGTGCAGCGCAATGTGCTGGCCACGTCGGGCCGCGCCGTCGAGGCGGCGGGCGACGTGTCCACGCTGCTGCTGGACAAGACGGGCACCATCACGCTCGGCAACCGCAGGGCAGCCGCCTTCGTGCCCGTGCGCGGCGCCACGGCCGCCGAGACCGCCGACGCGGCCCAGCTCTCCTCGCTGGCCGACGAGACCCCGGAGGGGCGCTCCGTCGTCGTGCTGGCCAAGGAGGAGTACGGGCTGCGCGAGCGTCACCAGGGCGAGCTGGAGCACGCCGAGTGGGTGCCCTTCACGGCGCAGACCCGCATGTCGGGCGTGGACCTGGACGGCGTCAAGGTCCGCAAGGGGGCGGCAGGTTCGGTCATCGCGTGGGTCACCGAGCGCGGCGGCACCGTCGCGGGGGACGCGCGGACGCTCGCCGAGGAGATCGCCGAGGCGGGCGGCACCCCGCTGCTGGTCGCCCGCGAGGACGCGGACGGCGCGCGGGTGCTGGGCGTCATCCACCTCAAGGACGTGGTCAAGGACGGGATGCGCGAGCGCTTCACCGAACTGCGCGGTATGGGCATCCGCACCGTCATGATCACGGGGGACAACCCGCTGACGGCGAAGGCCATCGCGCAGGAGGCGGGCGTGGACGACTTCCTCGCCGAGGCCACCCCCGAGGACAAGATGGCCCTCATCAAGCGGGAGCAGTCCGGCGGCAGGCTCGTCGCGATGACCGGCGACGGGACGAACGACGCGCCCGCGCTCGCGCAGGCGGACGTCGGCGTCGCCATGAACACCGGCACCTCGGCCGCCAAGGAGGCCGGGAACATGGTGGACCTGGACTCCGACCCGACCAAGCTCATCGAGATCGTGGAGATCGGCAAGCAACTGCTGATCACCCGGGGCGCGTTGACGACGTTCTCCATCGCCAACGACGTCGCCAAATACTTCGCGATCATCCCGGCCATGTTCGCCGTCGCCTATCCGGGCCTGGACACGCTCAACATCATGCGGCTCGCCTCGCCCGAGTCCGCGATCCTCTCCGCCGTGATCTTCAACGCGCTGGTCATCGTCGCGCTCGTGCCCCTCGCGCTGCGCGGGGTGCGCTACCGGCCGAGCAGCGCTGACCGGCTGCTGCGGCGCAACCTCGCCGTCTACGGGCTCGGCGGCCTTGTCGCCCCGTTCGTCGGCATCAAGCTCATCGACCTGCTCATCACGCTGATCCCGGGTGTGGGGTGACCGAAGTGAACGTCTCCGTGAGGAACTACGCCCGGCTGGGCTGGGCCGCGCTGCGCGCGCTGCTCGTACTGACCGTCGTCTGCGGACTGCTGTACCCGCTGGCCGTCACGGGGGTGGCGCAGGCCGCCTTCCACGACAAGGCCAACGGCTCTGTCATCCAGGAGGACGGCAAAGAGGTCGGCTCCGGGCTGATCGGCCAGTCCTGGAACAAGGGAGGGAAGGGCGACGGGAAAGACGGGAAGCCGGACCCGAAGTGGTTCCAGCCCCGCCCCTCCCACAGCGGCTACGACCCCCTGGCCACCGGCTCCAGCCAGCTCGGCGCCGACGACCCGACCCTGGTCAAGGCGGTCAGGAAGGCGAAGGCCGAGGTCGCCCGCTTCAACGGCGTCCCCGCCTCCGAGGTGCCCAAGGACGCGGTCACCGGCTCCGCTTCCGCGATCGACCCGCACATCTCGCCCGCCTACGCGCGCCTCCAGACCGACCGCGTGGCCCGCGCCAACGGCCTCTCCGAGGGCGCGGTGGAGCGGCTCGTCGACCAGCACACCGAGGGCCGCACGGCGGGCTTCCTCGGCGAGCCGCACGTCAACGTGCTCCAGCTCAACCTGGCGGTGCGGCGGCTCGCCGAGGGGTGAGGGAAGGGGCGGCCGTGCGGCACCGCACGGTCGCCCGCGCCGCGACGGATGCCGCGACGGGTCAGGAGGCCAGCGCGGCCAGTTCCGTACCGGCCAGCAGGAAGGCGCCGACGCCGAAGTCGGACGTGGTGTCGCGGGTGACCGGCTGGCTGGACTCGGGCCGGTCGCCGACGCCCTGTATGTAGCCGAGGAACCCGTCGGAGTGCAGCGCCGTGGCCACCATCCCGTTCCAGGCGCGGGCCGCGACCGGCAGGTACTCGGCGCGGGGGAGCAGGCCCGCGCGTACGGCGTAGGCCGTGCCGTAGGTGAAGAACGCGGTGCCGCTCGTCTCGGGGCCCGGCAGGTGCGCGGGGTCGCCGAGGTTGACGTTCCAGAAGCCGTCGCCGCGCTGGACAGCCCGTACGGCGGCGAGGAGCCGGGTGAGCGTGGCGCGGTACTCGTCGGTGTGCGGCGCGCTGCCCGGCAGCGCCTTGAGGGCCTTGACGTGCGCTCCGGTGACCCAGCCGTTGCCCCGTGACCACAGCACGGGCCTGCCGGAGGGCGAGACGATGCCGCCGGGCAGGAAGCGGTCGTCGCGGTACCAGAGGCCGGAGCCCGTGTCGTGGAGGCCGGGGCCGCCCTGGACGCTCTTGGTGTGCGTGTAGAGCTTGTGGCCCTTCTCCGCGTAGGCGCGGTCGCCGCGCAGTTCGCCGAGGCGGACGAAGGGCGGCAGCGCCATGTGCAGCGCGTCGTCCCACCACCAGTCGTCGTTCTTGTCCGGCCGGTCGGTGTACACCATGCGGTGCAGGGACTCCTCGATCGCGGCGATCTTCGCCGGGTCGGGGGCCCCGTCGAGCGCGTACAGGTCCAGATACGCCTGGCCCGCGTTGTGGTCGTCGGCGTGCCGGGTGGTGACGCCGCCGTTGAGGCCGTAGCCGTGCTTCTCGGCCCAGGAGCGCGCGTAACGCAGATGGCGGGCCTCGCCGGTGAGCCGGTACAGCGTCAGCAGGCCGCTGAAGAAGGTGGCGCGGGCCCATTTGTTGTCGCCGGGGTCGGTGTGCGCTGCTGTCCAGTGGTCGGCGGCTCTTCGGACGGCCTCCACGATCCGGGCGCGGGAGGGCAGTTGGGGGGAGGGTGCCGCGACGGGCGCCGCGCGGTCCGCTGCGGCGGCCAGGGTGTGCGGCGCGGTGGCGAGGGGTGTGGCGGCGGCGAGAGCGGTGGCGCGCAGGAGCAGTTGGCGTCGGTTCATGGCAGGCGTCTCCCGGAGTGGGGTCGTGTCCGTATGACGGTCCGTAGCGACGTGACGTGTTCCGTATGGCGAACGCTGTTCTCTCATGTGACGCGCCCGACATCATGCAGCGGAACGCGGCACCTGGGAAGAACCGGTACGCGGACCACGTCGCGGCGACACCGGTTCCAGGGCCCGCACCGCGCTGCGCCACCGCTACGCGGACGATCCCGAATGCCGCGACTTCCACCTCTGGCTCGATGACCACAAGCGCGAACTCCTGGGCGTACTGGGCCGGTGCCGCCTGGAGGGCGAGGGCTCCCTGGCCCAGGCAGCGCTGGAGTGGCTGCGCGAACGGGAAGCCGACCGGCCACGGCTGCCCGGCTGGGAGAACGAGGTAGCGGAGTTCCTCCAGGGAACGGGGCTGCTGGTCACCGAGGAGGACGACTACCGCTTCCTGCACCACTCCTTCGCCGAGTTCATCGCAGCGCAGTCGTACGCCCGGCTGATAGCCCCCGACTTCCCCGAGGCGGAGGGCTGGATACGCCGCGCCTTCGACGGGGACGGAGACGGGGACGCGCCGGTCCCCGCGCAGGAGAGCCGCGAGAGCCCCGCCCCGGCGGACGCCGCCCCCGTGGACACCCCCGCCGACGCCGTCGCAGCGCCACGCGCCCGCGCGATCCATACGCAACCCTGACGTCCCCGAGCACGCCCAGAGCCGGAAGCGCGCCCGTCAGCGGTGACAATGAGGGCATGGCGTCAGCACGGCAGCCGCGGCGCGGAAAGCTGCGGATCTATCTCGGGGCGGCACCCGGTGTCGGCAAGACGTACGCGGTGCTGTCCGAGGCGCACAGGCGCCTCGAACGGGGCACCGACGTCGTCGTCGGCCTCGTCGAGCACCACGACCGCCCCCGCACCGAGGTGATGCTGCACGGTCTGGAGCAGATCCCCCGGCGCACGTACACGTACCGCGACACCACGCTCACCGAGATGGACACGGACGCCGTCATCGCGCGCCGTCCCGATGCCGCCGTCGTCGACGAGCTGGCGCACACCAACGCGCCGGGCGCCCGCCACGAGAAGCGCTGGCAGGACGTCGAGGAGATCCTGGACGCGGGGATCGACGTCGTCTCCACGGTCAACATCCAGCATCTGGAGTCCCTGGGCGACGTCGTCGAGTCGATCACCGGTGTGCGCCAGCGCGAGACGGTGCCCGACGAGGTGGTGCGCCGCGCGGACCAGATCGAGCTGGTCGACATGTCGCCCCAGGCGCTGCGCCGCCGCATGGCGCACGGCAACATCTACGCCCCCGACCGCATCGACGCGGCCCTCTCCAACTACTTCCGCCCGGGCAACCTCACCGCACTGCGCGAGCTGGCCCTCCTGTGGACGGCCGACAGGGTGGACGAGTACCTCCAGCAGTACCGCTCCGACCACCGCATACGCTCCACCTGGCAGGCCCGCGAGCGCATCGTCGTCGGGCTCACCGGAGGCCCCGAGGGGCGCACGCTCGTGCGCCGCGCCGCGCGCATGGCGGCGAAGGGCTCGGGCAGCGAGATCCTCGCCGTCCACATCGCCCGCGCCGACGGCCTGACCTCGGCCTCCCCGAAGGAGCTGGCCCTCCAGCGCACCCTGGTCGAGGACCTGGGCGGCACCTACCACCACGTCATCGGCGACGACGTCCCCGAGGCACTGCTCGACTTCGCGCGCGGCGTCAACGCCACCCAGATAGTCCTGGGCTCCTCGCGCCGCAAGACGTGGCAGTACATGTTCGGGCCCGGCGTGGGCACGACCGTCGCGCGGGACTCGGGCCCCGACCTGGACGTCCACATCGTCACCCACGAGGAGGTCGCCAAGGGGCGCGGTCTGCCCGTCGCGCGGGGCACCCGGCTGGGCCGCTCCCGCGTCATCTGGGGCTGGCTCACCGCGCTCGGCGGCCCGGCGCTGCTGACGCTGCTGATGACGGCGTTCGACCCGCGCATCGGCTTCGCCAACGACGTCCTGCTCTTCCTCGTCCTCACCGTCGCCGCCGGGATGGTGGGCGGCCTGCTGCCCGCGCTGGCGTCGGCCGCGGTCTGCTCGGCGCTGCTGAACTACTTCTTCACCACGCCCACCCACACCTGGACCATCAGCGACGGCCGCAACATCGTCTCCCTCGCCGTCTTCTTCGGCGTCGCCGTCGCGGTCGCCTCCGTCGTGGACCTCGCGGCCCGGCGTACGCAGCAGGCGGCCAGGCTGCGCGCCGAGTCCGAGATCCTCTCGGCCCTCGCGGGCAGCGTGCTGCGCGGGGAGGACTCCCTGGACGCGCTGCTGGAGCGGGTGCGCGAGACCTTCGCCATGGAGTCGGTGGCCCTCTTGGAGCGCGAGGGCGACCGCGGGGCCTGGACCTGTGTGGGGAGCGTGGGCACGGGTGCGGGCGCGGCCGGGCCGGACACGGGTGCGCGCGAGGGCGCGGGCGGCACCCTCGTACGCCCCGAGGACGGCGACGTGGACATGCCCGTCGGCGACCGCATGATGCTGGTGCTCTCCGGGCGGGTGCTGCCCGCCGAGGACCGCCGGGTCCTCGCCGCCTTCGCGGCGCAGGCGGCGGGCGTGCTGGACCGGCAGCGGCTCCAGGGCGAGGCCGACCAGGCCCGCGAGCTGGCCGAGGGCAACCGCATCCGCACCGCGCTGCTCGCGGCCGTCTCGCACGACCTGCGCACCCCGCTCGCCGCCATCAAGGCGTCCGTCAGCTCCCTGCGCTCCGACGACGTGGCCTGGTCGGAGGCCGACGAGGCGGACCTCCTGGAGGCCATCGAGGAGGGCGCCGACCGGCTCGACAACCTGGTGGGCAACCTCCTGGACATGTCCAGGCTCCAGACCGGCACCCTCGCCCCGCTCATCCGCGAGATCAGCCTGGAGGAGGTCGTCCCCAAGGCACTCAGGGGGCTGCCCGAGGGCACCGTCGGGCTGGCGCTCGCCGAGGCGCTGCCCCTGGTCGCCGTCGATCCGGGGCTGCTGGAGCGCACCGTCGCCAACATCGTCGAGAACGCCGCCAAGTACAGCCCCGAGGGCAAGAAGGTCCTCGTGCGGGCCAGCGCGCTCGCCGACCGGGTCGAGCTGCGGGTCACCGACCGAGGCCCCGGGGTGCCCGACAGCGAGAAGGACCGCATCTTCGAGCCCTTCCAGCGCTACGGCGACGCGCCACGCGGCGCGGGAGTGGGCCTCGGGCTCGCCGTGGCCAGGGGCTTCGCCGAGGCGATGGGCGGCACGCTGGACGCCGAGGACACACCGGGAGGCGGCATGACGATGGTGCTCACCCTGCGCGCGGCGCACGGCCGCGCGCCCGACCCCCGCCGTGCGCGCGAGGCCGGTGCCCCGCGCCCGTATCCGCGGCCCGCCGGACCTGTCGGACCCGTCGGCTAGCCATCGTCCCGCCGTCCCACCGCTCGGGTGCGCACGCACAGGCGCACGCCGATGGACCGAAAACTGGAGAGGACAACTCATGTACCGGGTGCTCGTGGTCGATGACGAGCCGCAGATCGTCCGCGCTCTCGTGATCAATCTGAAGGCGCGGAAGTACGAGGTCGACGCGGCCCCCGACGGCGCCACGGCCCTCCGGCTCGCCGCCGAGCGCCACCCCGACGTCGTCATCCTCGACCTCGGCCTGCCCGACATGGACGGCGTCGACGTCATCCGGGGCATCCGCGGCTGGACCCGGGTCCCGATCCTGGTCCTCTCGGCCCGGCAGACCTCCGACGAGAAGGTCGAGGCGCTCGACGCCGGAGCCGACGACTACGTCACCAAGCCCTTCGGCATGGACGAACTCCTCGCGCGGCTGCGCGCCGCCGTCCGCAGGGCAGAGCCCGCAGCCCCGTCCGCGGGGGAGGAGGGGATCGTCGAGACCGAGGGTTTCAGCGTCGACCTGGCCGCCAAGAAGGTCCACCGCGAGGGCAGGGACGTGCGGCTGACGCCCACGGAGTGGCACCTGCTGGAGGTGCTCGTACGGAACACGGGGCGCCTGGTGAGCCAGAAGCAGCTGCTGAAGGAGGTCTGGGGGCCCTCGTACGGGACCGAGACCAACTACCTGCGCGTCTACATGGCCCAGCTCCGCCGCAAACTGGAGGCCGACCCGGCCCACCCGAAGCACTTCGTCACCGAACCGGGCATGGGGTACCGGTTCGAGAGGTGAGGCGGAGAAGTGAGGCGGAGAGGGGAGGGGCCGAGGGGGCGGAGAGAGTGGTCACGGGCGAAGGCGATCGGGACGCCCCCGCACGGGTACGCTGGCTGTTATGAGTGGCCTCACCCGAGCCGACAGGGCCGAGCCGGCCGGAGGCGGACGCTTCCGGCGCTTCCTGGAGCGGCTGTCCTCCTCCGAGGAGGATCTGCGCTCAGCGGAGCTGCGGCAGGACGCGGACAGCACGGGCTGCACCCGTATCTGTGACTGCGGCGACCGCCAGATAGTCCGCGTCACCGGCACACTGCGCACGGTGACGCTGCGACCGCGCGCCGGAGTCCCCACGCTGGAGGCCGAGCTGTTCGACGGCTCGGCGGCGCTGGACGTCGTCTGGCTGGGCCGTCGCGCCATCGCGGGCATAGAGCCGGGCAGGAAGCTGATCGCTTGGGGACGCATCGCGAGCAACCGCGGGCGCCCCGTGATGTTCAATCCCAAGTACGAGCTGCGACCCCTCGGACAGGAGTAGCGGGTGACCTCCCTCGACAAGCCGACCGCGGACCCGGAGACGGGTGAGCGGGACGGCCAGGAAGTCCAGGAAGCACAGGGATCCCACGCCGTCACGGAAGCCGCCCTCTTCGAGGCGTTCGGCGGCGTGCGCGGCCTGGTGGAGACCACGGTTCCCGGTCTCGTCTTCATCGCCTGGTACACGGTCAACAAGGACATCCACGCCGCCGCGCTGACGGCCCTCGGCCTGTCCGCGGTGATGGGCCTGGTCCGGCTCGTCCGCAGGGACACCGTGAAGCACGCGTTCAGCGGGGTCTTCGGAGTCGCCTTCGGCGTGCTCTTCGCGATGATGACCGGCAACGCCAAGGACTTCTACCTGCCGGGCATGCTCTACACGCTCGGCCTGGCCATCGCCTATCTCGCCACCTCCGTGGCGGGCGTACCGCTGCTGGGGCTGGTCCTCGGCCCGGTGTTCAAGGAGAACCTCTCCTGGCGCACGCGCAACCCGGGCCGCAAGAAGGCGTACACGAAGGCCAGTTACGCCTGGGGCGTCATCCTGCTCGCCAAGTGCGCGGTGCTCTTCCCGCTCTACTTCTGGGGCGACACCCAGCAGTTCGGCTGGGTCACGGTCGCGCTGAAGATCCCGCCCTTCCTCCTCGCGGTCTACCTCACGTGGATCTTCCTGGCCAAGGCGCCGCCGCCGATCAACGTCATCGCGGAGATGGAGGCGGCGGAGGAGGCCGAGGAGGCTGCCAAGCGCGGGGGCGCCCCCGCGCCCGGTACGACGGCGGACGAGGCTCTGCCCGCCGACCCGGCCTCCCGTCCGGGCCGCCACCGCCGCTGACGGCCGCGCGGGCCCGGAGGGGCGGAGGGG